>CAYTTK010000018.1:0-26390 GCA_964440735.1 uncultured Pirellulales bacterium
TTATTTATTATACCAATTGCCAAATAATCAATCGAAAACGCCCGAATTCTGCTGTGGCGCTCGGCCCAGCTCAGGCATTGGAGGTTATTGACATAGAAATGATAAAGAATATACTTGAGCAGTAGATAAAAGGCCACAAACATCACAGTCCTGTGTCCTGAGACTAATGGACATGTGACAGAGACTAACCGCACAAAAAGGACCAAAAGTAAGGGGATGTGTAAATGACGCTACTATTAGGATACGATGTTGGGAGCTCCTCGATTAAAGCGAAACTGCTGGAGGCAGAAACGGGAAAGATACTGGCAACTGCGACTTCACCTCATAAAGAATTGGAGATTATCGCAGGAAAATTTGGCTGGGCTGAACAACACCCGCATATCTGGTGGGAGCACGTTAAAAAGGCAACTCAAAAAATTAAATCCCAGACTAATTTTAACGCATCCGATATTAAAGCGATTGGGATTTCCTACCAGATGCACGGATTGGTTATCGTGGATAAAAATAAAGAGGTGCTGAGGCCTTCGATAATCTGGTGCGATAGCCGTGCGGTGCAAATCGGAGAAAAGGCAGCGGCTGATATAGGCCAAGAAAATTGCCTTAAGAGATTGCTGAACCTGCCCGGCAATTTCACTGCCTCGAAATTAAAGTGGGTTATGGAAAACGAGCCGGACATCTATTCCAAGATAAATAAAATAATGCTTCCGGGCGATTATATCGCAATGAAGATGACAGGCGAGATAAAGACGACCCCCTCAGGTCTATCTGAAGGGATAATGTGGGATTTTCAACAGCAGGGTCTTGCAAAATTAGTGTTAGACTATTACGGAATTTCCGAAGATTTGATTGCAGAGGTCGTTCCGACTTTCTCGGTCCAGGGCGAACTGACCAAAACAGCAGCCGATGAATTAGGATTAAAAGCCGGCACCAAAATATCATACAGAGCAGGCGACCAGCCCAATAATGCGCTGTCTCTTAACGTCTTAAAGCCAGGCGAGATAGCAGCTACCGCCGGCACATCGGGCGTGGTTTACGGTATCACTGAAAAAAGCGATTATGATAATAAGTCAAGAGTCAATACGTTTGTTCACGTCAATCACTCGCCAAAAAAACCGAGTTATGGAGTGCTATTGTGCCTAAACGGCACTGGCATTCTCAATAGCTGGCTGAAACACAATGCCACCGATGGGCTGGACTATGACCAAATGAATAAGTTAGCCAGCGGCGTAGAAGTTGGTAGTGACGGACTTGTGATTCTGCCTTATGGAAATGGGGCTGAAAGGACGCTGGAAAATAAAAACCTAGGTGCCTCTATTCACGGCTTGAATTTCAATATCCACAATAGAGCACATCTACTGCGGGCGGCACAAGAGGGAATTGTTTTTGCGTTGAATTACGGACTGGGAATAATGTGTCAGACGGGAGTAAAAGTAAAAACCGTTCGAGCGGGCAATGCAAATATGTTCCTTAGCCCCTTGTTCGCTGAGGCCTTTGCGACGGTCACAGAATCCACGGTGGAATTATATAATACCGATGGCTCGCAAGGTGCTGCAAGAGGAGCGGGCATCGGTGCGGGTATCTATAAGGGGCCAGGGGACGCTTTTGTAGGTTTAAAGCCCGTTAAGACAATTGAACCAAGCGGAAAATTAACAACAGCCTACAAAAAAGCTTATGAAAGATGGGAAAATATTCTGAGATATGAATTGAAAAGGAGTTAATCATCTGAACGGTGGGCGGTCTTTCCGGTCATTCTGGCTGTGATCACATTTTTCCCCATAATCGTAAGTCTGCTGACTAAGCCGATCCAGTAGAAGGTACTTTCCGAAGACGCAAGCTTCAGGCCTAACAAAGCCTTTGCACGTGATATGATAAATGTGGCAGTCGGAATCGTCTAGCTGGGAATGGATATGGCGACATCTTTGGCCGTGAGCTTGTGCTCAACGCCAATAAGTACCGGAGAATGCAAGACATATGACGGATAAAAAAAACGGCGCTAGTCCGCAAAAAGTGCAAGACTAGCGCCAAGAAACATGTATCATGACAATACTTTACATAAACCCTGCCTTTGCTCAAAAACGATTTTATAGGGCTTTTTGTTCCTCCTCCTGGGAGGTAAAAGCCACTCCTCCTTGAGCTATTTTTCCTATTTATACCCAATTAGTGGGGTGCAAAAAGACGTGTGAACCCTCCATAGAGCCTTTATCACCCATTTCTCCTAAACTACTTAAATTATATCGGGCATCCCCTTAATGTCAAGAAAAATGTGTAAAAACCAGTAAAATGGAGAAAGTTTTTATATTTGCTGTAAGTCCCTTATCTATAAAAGATTACAGCAAAAGAACCTTTTGTCTATTGTAAAAATTTTCTTTGTTTCCCATAATTTTGGCAATGTGCAGAAAATAGATAAAATAAAAATGGGTAAAATAGTAAAAAAATATTGACATGGAATCAAGCTTGCAATAGAATAAAATTTATTATCAGACAATTTGCTTGTAGTAGCGCATTTACATAAGTTACCGCAGATGGATGTGCAGAAGGGAAAGACTGGCGCCAAGAAACATGTATCGCAAGTCATTTCTTTATATGCCCTTCCGAGCGGAGAAAGGGGTCATAAATGGCTAAGCAAAAGATTCCCGATGGTAAGAAACGGAAAGGTAGGGGTGGCACGGAGCGAAAAGCATATTTCAAGTTTTTTTGGTGGAGCGATGGGCTGGAAATCAGCATCAAATGGGGACGTGGGTTCTTGGATCTACTAGTAAGGGTATTAGAGTGGCTCATAAGAATATTCAGAGGCGGTATTCTTTAGTTGGCACATAGGAAATAGCAATGAGCACTTTGGAGACTTAACGTATTGATCAACTGATGGTAGGAATTCTGAACCCAGACTCACGCATATCCACCCTTATCTACAACCAGAGAATGCTTAAAACCAACATCAAAAAACAATCTTTCAAGGGCACATAGGGAAAAGTGCGGGGATATCATTTCCTCAGAGTCAGATTTTCTATTCACGCACCTCTCCTTTATACCAACCCCGAACTTCTGATTGAGATTTTTATTCAGATGTTTGGAAGATTTCCGGAAAATGTGGTGAAAAATGAACACTCCTAAGTTAGCATATCCGTTTACGACAAATAGGAATTGTATTTGGAATTAGATACGGGAAAGGAGCAGATAAAATGGCAGAGAAATCTTTACACAGTATATGTAGATGGACGTTCAATCCCGGCAAGGGTGGATTTGTGCCCGGCGACCAGCGGCCGCAATGGGGCGGCAAGTTTAGAACACCGGAGATGATTAAGCTGGTGGCTGATAAGATTCGGCCCCGGATACCGGATAATATCGAGCTGGGAATAGAGATGCACTATGATGCGGAGGTAGATGATGCCAACGCAGCGGAAGTTGCTGACGCATTGGTTGATTGTAAATTGTATCTGGCGATGATAACACCCGGTGCACACAGTCACTATGCTTATGGGGGGATAGCATCGCTGGACCCTCAGGAGAGAAAAAATGCAGAGGGACTGGGAACAAGAACAGTCGATTTGGCTTATGGGCCTTTGAAAAAGGCGTGGCATCCGGAAAAAGCGCCGGCATTTGTCATCTGGAACGGCTCATTCGGCTACGATATAGCCACTATTGGGATTAAGCAGATGTATCAAAACCTCAAAGAAAGTATTGCGAGCTTATGTAAATATGAACAGGACAAAGGCGGCAGTCTGTATATAGCTTTTGAACCAAAGCCAAACGAAGGACACCCGGCGATGCTGATACCAACAGTTGCCAGTGCACTATTATTCTGGAGAAGAATTGAGGAAGAGTTCAGCGTTTCCCGAAAGAAGAAAGGCGTAAATAAAGAGTTCGGGCACTCAGAAATGATTGGACTGGACCACGTATATGATTCGGTTGAAGAGCTGGATAACGATATGATGGTGCATATGCATCTTAACAGCCAGGGATACAATGACGGTATAATACTCGGCGGGCCGGGAAAATACGACATAGACCACGGGGCCAGAATAAACGGTATGAACGTTGCCATTGCAGGGCTTATCCAGCAGGCAGGATATAATCGCTGGAAAGGCCATGATATGCAAACACGGGCCTACGATACCACCGAGCAGGGCATCGACAGAGTGGCGAGAAGCGTGTTGAGCTGGGAAGCCTGCGAAAAAGCCGCGAGAGAACTGGATACTAAAAAGCTGATGGACCTACTTGCCAAGCGCGAGACTGCCAAGGCCGAAGATATGATGCGTCATGCAGTCGTTGCTGCTCAGCGCTATTTTGATGAAATCTATAAGTAGGCCCTCTCAAGTTATCAGCATTGCATCGCCATAAGAGTAAAAACGGTATCGCTGCTCAATGGCGTGTTGATATGCGTTTAATATGTTCTCTAATCCTGCAAAGGCAGCAACAAGTGCAAGCAGCGTAGATTTAGGCAGATGAAAATTAGTTATCATTGTGTCGATAATCTTGAATTTATAGCCGGGTGTGATAAATAAACCTGTTGAACCCCTGGTTGCTTTAACCTTTGAACCAGTTGCAATCGTCTCGAGAGTTCTCGCTGATGTTGTGCCCACAGCGATTATCCGGCTGCCTTTATCTTTTGCTATATTTATTATCCCGGCGTTTTCCTCGCTGATGCTGAATCTTTCCTGATGTATTTGGTGGTCTTCGAGATTTTCTGCAGTTACCGGCTTAAACGTCCCTTCTCCTATGTGCAACGTTATATATGCAAAGTGAATACCAGTCTGTTTTAATCGCTCGATTAGCTTGTCTGTAAAATGCAGGCCCGCTGTAGGTGCTGCGACAGCGCCTGTATGCTGGGCATAAACCGTTTGATACCGCAGCTTATCCACTGCCGCAACAGCGAGGTCATCGTCTCGTTTGATATACGGCGGCAAAGGCGGGTAGCCAACTTTATCAAGAATAGTTTCCACATCGCTATCAGTATCCACCTTCAGGCGACATTTGCCTCCATTTATCCTTTCAAGCACCACCACCGTGCTAAAAATCTGATTTTGCTTGTCCATCAGATACAATTTCTCGCCCGGCTTTACCTTACGGCTTCCTTTTAACATTATGTCCCAGATGCCGGTTGTGTTTTCAGCCAGAAACAAACCTTCAAGTTTGGCCCCGCTGCGACGACAGGCAAAAAAACGAGCAGGTAAAACTTTCGTATCATTAAGGACAAGACAATCGCCGGGCGACAAAAAATCGCAGAGCCGGCTAAATTGGCTGTCGATAATCTGGCCATTAGAACGGTTAAAAACCAAAAGTCGTGAATCACTTCGAACAGCGGCAGGATGCTGAGCAATCAGTTCGGGCGGAAGATAGTAATTTAGCTCTTCAGTTCTCATATCAAAAAGTTATCAGACTCCAACAAAAATGACAAAAAAATTTTAGGCCAATAATAAGCCAATCTCGAAGCTTTTAATACGCCAAAGAATTCCCCACAAAAGCGGCATAATACAATAGACGATATTCCAACCGAGAACCCCTCAGGTCGGAACAATTACAGAGACTCAGGCGGTGGGTTCGAATGGTCAAATCCAACTTGTGATAGCGGTTTTTCAAAGGTCAGGCAATGGCTTCGACAGAGTATTTTGAAGAGGCGGCAACATCAATTACAGCTTTGGGCAAAGACGAGCTTAAAAGACGTATTAAGAATTTCAAAGGCCGCTTTAAGTTGGATTTTACCGAAGATTACCTCAATAACATAAGCATTGACAGATTAAGACATATCCTTTTAGCCGCCCTAATAAACACCAAGCTGCATCATTGAAGAGCTTTTGGCCAATTACGCCATAAGGTTCAAATTTGTTATACAAACGTTTTTTATGCAGGTTTTTACCAGGCATAAGGCAATATTCTTCTCGTTGAACTACAAATAATTGTCTTCGGTAACCTACAGAATGCACCGGCGAGCAAGTCTCTCTTACTCTACCCTACTTTCCCCCTCGCTAAATTGCATAGGTGCAGAGCGCATAAAAAAGCTGGGGTTTCCACAAACCCCAGCTTCTGTAAGTCAGCATACAAATATATTGCACACTTATAAACCACTGACTTACACTCACCAAGATATAAGAAGAAAAGAACTACTCTTATCAATTGTAATTATAACGCCCTCTGCAACTTTTGCAAGCATTTTTTCCAGAATCTTTCAATTTTCCCCAAAATTTCTTAATTTCCCCTATTTTCAGGTCTTAAAATCGACAATATAGGCTTTCAGCGGCTGAACCGTGGGCAAGAATGATTCTTAAGAAAAATAAGGTTTCTATGGGGAAAGTATCGGCTTACAGGCCCTGGAAACACATATTTCATTAGCTTACTTGATATTCACTGGCCTAATTTGCCACTTACGGGGGCAACACAATAAATGTAAATAAGCGGCTCGGAACCGGTATTTTTAACGTCGTGGACCGTGTTGGGGGGTATGTAGGAAACTTTGCCCTGTCCAACCATAAACTGGTCTTTTTCGCCAATCAGCAGCAAACCCTTACCGGAGATAAAAATCAGCATTTCCTCATTTTGTTTGGTGCTATGACGTCCGCAGCTCTCGCCAGGACTTAAATATACTCTGCCTGAGCGCATTCCACAGGTTTGTGGCTCGCCCTCTAAAAGTCTTTGATACCCGGCCAACTCATTCAAATCCACAACAAGAACTTTCTGAGACAATGTCATATATTCTTCCTGAAACTAATAACTTAAATCCCGAATGAGCATATAAAAAAATTATTTTTTGTCAATTATTTTCTTGATTAAGTAGCACGAATTTTATATTTTTATGCGCAATATGAAAGAGCAAGCTCTAATACAAGTTAAAAATACAATAAGTTCAAGTATAATAAGGCGTCAAAATCCACATATGCAACATCTGTCATCTGGATTTTCTCTTGCTGAACTGCTGGTGGTTATGGCAACTACGGCAACACTAATTGCCATTCTTCTCCCCTCACTCGGCAAAAGCAGGGAACAAGCGCGTAGGATTGCATGTGCAAGTAACCTGCGACAAACAGGTCTTGCTCTGAAAATGTATGCTATGGATAACAATGGGTGGTATCCGATTGAGCAACTCTGCGGTAATCCGCAATCGATTTTAGCTGGCAGTCTTTTTCCCAAATATCTGGCCAATCGTAACGTATTTTACTGTCCCAGTGCAGCATCAATTGAGCAGTATGCACAAAGTGATGAATATGGCGGGCCGGGTGGTGATTCAGTCATTAATACGGACGAAAATTGGGCACGCTTTTACATCAGCTATAAATATTTCTCTATAATGCGACGAGATACACGTATGCCACTGCCGTTGCGTCTTTCTGAATACCCTCATCTTTTGAAAGATGATTCGCCATCAAGCCGGTGGCTAATGAGCGACTGGGTTCGTAAAAATGTACCGGTTTTTCCACATATGGAGAAAGGCGGCTGGGGCGGCGGCAGGAATGTCCTTTTTGCAGATATAAGTGTACAGTTTGTCCGGCATAGGACGCCGGGCGCATTTTGAAACAAATAATACTATTGGGAGATAAAAAATGTTACGAACAAATTTTCTAAATCAAAGCCAACTAACACTAACAAACATCAAGGGCAAGTTCGATTTTCTAAGCTGGCGAGAACTGTCGTTCGCTGTCGCTGGTGGTATAGCTCTGGCTGGTGTTGAGCAGCTCTTGGGACGAACATTCCATCTGGCTTGGCCAGTCCCAATGTCAGGTTCGATAGCCGTGGCATTGCCGCGTGCATTCATTTTGCTGGTGATTTTGCTTCGAATCAACCGTTTCGGTGCATTAACCGTTGTTGCAATAGCCGAAATAAGCACAAGACTGACAGCAGGATTTATCGGCTGGTGGCCAATGTCACTGCTTGTACCACTATTAGCTGGTGTTACTGGAGATTTGATATGGTGTTATTTGAGGCAACTGCCATCACGGAAATTAAGCCTGATATTAACAGGCGGCGGCCTCAGTGGTGCAAGGATTTTGCTCGCTTTATCTTTCTGGACTCTTCTGATGCGGCCAATTTCGCAAGGCGGTGAGCATTTGGCCCTTACGGTGGGGGGCATTGTTGTAATTAACGTGGTCTTAGGCATGATTGCCGGATTACTGGTTAACAAATCAATCACAAGTGTCAAGAGCAGCAAATGAAAAGACCAAATACAAATCCAAGTGTAGCAACTTCAGATTCGCTCTCCATTCGGCCAATAGGATACGTACAATCAGCTTACACCCAAACTGAAGATGTAGCCCACACGCACACAGGATGGACAGCGGATGTCTCACAGATTCGCCTTTTGCCAAAATACGCTAAGGGGTTAGGCGGCCTGACCGGCTTTTCGCATATCATTGTCTTGTTTCGGGTACATCGGTCCAAGGAATGGAAAATGCCAAGGGACCATAACAAGCCACCCCACGTGAAAGTGTTCGCTACAAGGATGCCGGTACGGCCCAATTTTGTTGGGATGTCTGTTGTTGAGTTGCTATCTTTCTCCACTGACGCGGGTGAGGTTATCGTAAAGGGCCTGGATGCGCTGGATGACACGCCTGTTCTTGATATCAAGCCATACATTCCCAATTTTGATAGTTACCCTGATGCGTGCGTGCCATACTGGGTAAGGCAACATCTCAACAGCCACCATCATACCAGCCAGACGCATAACAACAAAAAGGTGGATAAAAACTCAGGTCAAAACTCGTATGAACGTAGCATATTAAAACACAATAAGTAATTTTCTTAGGAGAAGTGGTTATGGAAACAAAAAACTCGGTGCTTATTATTCTGCTAACGGTGTTGCTTGTTGCGGATGTGCCAGCCGGTTCTATAGAGTTTGAATTGCTAATGCACACAGACAACATACAACTGTTGCCTCAACCAAGCGGAGAGGTTGGCGTTTCAGGTGACCACCTTATACAAACAACCGATGATATCACAGGAACTATCTACAATCCCAACGGTTGCTTTAGCTTCAATTTTATGAATCCTGTAGGCATATCAGAGCCAAATTATCCACCCGGCTATGCCGAAAGTATCCACTCGATGAGCAGCTCGCTTGTGATTGACGTCGATTTGCAGAACGGCGGTCCATTGAGCATCGAGTCGCTCACATTCGACGGATACATCGCTCCCTCAAAATCAAGCACCCAGTGGTTGGTCCAGATTGGTGACCCCGCAACCGATTATAATACCGATGGAATGCCCAATGCCGGGACGTATATAGCATCAGCCGATGCAAACTGGGTATTCGAGGCAAGCTTCGACTGGTACTATGACACACCATTTCCAGGCCCGGGCAGCATTGATATGACGTTTGACAATTATCGTTGGCATGGATTTATTATCCCCGTTAGCGAACTGACCATTACCAGTATGGACGCAACTACACTCGACGATCCGTTAGGCTACTTTGGAGGCACATCAGAAGATTTTGAATCGTGGTTGCTGGACGAAGTAGCTTCGCGGCTCCCACAAGAGGCTACTTATCTGATTTTTGTGCAGGGCGAGGCACATCCAGATTGGACGAATCCGAATATGGGTATGACCACAGATGGCATCGTTGGAGAAACTATTATAGGCTACGCGGTGCCGCAATGTGGCGACCCGGAGCACCCTTATCCGCTTGGCGACCTGAACCAGGATTGTCGTGTTAACCTGCTGGACTTGGCGATTCTCGCCTTACATTGGCTGGAATGCACCGCTCCAGAATGAAGATTCTAAGTTCCAAATAAAATAATCTTCTTTTACCAATCATGATTGCAAAGTAACACGACTCCTATATATGTATGCCAGAAAAGGAGTGAATATGAACAGAACAAGGATTGTTGTGAGTCTGTTGGTTTTGTTGAGTGTTGTGAATCCCTTAAGAGCAGAAGACACAAAATCAGAAGAGTTAGCCAATCACAGTAATATATGGCAGCGGGATACATTAACAGACGGCTTCTTTGGCCTTGGTGACAATCTTTCTGATAGGGGGATAGAAATTGGCCTGGGAGTTACAAATATCTATCAGCAAAATGTCCACGGTGGTATTAGCACACATCGGCAGACCGGTCGATTCTCAGGAAGCTATGACATAGAATTATCTGCAGATATGCAGAAGCTGTTAGGTATCGAGGGTGGAACTCTCTATGTGCACACAGAGGGTTGGTGGCCGAAGTCTGAGGGTATTGACGGGCCTTCAGTAGGCAGTGCATTCGGCATAAATGGCGATGCTATGCCAAGAAATTCAATGGTCGTTACAGAGCTATGGTATGAACAATCTATGTTTGATGGGTCGTTCCTTTTAAGAATCGGCAAGATGGACATTACCGGCGGCTTTGAGTGTCATGACTGTCCAGTTGCATTTGATAGCAGTTTCTTTGCCAACGACGAGAGCACCCAGTTCTTAAATAGCGCCCTGGTCAATAATCCGACAATCCCTTTCCCGGACTACGCCCTTGGTATAGCCGCCTTCTATAACCCTGTAGGGCGGTGGTATCTCTCCGCAGCCGTTGTAGATGCCCAGAATGACTTCAGAGAGACCGGTTTTAAGACAACATTTGGCGGTGAGGACTATTTTTTCTATATATTTGAGACCGGTATAGCACCGCAAATAAGTTCTTCCAAAGGGCCGTTGCAGGGTATTTATCGTGTAGGTCTCTGGAATGACCCTCAGCCGAAAGCTAATACGGACTATGCAGATGCAGGCAAGAGTTACCGCGATGATGTCGGTTTTTATCTTAGCTGCGACCAGATGTTGATTAAGGAAAATGCCGACCCCCAAGATAATCAAGGGCTTGGAGCATTTTTCAGATACGGCTATGCAGACGGCAAGAGAAATGATATTACCAATTTCTGGAGTTTCGGATTTCATTATCAGGGACTCATAGAAGGCCGTGACGACGATGTGCTTGGTGTCGGCTTTGCCCAGGGTATATTCAGTAATAGCGCATCTGCAACCTACACGGAGGATTATGAAAGCGCACTTGAGCTTTACTATAATACTCAGGTTACACCGTGGCTGAATATAAGTCCGAGTGTTCAATACGTAGCCAATCCGGGCGGCAGCAAAACGGTCAGTGATGCTTTGATTTTAGGTGTCCGGGCACAAATGACTTTTTAAGTGTTGAAATTTCGTAAGATGAGAGCTAAAAGGTTAACCAAGTAAAAGTAACAGTAACGAGAGGATATTATTATGCATATGGCTAATGAATTACTGTCGGTTCCGGTTGCTGCCGGTGCTCTGGCAATAGCAGCCGGCGGTCTGAGCCTTATCTGCAGAAAAGTCAGGCAGATTATCACCACAGACAAACTTGCTCTGATGGGCATTCTGGGAGCATTCGTTTTTGCTGCACAAATGGTGAACTTCCAGCTTCCGGCAATGCCGGGAACAAGCGGACATATGGTTGGAGCGGTGCTGCTGGCAATCATATTGGGTCCGCACGCCGGGGCAATAGTCATATCCTCAGTGGTGATTATCCAGTGTCTTATTTTCCAGGATGGCGGCCTGTTAGCGCTCGGATGTAACATTATCAATATGGCTCTTGTGCCCAGTTATCTTGGCTATTTTTTATACAAGACCGCAACGAC
Organism: uncultured Pirellulales bacterium; assembly: GCA_964440735.1. Lineage (GTDB taxonomy): Bacteria > Planctomycetota > Phycisphaerae > Sedimentisphaerales > Anaerobacaceae > CAZBWE01. The sequence continues at coordinate 11,560 of CAYTTK010000018.1, forward strand.
AGGACCGTTTAGCAGTTTGCGGGCATATATCGGCGCAGTTCTAGCTTGTGTGATTGCCATCGAAGCAGGAGCGATTTTTGTTCCTATACAGGCGGCATTATCCGGCGTATTAGCAGTTCCATTCTCAACTTTTCTGATAACAATGATTGGCGTTCATTTCTTAGTTGGACTTATCGAGGGCTTGATTACAGTAGCGGTGTTAGGATACATCCAGCAGGTCAGGCCTGATATTGTTGTTGATTCTCTGCCGGGCAAAGTCAGATTAAGCAGAAAAGCAGTTCTCATAACGCTTTTAGTTTTCACCATTATTACTTGTGCAGGGCTTTCCTTACTTGCCTCTGACCTGCCCGATGGCCTGGAGTGGAGTTATGCCGAAAGACCGGACCAGCCGGATTTCAAAGCTGCCGTATCTAACGAGGACCCGAGGATTATCGCTGTAGATAATCTCCAGTCAAAATACTCCTTAATGCCTGATTATTCAATTAGAACCCCGGCATCGGCGGAAGCAGCCCAGCAAGAGTCAGAAATATCGGCGGGCTGGACCAGCTTTGCAGGCGTAGTCGGCTCGGGCGCGACAATGGCTGTCATTTGGCTGACCGCATGGATTTTGAGAAAAAAACAGTCAGAAAACCCCACTTAAAACGTGGGGCTAAACATATTTAACCTGCGGTTATAACCCATAAAATCAAATGCTATAAAGTAGTAGCTTTTAAATGCATCACGCTCATATAGACAAATTTGCCTATCAGGATTCTCCAATACATCGGCTTGATAGCAGGGTGAAGTTCGTAGTCTTACTTATCTTCACCGCTCTGGTTATTTCTCTGCCGCGCACATCGCTTAGCATCTTGGCCTGTTATGCTATTGGCCCCTTTACTATTCTTGTTCTGGGCAAAATTCCATTAAGGTTTGCTTTCAAGCAAACACTTTTGGTCAGTCCTTTTGTTTTGGTTCTGGCATTGAGCTGTCCTTTGTATGATAAAACGCCTGTTGCTCTTGCTTTTGGGCCGTTTGTCTGGCAGAGCACGCTCGGCTGGTTGCGATGTTTTGTCATTCTGGGCAAGTTCACCGTTACAATGCTGGCTCTGATAGCGCTTGTTTCTACCACGCGTTTCGCTGATTTACTCACCGGATTGCAATGGCTGGGGCTACCCAAAGTATTAGTCATCCAGCTTGGCTTTCTATACCGCTATATATTCGTTCTTATTGACCGGGCCCATCATATATTGCGAGCAAGGGCAACGAGAAAACTGAAAAACCTCGGCTTTAAAATAGAACTCAAAACCGCAGGGGCTATGCTCGGCTCCTTGCTCACCCGCAGTATTGACACCGCCGGGCATATAAATATTGCGATGCAGGCTCGCGGCTTTGATGGGAGGTGGCACAGCATTTCCAGGCTGCAAATTCGCCGAGCCGACCTGTTCTTTGCCATTATAGCGGCATCATTTATGTTAGGATTGTATATCCTTGTAAGACCGGCTTTACAATAGAGGTTTTCAATGCCTAAAGCGATTGAAATAAACAGTTTCTCATACGAATATCCGGACGGCACCATCGCCCTTAGCGAAATAACGTTAAGCATCGAGCACGGCCAGAAGGTTGCCCTGCTCGGCCCAAATGGAGCTGGTAAATCGACACTGCTGCTTGCTATGGCTGGCTTTGTAAAAGGGACTGGGAAGGTGCTTATCGATGGTTTGCAAATCAGCAGGAAAAATCTGAAAAAGATACGCACACGCTTAGGCTGCTGCATGGAAAATCCTGATGACCAGTTATTTATGCCTACTTTGTTCGATGATGTGGCGTTCGGCCCGCTTAATATGGGCATTACAGCCGAGCAGGTAAAAGACCGAGTTGCTGATGCATTGAAAACCGTCGGCCTGGCCGAAATGTCAGATAAGGCCCCCCATCATCTCTCAGCAGGTCAAAAGCGAGCCGCTGCTATAGCAACCATTCTTTCTATGAGCCCCAAAATAATTACACTCGATGAGCCCGACGGCAGTCTGGACCCGAGAAACCGTAACAATCTTATAAAGCTGCTCAAGAATTTGCCTCAGACTTTGATAATAGCGACGTGCAATATGAATTTTGCAATCGCACTTGCCGAAAGAGCTGTTCTGCTTGACAAAGGCAGAATAGTCGCTGATGGTGATGCTAAAAAGATAATGTCTGATTCGCAGCTAATGACCACACACGGCCTGGAAGTCATAAGGCTATGATTCGTGACCTGTAGAAACTAAAAACTTAAAGCTATAACCTGCGGGTGCTGGCTGGCAGCTTCCATTTTGCATTTTGAATTATGGCTTTACGGTTTACATTTTAAGTTTTACATTTATTTTGGTATGCAGGCCGGATTATTCGGGTCTATGTTGCAATCGATTAGCCAGTTTCCCACCATCTCGGCGAAGTCATAAAAATCAACTCTGCAGTCGTCATTTAAATCACCGATGAGCGAATATTCGCAGACTTGCTTTATACCCAGGATGTGCTCATAGCCTGCGGCGATGGCAATAAAACCGACATTAGGTGAAGGCAAATCATCGTATTCGCCTTCGCTGTTATGGCCCCAAGCAACTATAGAACCATCAGCCTTTAGGCCAATGCTGTGGTACTCGCCTGCGGCGATGGCGATAAAGCCGCTATTGGGTTCAGGGATATCGCATTGGCTTACTTCGTTACATCCCCAGGCCACGACCGATCCATCTTCCTTCAGGCCAAGGCTGTGACGGCCGCCTGCGGCGACGGCAATAAAACCACTATTGGGTGAAGGAACATCACACTGACAATCGTCATTGCTTCCCCAGGCGACTATGGAGCCATCGGCCTTTAGTCCAATACTATGATCACCGCCCGCGGCGACAGCGATAAAAGAGCTATTCGTCGAAGGCACATCGCACTGATTGTAATCATTGTCTCCCCAGGCGACTATGGAGCCATCGGCTTTTAGGCCTAAGCTGTGCCGGTAGCCTGCCGCAAGGGTGGAAAAGTGAGTATTGGGCAAAGGCACATCACACTGGCCATAGTCGTTTCCTCCCCAAGCCACGATAGAGCCATCTTCCTTCAAGCCCAAGCTGTGTGACCAGCCTGCGGCGACGGCGATAAAGCCGCTATTGGGTGAAGGCACATCGCACTGGCCCTCGATATTACGGCCCCAAGTGACTATGGAACCATCGGCCTTTAGGCCCAAGCTGTGCTCGTGGCCTGCGGCGATTGCGATAAAACCAGTATTGGGCGAAGGAATATTGCACTGCCCCAAAGAATTTCTGCCCCAAGTGACTACAGAGCCATCGGCCTTTAGGCCAAGGCTATGCCAGTAGCCTCCAGCGACGGCGATAAAATCGCTATTAAATGGAGGCACATCGCACTGGCCATAGCTGTTGTCTCCCCAGGCGACTATTGAGTCATCGGCTTTTAGGCCTAGGCTGTGGTAGTGACCTGAGACGACGGTGGTAAAGCCGCTATTGGGCGAAGGCACATCGCACTGGCCCTCGATATTACGGCCCCAAGTGACTATGGAACCATCGGCCTTTAGGCCCAAGCTGTGCTCGTGGCCTGCGGCGATTGCGATAAAACCAGTATTGGGCGAAGGAATATTGCACTGGCCAAAGTTGTTTCTTCCCCAGGCGACTATGGAGCCATCGGCCTTTAGGCCCAGACTGTGGTATTGGCCTGCGGCGATTGCGATAAAGCCGCTATTGGGAGAAGGGATATTGCACTGGCTAAAGTCGTTATTTCCCCAAGCCACGATAGAACCATCCTCCTTCAGGCCAAGCGAGTGGATCCATCCTGCGGCGACGGCAATGAATCCGCCATTGGGCGAAGGAACATCGCACTGGCCGTAATAATTATCTCCCCAGGCAACAATAGAGCCATCAATTTTTAGGCCCAGACTGTGGGATTTGCCTGCGGCGATAGCGATAAAGCCGGCATTGGGTGTAGGCACCTCGCACTGGCTGAACCTATTGGATCCCCAAGCGACTATGGAGCCATCGGCCTTTAGACCTATACTATGGAAGGTGCCTGCGGCGATGGTTGAAAAACCACCGCTCAGGTTGACCCCGACAACCTGAACGCCCCAACCGATAATCTTACCCGATTCGGCCAGAGCCAGTCGGCCGATGCAGATAGAAAAAATAACGGTAACCACCGCAAACAATAACAGATTCTTCTTTATCCGCCGGACATACGGCGGATAAAAAACAATACCGAATCGCATTTGTTGCCCTCCTGAGACACGAAATTACACCGACGTAAGCACGGACATACAAAGACTAATTGAAATATAGATTTATACCGCTTTTTACTATCAGTAATTATACTATTTATAGGGACTAAAATCAAGGATTTTCTTGTAAAGCACCTTTACCATCCCGTGGCTTCCCTCGGCTTCGCTGAGAGGCGAGCGCCCCGAGGCGAGAAGGACTGAAATTTCCTTGCGGTTTTGAAAATGCCGTCTTAAAATGTCTCTTTCAATCTATATTCGTCCTTCGTAGTTCCTACTACGGAGAAGGAAAGGGCAAAATATGTTGGCAAGATTGCATAGTGTGACACTCGAAGGGATTGAAGGGATAATCTGCGAGGTTGAAGTTGACGTTGCCCGCGGAGGATTTGAAAGGTCTCTGATAGTAGGGCTGCCCGATGCGGCGGTAAAGGAAAGCATCGAGAGGGTCAAAAGTGCGATTATTAACTGCGGCTACAAGTATCCCAAAACCCAGTCGCTAATAAATCTGGCACCAGCCAATGTGAAAAAAGCAGGTCCTGCCTTCGATTTGCCAATTGCTCTCGGAATGCTGCTCGGCTCAGGTGTCTTTACAAGCACGGTTCTAAAAGAATATATAATTGTCGGCGAGCTTGCACTCGACGGAAGAGTCAGGCCGGTCAACGGAGTATTGAGTATGGCGATGACGGCTGCTGCAAACGGCTTTAATCGAATGATTGTCCCTCTGGACAACGCCAAAGAAGCTGCGGTCGTCGAAAATGTTGAGGTCTATGGCATCGGCTCACTTGCTCAGACGGTCGGTTTTCTTTCCGGTCAGCTGCCGCTTGAGACAATATCCGTTGATGTTGAGGAGCTCTTTAACATAGAATCAAACTATGAAGTTGATTTTGCAGACGTTAAGGGCCAGGAATCTGTCAAACGGGCACTGACAGTAGCTGCTGCAGGCGGGCACAACATTATGATGATAGGCCCACCCGGGGCAGGAAAGACGATGCTGTCCCAGAGGTTAGCAACTATTTTGCCGCCACTGAGCCTGGAAGAGTCACTCGAGACTACTCGTATATATTCCTCCGTGGGTCTGCTGGACAAGAACAAGGCGTTATTAGCCACACGGCCTGTCCGAATGCCGCACCACACAGCAAGCGGTCCGGCTCTGGTTGGCGGCGGGACATATCCCAGGCCTGGTGAATTGTCGCTGGCCCATTTCGGAATCTTATTTCTTGACGAATTTGCAGAATTTCCCAGGCATATCTTGGAGATGATTCGCCAGCCGCTGGAGGAAGGTTTCGTGACAGTCTCGCGCGCCAAAAAAACAATCAGATTCCCTGCTCAATTTATGTTAGTTGCAGCGATGAATCCCTGTCCCTGTGGCTATTTCGGTACCGATGCAAGAAGGTGTAAGTGTACACCCAGGCAAATTGAGCGATATCTGTCTAAAATATCCGGGCCGCTGGTTGACAGAATCGACATTCATATCGATGTGCCTGCGATAACTTTCACCAAGCTTCGCTCAAAATCCGGCCAGCTTGACTCAGCCACAATGGGTCAAAATGTAGTTACTGCCAGAGATTTACAAGCAAAACGATTCAACAATAACAAGGCAATGACCAATGCAAGAATGACCCACAAACAAGTCCGAAAGTTCTGTGAGCTGGATACTGCCTCTGAAATGATGCTTAAACAGGCGATGACAGAATTTGGCCTGAGTGCACGAGCTCACGATAAGATTTGCAAAGTGGCCCGAACAATAGCTGATCTGGCTCGTGCAGAGAACATCGCCCCCGAACACATCGCAGAGGCTATCAGTTACAGAAAATTAGACAGAAAGCTGTAAGTCAAAATTAAGGCCATTCCGAAGCAAGATACAGGGGAAGGGTGCCGCAGCTCTTGGAATCGACAAATATTAGCAACTTTTTTCCTTATCCTTCGTTTTAGGTCCGGGAATCATTTGACTTTGGTTTTGATAGCCGGAATACCTGAAAAATTCTAATAAATTTGTGCCGAAAATAATAAGTAAAATCTGTCAAAACTACAGTTTTGACGATTAACTTGGCTAAAACTTGTGCCGATACAATATTTGATTTGCAAATAAAAAAAGTCGCAGTAAGCTATAAGTAAGGGGACATAAAATGGGGATTCAAAATTGGTCTGAAGAAATCATTTTAGTGGACCTGCCTCAGGAACCAGAGATAGGCGATGAGCTCAACACTGTTACTGAAATGGTCCGCGACAGAGGCGACTGTGATGTGGTAATTGATTTTTCGAGGGTGGATATTGTAACCTCTTCGAGTCTGTCGAAGCTACTGAAGCTGCGCAAGCTGCTCGTTGATTGCGGACATCGGCTTGTCTTCTGCAGCGTTGCCGCTGCAACCAAGGGCATCTTTACGGTAACGGGCCTTGACGGAATTTTCGAAATTGCCGATGACAAGTTCGTCGCCTTAGCCGGTCTGCAGATGGTCAGTTAGGCAGCAAATAATTAGCAGGGTTGACAGAAGCTTATCTCTTATGTAGTATAAACGTACCCTGTCGAGCCGGCTACGAAAATCGCTCTAAATACAGCGGTGTTCGTAATCTGCTCGCAGGGCTTTTGCAACTCCGCACCAAAAATGAAAAGTGGCGAAATTTTTCCCTGGTGCGGGACAATGTAGGACACAATGAAATGGATAAAGAAGCTCTGAAGCAAATCGGGCAGATAATTTATTACAAATTTTCAGACAGCGATCTTTTAGCCCAAGCGTTCACCCACTCTTCCGCGGTTGATAATCGTCTTTTAAGCAACGAACGGCTTGAATTTCTCGGCGATGCCATCTTATCCTTGGTGGTTTGCGAGAACCTGTTCGAGCGTTTCACAGGGTACCTTGAGGGCAATTTAACGAAAATCAAGAGTGCGCTTGTCTCCCGCAGGAACTGCGCTCGGATTACCAAGGAACTGGGGCTACAAAAGTTTCTAAAGGTGGGCAAAGGTATGGCCCTGTCACCGGCTCTGTCAGGTTCTCTCGCTGCCGGTCTATTAGAAGCCACTATCGCGGCAATCTACATTGACGGCGGACTCGACGCTGCCAAGAGTTTCATCCTGAGAGCTTTTAGCTCAATAATTGAGCAAGCCGACTCAGAACAAATTCAGGATAATTTCAAGTCCATGCTGCAGCAACACACCCAAGAGCATTTTAATATGACGCCCTTCTATGCACTGCTTGACGAAAAAGGCCCCGACCACAACAAATGTTTCGAGCTGGAAGTGATTATCGCAAGTCGCCATTTTCCAAGCGCCTGGGGCACAAACAAAAAAGAAGCGGAGCAAAAAGCAGCATTCAACGCCCTTGTTGAATTAGGCGTGCTTGAAAAAACCTCGTCGCAAGACTATGATTAAAATGCCAACGAATTCGGGACGGGATGTTGAGCTATTAAATGGCTCCTCTGCATAGATGGATTAAGCAAACAACCACCTACGCACCTCAAAATTACTCAGTAATCAGCCATGCCAATGCGTATAAGACCAATGCAATCATAAATATGAAAACAATAATTGAACTAAATAAAACCGCTGTCTCCTTTAGAAAATCGCCCGCTGTAATTGTTGGCAGCTTTGTCGCCTTATACACGATGACTATGGCTGCCATTAACGGCAGCAGCCAGAAAATAACTTGCGGATTTGCTCCGATACTTTCAGGAACGGTAAAGGTCGCTATTATAAAGGCAGCTATAACTGACATTTTATCCTCCGACTATATCTTTTCCTCGCCGATGAGCTAAATAAACAGCATTGACAATACACAAAAGGTTGAGCAAACCTGAGGTCATTGTGTACACTTGTCCAATCTCATTTGGCCAGCCGTAAACGGAATAGGTCGACCGAGCAGCATGAGCAGCATGATGTCCCAAGACCAACACTATCGGCGGGTTCATAATTTGAGCTGCCTTGACATAAATCGCTGCTGTCTCAAATACCTCAATCACACCAATCGAACCAATATATATCCCTGTGCAAAAAGTCAGAACAATAGTAACAAAAATAATTATCGCGCGTTTTCTCTCATTGATTACGAAATGCCCGGCACCAGGGATAAGCCATGCCAAAAATCCCACAATCAACAAATATATTGTATGGCTTTCTTTCGAATATCGTGACATTACGATGCTTCCTCTGATTCTGCTGGAGCATTCACATCGGCCGGCTCTTCATCCTCGACGACCAGTCGAAAGTTCATACGTTTTAATATGTTTTCAGGGTTGAAGTGCACTGCCGCCATACTCTGGGCCTGGATATAATCCTCTCTGTATAATCGCGGGACCTTAACTCTTTCGTATTCCATCTGGTCAAAGCGATTGATAGAGATATCTTTTATAATATAAAAACTCATAATTGGCTTAAATTCCATAATCAAGGGAACGGTATCAACAGTGTTACTGTCCTGTGGCACAAGCGAATAAAGCTGCTCAACAAATCGAGCTTGTTTTATACCATCAATTGCTACAAACTGCGCTTTGGGGTCACCGACACTTTGGATGTTCAATGTTGCCAACATCGCACTTGAGAGTCTTTGTAGGTTCGTAAGTTTCTGCAGACGAAATACATTTGGGTCATTTGGGTCTTGCCTGGCTTGCTGACCATAGAGCTCATTAAATCCATCAATTGCGCTGTCCCAACCATTCTTAGCCACCAATTCAACAAACTCCTGAGCTTTACTTTTGGTGATATCCATTGCTGCAAGTCTCTTCAATTCTCCAGCTACTTCTTCCCTTAGCGAATAAATATTTTCGCCCTCTTGTTGGTTCGGGTCTAATATAAGGCTGTTTTTACTGAATGTTAGATTTACGTTCTCCGGCTCAGACGCCGGTTCGGCTTTAATCACACGGACAAGCGCCATTGTTTGCCTAAATATATCTATTATAGGCCCAATATTTTCATATATTCTTGGCGTCGGTATGCCAAAGGGGCCAAGCTCACTTGCTTTAAGTTCGTCGATGGCAAATACAATCCGATACAACATTACAAGGTTTTCGTCGTTCTGAATATCAGATGCACTCAGCAGGCCTGTTTGTCCTGTATATATTTTGACCTTGTGCTTTTTGCTCAATTGCTCAGCGGCAGTTTTATAATCGCCGGCTACCTGCCGGAGCTGCTCGGAACTGAGCTCTTCGGCTTCTATATCTATATTTTCCAGACCCGCCTCGGTCAGTGTCTTGGCCTCCTGCAGTATAGCCTCTGCCTTAGAACTTATTTTATTTTTCAGCAATCCTTGCGAAATGATACTCGCCACCTCAGCATAGCTTTTGATTTCTTCGGTTTGCGGCGAATCCGGGTCGTTTGGGTCCGACGGGACCGACTCCGTGAACCGCTTTATATTCTGCTGATAATATTCTTCCTTCTCCTGGTGTGTAGGCGGGGTTACTATCGATGAAACATCATCGAGTTTGACGGCTATGTATTCAAGCTGGACTCTGTCAGGCAATTTGTAACCGAAGCCATAAGGGTTTTCCTCGCTCAGTGTGCCGGCGAAAAATTCCTTGTATTTATCAAAATGTTCGATAATCCTATCTTCGTTTGGTTCAGCAAGAGTTTCAGCAAAGACAGCCAAATCAAATTTCACAAGTTCAACATTAATAGTCTCATTCTCCCAGCTTACTATATGCATTAGCTGTGAGCTGGTAACATCTTCGCTTGAGCAAACCATATGGGAGTACTGCAATACGGCTAACAATTCACCGAAGGTTGCAAGGATCTGCTCTTCCGCGATGCCCTGCTGGTTCATCAGAAACCGGATTATTTGTGAATATGTTGAACCTTCAAATAGCTGTGGTATTACTGCCGCAAGAAGCTCGCCCGCCTGCTTATTTGCCACCCTAATCCCTGCAAACTTGGTCTCGTTTTTCAACAGCAGCCAATAGTATTCAGGCGGCAATGAACGTCCATACACATCACTGATTTGTTTATCGCTGATTCCGAACTGGTTCGCTCTTATCAATTGTTTTATACGATTGATTAGTGCCGGTGAAACTCTCCTCTCGGAAAACAATAATTCGCTCAAGAAAATTGCTCGTAAATCCTGCATCTTTAGCAGAACATCTGCCTGCAGAAACCTTAGAATTTCAAGCTCGTCGTGTGCTGAAATTAGGTCGCTTCTTGTTATCTTCCTGTCATCTGCAAAGTAGGCCACTGCCCTGTGCCAGCCCGTTCTTATTCGACCGAAGTATCGCAGAGTGGGGCCTGCTGTAAAGCCGAACATTATAACGACAACAACAATGGCCATCACTTTCTTGTTATTTTTGCGGAACCATTTCATTAAATTCATAACTGTGCTCCGAAACTGCTATAGCCCATTTCGCAGTATATCGCAAAATGCCAGCCCAGGTCTATTTATCAAACTCTGAAACCCATAAGTATAGGAAAAAGTTGGAGCATTGCAAGAAAAATAGCACATTGATTGATAATTGACAGTTGACTATTGAGAATTCGGGGTTTTCAATATGCAAGATGCGAAATGTAAAATCGATTCGGGCTTTTGACAAGGCCAATCAATATCTACCTGGCGGGGTCAACTCTCCGGTGAGGGCCTTTAGCGGTGTGGATGCCGGCCCACTTTTCATCAAGAGCGCATCTGGCTCGAAAATCTACGATATTGATGGCAATGAATACATCGACTATGTCGGCTCGTGGGGGCCGATGATACTCGGACACGCCCACCCAAAAGTATTGAAAGCTATTGAGAAAGCAGCAAAGAAAGGAACCTCGTTCGGGGCACCGACATTGGCTGAAACCGCCTTGGCCGAGAAAATAGTCGCTGCGTTCGGGTCTATCGAAAAAGTTCGGCTTGTAAGCAGCGGCACCGAGGCGGTAATGACCGCTATCCGCCTTGCCCGCGCATATACCAAGAGGGACTTAATAATTAAAATGGCTGGCTGTTATCACGGCCACAGCGATTCACTGCTCGTTGCCGCAGGTTCGGGAGCGGCCGAAACCACCGTCACCTCAAGTGCCGGTGTGCCAGATTCTATCGCTAAGCTGACCATCGTAATACCGTATAATGATATCGATGCAGCAAAGCACGCCTTTGAAAAACACAAAGGGGAAATCGCAGCAATCCTGGTTGAACCAGTAGCAGCAAATATGGGGGTAGTGCCGCCAATTAATGGTTATCTTGCGACACTCCGGCAGTTATGCGACCAAAACGATGCGTTTTTGATATTTGACGAGGTAATAACCGGCTTTCGCCTCGCCCTCGGCGGCGCACAGCAGCTTTATGGCATAAAAGCAGATATTACCTGCCTGGGCAAAATAATAGGTGGAGGACTGCCCTTAGCGGCGCTTGGTGGAAGAGCTGATATTATGGATATGCTGGCTCCGACCGGGCCGGTATATCAGGCAGGGACGCTCAGTGGCAACCCAATTGCCACCGCAGCAGCCAATGCAACGCTCGATATACTGACAAAGAAAGATTGCTATCGCAAACTTGAACATTCGGCAGCGATGTTGGAAACAGGCCTTGCCGATGCCGCTAAGCAAGCCGGTATCGCCGTTATAATCAATCGCGTCGGTTCACTATTGAGTTGTTTTTTCATCGATAGAAAAGTGCAAAACTTTGCCGATGTCCAGTCAAGTAACATAAAACAGTTCAAGAGATTTTTTGCAGAGATGTTAAAACAGGGAATTTATCTTGCCCCAAGTGCTTATGAGGCGATGTTTGTATCACTATCCCATACAAAACAAGATATTAACAAAACCATCGAAGCAGCTCGAAAAAGCTTCCATAAGGTAAAAACCAGTGGCCTGTGACCGCTTTTGACTGCAAATAAATTCCTTGCACTTATAACAAACACAAAACATAATAATTCGAAAAGTAACGCCTAATGCCCAATGCCTGTTGAAATTGTGAACAAGTTAAATAGCCGGCAGCGAGCAGTTAACCAATCAATCACCAATTAACTGAATTTAGGAGATTAAAAAATGGATGAAAACCAAGCCAAACAAAACAATCTACTCGACACAACAGACTGTCTTGAAGCTGTTGGAGTTTTCAGAGGATGGAAAAACGGTTTGTTCATAGTTATTGTGCTCTGCTTGCTTGTGCTTCAGATATCATTCTGGCTTGTCGACACCGGCTGTGTTAAAGCTGGGGACGAAATCAAAGCAGAAGTTGCACTTCCATCAATCGAATCCCTCCAGAAAAACAAACAACCGGAAATTTGGCCGTCCCCAGCAAAGGACTTGGTTGTACCTCTGCAAACAGACAAGACAAAGCAGCCATCCGATAAGCCAAGTGAAGTTGAAGAAGCTGCTAAAGAGATAGTTGTGCAGCCAAATAAACCAGCCGAAGAACCTCATCAACAGTCTGATTTTCCCTTCGGTGTAACTTTTGAGCACTTATCTTGGACCATTCTTTTTGTCAATGGGTTGCTTATACTATCGGCTGTACTTTATTGCCTGTGCATGTTGTTTAGCTTGAAGGTTTCGCTAATAGGCCGACTCGGTGGCATAAACCATATTAGCCGAGCGTTTTTCCTGTCGCTGGTTATGGTCGTTTTGCTGCTGCCCTGGCAAAATGTTTTTGATGGTATCTTGCCAGGAGTGATATACACACCCTGCGAATTGGCAAAACGGTGTTCTGCTGAACAAAGCGGCATATTTGCTATCACTATCCATTACTTACGGTTTACCGGATACTGGTTGGTGGCAGTGCTGTTTCTTATTTTTTCACAATTGCGCAGCTCCCGCTGGACAAAGTCTGTTCTTCGCCGACTCGAGGTAATATAAAAAATGGGCAAAGAGAGACTCGGCTTTATCGGCACCGGTATTATAGGTAAGCCGATGGCCCACAACCTGCTAAAAGCAGGATATGCGCTAACCGTCCACAACCGCACAAAGGCAAAAGCCATGCAGCTTCTATCAGAAGGTGCAAACTGGGCTGATAGTCCAGCCGATGTCGCAAAAAATAGCGATATTGTAATAACCTGCGTGCCTGACACACCCGATGTCAGGCAGGTGCTGCTTGGCAAAAACGGTGTAATTGAGTCAGCACGGCAGGGGCTTATCTGCATCGATATGAGCACTATTTCACCATCGGAAACGAAAGAGATGGGTAAGACTCTTTCAGCCAAAGGTGTCATTCTAATCGATGCACCCGTAAGCGGCGGTGAAATAGGGGCGATTCAAGGCAAACTCTCGATAATGATGGGTGGGCCAAAAGAAACTGTAGAAAAAGTCCGTCCCATTATGGAGGTAATGGGACGAGCGGTTACTCACTGTGGACCGCTCGGCTCAGGTCAGATGACCAAACTGGTTAACCAGGTGATGGTCGTGCACACGATAATGAGCATCGCAGAAGGGTTCGCATTTGCTGAAAAAGCCGGGCTGGATTTGCAAACTACTCTGAAGGCAACCTCTGCAGGAGCGGCAGGAAGTCACTCGCTGAAAGCGCTCGGACCAAAAATAATTGAAGGCGATTTAGCGCCTGCTTTTATGGTCGATTTGCAACAGAAGGATTTACGGCTGGTCTTAGAATGCGCCGAACAGCTAAAACAGCCCCTGCCGGGTGTCGCTTTAGTAAATCAATTATTAAGAGTTCTACAAGCTCAGGGCCGGGGGCGAGATGGAACCCATGCCCTCGTAGATGTCATTCGACAACTTGCAGACAAACAATCTTAGCATATTACTGCCGCGTAAGCTGAAGTATTAAATTCCGCTGACCGGGATATCGCTGCAACAAATCCTCTCTTTGTGCCGGTTCAAAATCGGCAGTTTCAAAACCAGGCGCCACAGTTGTTCCCATCAAAGCAAACTTTCCGCCTTTATTTAAAAAACATCCCTGCCAGCTATCCCGCGGCACAGCAACCTGCACTCGTTGGCCGCTCAAAATATCCTGCCCTAAAGTGATAACTTTGCTGGCTCCATCAGGATGAAGCTGCAGCATCGTTACCGGGTCGCCTAAGTAGAAATGAAATACCTCATCACTTTTTACTCTATGCAGAGCAGAGAATGTGTCAGGCGTAAGCAAATAAAGAATCGCAGTGCTGAAACTTCTGTCGCCGGCATACCTTGCAGGCAGCTTCACCTGCGCGATTTTTTCACGGCATCGATAAGTTTCAACGTAGAATCCGCCCTCTTGCGGTAAAGACCTCATTCCAAAAAATTGGATTATTTGCTCAGCGGTCATTAATGTATAATCAGCCAAATTGAAAACTATTTTTCACAATTTAAGCACCAAACATCACAGCGTCAAGACCTGATTCAATAACAATAAGTTTTGAAAATACAGTAATTTATTCTCCCATAAGCTATAGGGGAATAATCACTTAAAGTGACTGTTACACTTTACTTTACAAAATTTTCAGATATACTTAATTAAAGTTATGGCAGAGATAGATAAAAATTCGGTTGGCCCCGTTAGAAAAGAAAGCCGTTTTTCTAACAGGGTTGGTATTGTGCAAACTCAGACAATACGGGTCGTGGAGACAGATGAGCCACTGGAGCTGGAGTGCGGCAAGAAATTAGCTCCGATTGATGTGGCCTATGAAACCTACGGAGAGATTAATGAGTTGCAGGACAATATCATTTTGATTTGCCACGCACTTAGCGGCAATGCCCATGTTGCCGGCTACAACAGTCCCGATGATAAAA
>CAYTTK010000019.1:0-26107 GCA_964440735.1 uncultured Pirellulales bacterium
AACGGCTGATAATTGTTTTGTATTACTACGAAGAAATGACGATGAAGGAAATCGGCGCAACCCTGGATTTGTCCGAATCCCGCGTCTCGCAGATGCACTCATCCATTGTCGCACGTCTCAAAGCACAGATGAACAGCCGAAAAAAGGAATTTGTAAGTTAAATGTTCGGTTTGTGATTCGTAGCTCGCTAAACGTCGTCTGCTTTGAGTTACCGCATTTCTGCTTTCTGAATAGTAGGTTCCTTTGAAGATTATCAATTCTGCATGGGGATTTCAAGCACTCTGCCAAGACCGGGGGCTTTGCTACTGTTGTTTTTAATCGAGGTTCATTGTCATCAGGAACTCTGCATTGGTTCGGCACTTGGCGAGACGGCTTTTCAGCAGTTCAATTGCTTCGACGGAATTCAGTTCGCTAAGGACTCTTCGCAGCCGATATACAAGCTTGAGCTCTTTTGGGTCGAGCAGTAATTCTTCCCTTCTGGTTCCACTTCGGCTGATGTCTATAGACGGCCAGGTCCTTCTATCAACAAGCCTCCTGTCGAGGTGTAATTCCATATTTCCAGTCGCCTTGAACTCTTCAAAGATTACCTCGTCCATTTTCGAGCCGGTCTCAATTAGTGCAGTTGCGAAAATACTCAGCGAGCTGCCCTCTTCGATGTTTCTTGCCGCGCCGAAGAATTTCTTGGGCATCTGCATTGCGCTTGCATCAACACCACCGGTCAGGATTCTGCCCGAATGCGGCATCTCACTATTATAGGCGCGGGCAAGACGGGTTATCGAGTCCAGCAGGATTACCACGTCTTCACCGTACTCAACCATTCGCTTTGCCTTTTCGATAACGACTTCTGCTACCTGGCAGTGGCGTGCAGCCGGCTCATCGAAAGTCGAACTTATGACCTCAACGTCTTCAGCAGTTTTGCGTTCCATTTCCGTAACTTCTTCGGGTCGTTCATCAATCAGCAGCACAATAAGCTTTACATCAGGATGGTTCGTACTGATGGCATTTGCCATTTTTTGCAGCAGAATTGTCTTGCCGGTTCGCGGCGAAGCAACTATCAGCCCACGCTGACCTTTGCCCACCGGCGTTACCAAATCGAATATTCGCATATTCAATTCTTCCGGCGAAGTCTCAAGTATCAAACGTCGCTCTGGATGCAATGGTGTTAAATCGATGAAAACCACTTTTTCCGCAAGGTTATCTGGATTTTCGTAGTTAATTGCTTCCACTCGCAAAAGAGCAAAGTATTTCTCCGAGTCTTTTGGCGGCCTGATTTGACCTGATACAATGTTTCCTGTTCGCAGACCAAAACGCCTGATTTGAGATGGTGAGACATAGATATCGTCGGAGGACGACAGGTAGTTATAGTTGGGATTTCGCAGAAATCCGTAACCGTCCGGCAGCACCTCCAGGACGCCTTCGCCATACATCAAGCCGTTCTGGCGGATACGCTCCTTGAGAATTCTGAATATCAAATCCTGCTTCTTAAGGGCAGTGTATTCGGTAATCTTTTCTTTCTTGGCAAGCTCATGCAGCTCTGCCACCGTCAGTTTCTGCAAATCCGTCAAATAAAGTTCGCCTTTTTTTATCCGCTCATACTTGGCATGGGTGGACTCTTCTTCGGCTTTTTTCCGGGCTTCTTCTGTGGTTGCTGTGCTGATGGACTCTTCAGCCGTAGCCGTTGCTGTAACCACTTCGCTCTCAGCTTTGCCTTCATCCTGTATTTGCTCTGCGAGTTCAGCTACATCTTCTTTTTTTACAGGTTTTTTCTTTACGGTTCTGTGTCTTTTAGTCGGGTTTTTTTCAGATTTTCCAGCAGCTTTAGCCATCATTACTCCTTTTTTATTTGCGATAGTCTATTGTTCAACAAGGTAATTTCCCTGTAGGGTTTCAACAGGATTTGAATTTTGAGTAGTAGAAATAAAATCTATTTATCAAAAACGGGTAAAACTAATACAATCGCTCTACGATAAACCCCACTTACTTATCATCCACTATATAAGAGAAGATATCAGCGACTTGCTTAGCTAACGCCGAGAAGTCTGAATTGTTATCGATTGTATTATCGACAAGCCCAACCTTTCTGTCAAGAGAAATTTGAAAATTTTCTCTAATTTTAAGCTGATTTTCGTCAAAAAAACCCATTTTTTTCGCCCTATCGACTCTTAACTGCCAATCACAATCCACGAAAATGAGCTTATCACAGCGTTTATCCCAGCCAACCTCCACCAACAGCGGCATATCCAGCACAATCCCCCTGACCTGATTTTGCCGATTATACTGCTTTATAAGCTCTTCGGCCCGCTTTAGAACAAGCCGATGGAGCATCTTGTTCAGCAATGAGAGCTTATCGCTATCGTCGAAAACAATATCGGCAAGTTTCTTTCGGTTGACCTTTCCCGTGGAATTCAAGATGCCTTGCCCAAAGGTAGCTATAATTTTACCTTTTATGTTTTTTTTGTCAAGTAGTTCGTGAGCAATTTTGTCCGCATCAATAACACTGCAGCCCAGTTTGGCAAACTCGGCTGCCACGGTGCTTTTGCCAGAGCAGACACCACCTAAAATACCTATTATTGGTTTTTTCTTAAGATTATCCACAGTTAAACATTTTAATCGCCTCTTGCTAAATGGTCAAGCAGGTTTGCTATATGGATTTTTGGTAATTTTGCCGTTTTTCTCTTGACTTTTAGTCACAGGGGGGGTTAAAATTATGGTATAATAAGGCAAGATATACCGGACATCCTGATACAGTCAAGCTTGAGGAGGCAGTCCTCGGTAGCAAGTAAAGGCAGGAGCGGTTCGAGAATTAAATTCCATTTTTGAGGAGGAAAAATTATGAAAACAAGAAATTTACTAATTATTATGGCAGCAATAATATTACTTACTATGGGCCAGACACGGGCGACAACTATCGCCTTCTACACCGACGGTGTGATCCAGGAGGGAGATGTATATAGTGAAGTCGCTGTCTTTAACAACGCAAAAGTAGATATGACAGGCGGTGTAGTAACTAGCCAATTTACTACTTGGGATTCCAGTACAGCCAATGTATCAGGTGGTATCTTGGAAGCACTTGTTTCAGTAGAAAACAGTGTATTGAATTTGTCTGGTGATGTGCAGATTGATAGTGTGGGAGTTAGCGACTCAGGCGTTACCAATATGTATGGTGGTAATGTAGGTTTCATGAAGGCTTGGAATTACAGCAAGGTAAATCTTTATGGCGGCATAATTTCTAACTATCTGCTGGCTTACGGGACAGAGGACCTGGTGATATCGATATATGGATATGGTTTCGAGTATGACCCTCTTGCAGGTGATTACCGAGGCGGCCAACTGACCGGCTTCTGGCTGGACGATACACCTTTCAGTATCGACCTGTTTTATGACGACACACCGGGTGGACCAATCATTGATACCTGGCTTCACATTGTGCTTATCCCTGAACCAACTACCATATTGTTATTGGCACTGGGAGGAATAATACTGAGAAAAGGAGATTAAAAATCAAATTTCAAAAAAATTTATTTTTCGGAGGAGGGTAAATGTTATCAAAGAAATCATTTCTAATCATTGCATCCATTATTAGCACTGTTTTGGGTAGTACAACATCTGCGTTAGAATATAGTTCATACATATTCACAACTGATGATATTATCTTCTTCAGCTATGAATATGGAACAGAATTGGAATTATATACTTCAACTGGTCAACCTGTTTCATTTCAACCTAACATATTAGATAAAGGAGAGCACGTAAGAGTAGATCGTGATGAAATTAATCAGGTTTATAAAGTTTGCGGCTCGAACAAATTTTCTGTTTTGACGGGTGACCCGATAATTAACGGCGTTAGTGGCTATTATGCAATGGATGCAAACGGTTTGGGGGTGAGCACTGAATTCTATACATATGTACCACCGAATTGGGAATCTGGTGAAAAATTTATCATTTTTGCCTATGAACCTAATACATTTGTAACCGTTCAAAAGGATGTGGGTAACGGTAATTACGTGAACGTAGCAAGCTTTACTCTAAATGAAGGCCAGCACTGGGCTAACTCGGACCTCTATAATAAATGGCTTCATGTCGTATCCGACAAACCCGTCTCGGCATTGACCTGCCACGACCAGGGATATTTCGTGCCTTCATCCAATGGCAGGTGGAGCGGAACAAAGTTTTATACCTATATCAGTGAAATTGGAGAATGGGAGGAAGATTTAACGGTCATTGCACACGACAACGGTACATCTATTATAATCAGAAATAGTGATGACCCTAATATCGTGATATGGTCGGGGACGCTAAATAGTGGCGAGGCCAAGGTATTAAAGTGTCCAAAATATGCAGCCCTGGATGCGTATTATACTATCGAGAGCAGCAAGGTAGTTACTGTAAGTGTCCAGCCGTGGGTATCTAGTACAACCGATTATCATCAGGGTGTCTTTATCCCTGACCGAGGCGGTACCGGCATAGGAAGATATGGCAGGGATATCATCGGCTCAACCCTCAACGATGGATTTGATTATGACGCATATCTGTATATTCTGGCACATACGGATAACACACACGTTGAAATATATAATTCGCAGACCGGTTCTTTTCAAGACAGCTATATTCTTAACAAGGGACAGGCCATAGATGCCAATCCAGGTAACGGCTTATGGAGGATTGTCAGCGACAGGTATATCTCCGCCTACTCCGGATATGGCCATGATACAGCGGAGTTTGCGCCATTGGCCTTTGATGCTAAGTCATCTATTTTCTACATCGAAAAGGTAGATGTCAATGAGCCGAATTCCGTTGTTCCCGGAGATTATATAACTTACGAAATATTCTATGGGCCGAATTGGGTTGACCATAACAATGTTGTAATAACTGATTATCTACCGGTTGGAGTGAATTATATTTTTTCTGAGCCACTTGCGGACGACTATAATGAGTTCACCGCTACCTGGAACATTGTGTCATTAGGTGCTGGTGCACCGAATGATTCGGTTACGCTTACGGTAAAAGTTAACGAAGGGGCTGAGCCGAATGGAATAATAAACAATTATTGCGAAATCTTGTGTGACCAATACTTTGATTTCGCAGCGGTGGATACCAATGTGTGCTGCTGGGGCGGTGATATTATATATGTTGATGAGTCTGCCATTTACGGATTTAATAACGGCACATCGTGGGAAAATTCCTATCTTAATTTGCAGGATGCACTTGCACGAGCCCGCTCCGGCTGCGGAAGTAAAATATGGGTGGCAGCCGGAACTTATAAACCGATTATTGGTGGGTCCACCCGGTCGATTTCCTTTGAGATGATTGATGACGTAAACATTTACGGCGGATTTCCACCAGGCGGTGGGCCACGCAATCCAGGTATATACCAGACGATTTTAAGCGGCGACATCGACGACGATGGTGATCTATCTAACAACTCTTATCATGTCGTCAGGTGTGAATACATCAATAACGCCATACTTGACGGCTTTACAATTACAGGGGGAAATGCCAATGCTTCTTCTGAACCTGACTATTTCGGAGGCGGAATTTATATATATAAATCTTCGCCAACGATAAAAAACTGCATCTTTAGTAATAATTCAGCTATCTATGGCGGAGGGATGTTTAATAACAATTCCGACCCAAATATAACTAACTGTATTTTCAGTAGCAACACTTCCTCTTATGGCGGCGGGATGTATAACGATGACAATTCTTCGCCGACAGTGGAAAACTGCGTCTTCAGAAATAGTTCAACTAAGTCGGCAGGTGGCGGGATTTGTAACCACAACAACTCCAATGCAAATATAATTAACTGTATTTTTTATGAAAATAAGGTTACCACTGACGGCGGATGTGGTGGAGGGATTAGTAACGCATACTCTTCACCAACAATAACTAACTGTACCTTCAGCGCAAATTACGCTACTAATTATGGTTACGGCGGTGGAATGGAAAATTTTCAATCTTCTCCAACGATAACAAACTGCATTTTCTGGGACAACGATGCTTCTATTGGTGGCTATGAAATATATAACTATGACTACGCTTCTCATCCGAACTTTAGCTATTGTGATATAAAAGGCGGACTTAATAATCCACCAGGATGTGGTGGTTACTCATCTATTGGCAGCGATAACATCAATAAAGATCCGTGCTTTTATGATGCAAGTGCTGATAATTTCCATCTAAAACCGGATTCAGACTGTATTGATGAAGGTGATCCTAATTTTAATCCCAACCCGGGTGAAACTGATATCGACGGCGAACCTCGAAAAGTAGATGGTGACAGCAATGGAACTTCCATAGTTGATATCGGCGCGGATGAGTATTACTGGAGTCCTGCTGATTTCAATAAAGACGAGATTGTAAACTTCATCGATTATGCAATTTTTACTACCGATTGGAAAAGTAACGATTCTGAATATAGTCTCGACGAAGATAACGATGTCGATTACAATGACCTTGCATTATTCTGCGAAGACTGGCTCTGGACACCTGCCTGGGACCAGCCGATGGAATCGATGATGATGGGTGATGGTTTAGGCGGAGGTATGGGTCAGGGTGTCTTTCTTACAGGATTCGGTGAGAAATTCAGCACTGGGTACACTGGCGAAGTTTATCAACCTGAGCCGGTCGAAGAAGAACAACCAGAACCAATTACACAGCAGGAGATTGAGGATACGTTAAAATGGCTTGATGAAGTCTGGCTTTACCCTGAGGTGCGGGAGTCCACAAGTGAGGACGACTGGCTTGAATTCGTAGAATTGGTAAAATCATCGCTTCAATAGAGAAAACCTATAATTGATACGGCTAAATGGCTGGTTTATATTTTTGTATAGATGGTTGGGCTGTGTTGCTTTTGTGGAGCTTTTTGGAGACTTTTTAGAAGATAGTCTTTCACCGCTACATCCCAGCTCATATTTTTAGCCAATAAGTATCCGGTCTGAATCATACTTTCAATCTCAGATTCGTTTTTCGGCAGGCGTTCTATAATTTCCTTTGCGACCTTTTCGCTCTGTTCTGTTTCTGTCTTGTTACTCACCGACTGGTCAATCAGCAGCATATCCTCGATGTCGGCATAGTTTCGGTTTTCCAATTCGGTATAATCGGCGACGATAACATTCTTTACACTTTCGGCGTTAGTAATATCCCTTAAGAAACCCGAACACCCACAAACACTGCTTATCACGCATATCCCGCCAAAGGTAAGCGGTTCAAGCTGGGCTATCCCGAACGGCTCGTAAATGCTCTGGCCGAATTCGACATCGCTTCCCCTGCGAATGTCCAAAAATTCCATATCTTCCGGCATCCTGCTGCCGCAACTTTTTCGGCTGAATCCGAACTGGTTAATAAAAACGACTTTTATATTACGGCTCTTCGTGTTGAATTGCTGCACCTGCGTATAGAAATTTGCCTCTCCTCCTGACAAATCCGGCCAGCCTTCGCGGTGAGCTACAGGCCAACCATACGACGATTCCATATTGTAAATATCGTGACTGCGCCGCTGGGTTACTTCGGTGGATAATATAAACACAACCGCAGTTTTTCCTTGTTGTCTAAACTCCCTTTCTATATGTTCAAGGACGCGTAAATCCCGCCATAATCCTTTGCTTCTTACGAGTCTGGTAACATGTGTAAATATGAAATCCGGCTTATAACCCAGCAGGTTCTCGCAATAAAGCTGCAGCTTCTGTTTCGAGTTCAGTTTGTCAGCAACACTGATTTGGTATGCAGGTATGCCGTTATAAACTATATCGATATCGGTAGTTTCAAAATCCGGAGCAAGAAACCTTAATTCATCTACGACATAATCGCCCACAGCACATATAAGGTCACAATATTTTGAAGCTTCTACAAGAGCGTGCTTAAAGTAAGAGCCCTGGTCGCCGAACACTTCGTTGACATATAACCTGTCTTTGTGAGCTTGTTTGATAACATTATAAAACATTGTATCGTGGCCGGGATGCTCTTCTACGATTCGCCGCATCGTAGCGACTTCGTGGGCATAAAAGACCGTTCTAAAATCACAATCCGTCTCAAGAATAGCTGCCAATGCTGTTGGAATTCCCATAAACTCATGGGCAACAATGACCGTTGAATTGTTAGCTGCACCGATTGCTTTCAAAGCAGCTATTGCCGCAGGTGCCAGCCGGATATATTGTTCATACTCCCACAGGTTTTCATATAAATGGCTGCGAACCCCGAATTCCTCGAACAGCCGTCTCTTAAAGTTATTAATCACTGCCTTATCTATATGTCTCACGTCAATCAGCAGCACCTCCGGTGAGCTTTTTATACCGGTCTGCTCATCAACGAATGTTCGCCTTCCGTAAACGATGGCAGTATTGTATGAACTCTCAATCTTACGAAATGCCGAAGCATACCCGGGATTCAGGAACCCATCAACGGATGAATATAGAACTTCACTATTCTCGCCGAGCCGCTCTGATATAGGTCCCTCGGTGGTGAACAATGGGCCGACAAGGATTGACCGCTCGGCAGTGTCAAGATAGGATTTGCAGGTGAAAAAACCTTGCAGAACAGCGCCTATGCCCCCGATTTTTCCAACCGTCTCATGTGTAACATGCACGACTGTTGTGCCATTAGACATATTAAGTTTCCTCCAAGTTCTTATGAAGTATTGGTCATGTTGTTTTTCTATTTCCATATAAAATATAAGAAATAGTTTTATCGCAGCAAAATTGAATGGGATTGCTTGGCCTATCAACTGTATTTATAGAACGATAAAATCAATGTGGATTTGCAAATTGAGGGTATTTTTTAGGACGTCCGAGTTTTTCTTGAAAACTTCTCTGCTCGTAATTAGCTTATTCGTGTCCGCAGATTTCTTATCAGACCCGAAAGCACCTGCTGAGGGATATCAGCCAGTTCCGGCTCGGGTATTTCGCTAACCGCTATCTCGTCGAGGGCTTTTACAGCTTTACCTGCGAAGGGGATTATCAATTTTGCATAAACTTCGGCACGGTCAAGTTCGCCATCGGCCGTATTTCGTAGATACGCAATAATGTTTTTCATTAATTGTTGCTTATCCGCCTGAAATTCCGGGACTGGACCCACAGAAGTACCTTCCAGCGTCTCTCTCTCACTCAATATATCCTGTGTAAGTTGATATGTTTCAGACATGAGTCGTTTTTTTCTATCCTCGTCGCTTTCATCTATCGGTGCAAGTTTGAGCTCTTCATCGGAGTCCGACTTGGGGACATATAGCTTATTGTGACACGCTGGGCATTTGCCCCTTTTGCCTCCGGCGCTGTCTTGTGCTTCTATTTTTTTGCCACAATGCTCACAATGAAATACTATAGTCATTATATCACCTATTAATCTTTTATTCTGTCTTGCGACTTCTATTTTCCGATTTATATTCCGCCGCAATCTCGGCTGTTATTCCTCCGCGAGGGCTGAATCGAGATATAACCTTCATCCATCGCGGCTTACAGACACCACTCAAATCATCCAGTATATCATTTGTCAGCGCCTCGTAAAAGATACCTTCGTTCCGATAGCTTTGCAAATAGAACTTCAGGCTCTTTAGCTCAATGCACGATTTATCAGGGCGGTATTCGATGATAATTTCACCAAAATCCGGCTGGCCTGTTCGTGGACAGACACTGGTAAATTCGGGGCATCTAATGGTTATGCAATAATCACGCTGAAGACGAGGATTGTCGAATAACTCAAGTTCGGGCCTTTTGTCCATTTTGTTATGCCTCGCAAAATTCTGTCAAACAAGTATAATAAATAATGTTAATCTTGACAATACCGAAGAAAATGCCGGATAAAAAAAACAAAGCTGTAGTTTTACTAAGCGGCGGCCTGGATTCAGCCACAACTCTGGCCGTTGCTCGCAGGGATGGTTTTTGCTGCTATGCCCTGACTTTCAGATATGGCCAGCGGCATCATCGGGAAATTGAAGCTGCAAAGAAGATAGCCGACTCTCTGGGTGTGGCGGAGCATCGAATAATTGATATTGATTTAAGTCAGTTTGGTCATTCAGCTCTGACCGACCAGAGAATTGAGGTGCCGAAGGATAGAGCCGAATTAGGCAAGTCTGTTGAGATTCCGCCAACTTATGTCCCCGCCCGAAACACCATATTTCTGAGCTACGCCCTCGCCTGGGCTGAGGTTCTGGGTGCTTTTGACATCTTCATCGGCGTAAATTCAACCGATTACAGCGGCTATCCGGACTGCCGAGCTGAGTTCATAGCCGCCTTTGAGAAGACCGCCAATCTTGCCACCGCAGCCGCTATTGAAGCTAAAGGCAAATACCATATTTATACGCCGATTGTAAATATGACAAAAGCTGAGATTATTCTGACCGGCGCAAAGCTTGGTGTCGATTTTTCTCTGACTCACAGTTGCTACGACCCGGATGAGCAGGGAAGAAGCTGTGGCCGATGTGACTCCTGCAAATTAAGATTAAAGGGCTTCGCCGAAGCAGGCCTTGAAGACCAGATTGAATATCGAATAACGAGTAATGAATGACGAACAATGAAAGTAACGGAAATTTTTTATTCTTTGCAGGGCGAAGGTTTCTTGGCTGGTGTTACAAGCGTTTTTGTTCGCCTGGCGGGTTGTCCACTGCGATGTAAATGGTGCGATACAAAATATGCGTGGGACAATGGAGCAGGAAACAATTATAGCGTTAAAGAAATCCTTCAAACGGTTCAACAAGAGCGGAGTAAATTCGTCGTAATAACCGGCGGTGAGCCAATGATAAACTCAGATTTGCCACAGTTGGTTCAAGAGCTAAAAGATTTAGAGAAGCATATAACTATTGAAACCGCCGGTATTGCATATATCCCGGCTCTGCCGTGCGATTTGATGAGTATCAGCCCGAAACTCAGTAACTCTACCCCTGCCGACCCGAAAATAGCCGCTATTCATGAGAATTCGAGACTTGATTTGGCTGTCTTGCGTGAGCTGATTGCTCATTATAAATATCAACTGAAATTTGTTGTCGATTCTCAGGATGATTTGCCGGAAATCCAGCAGACAATCGAAGAAATTGGTAACGTTGATTTACAAAAGGTAATGTTAATGCCGCAGGCCACGACAAGAGATGAGCTTTTAGCTAAATCGCCAATGGTGGCTGATATGTGCAAACGCACCGGCTTTACATTTTGTCAGCGTCTGCAAGTCTTGCTCTGGGATAATCAGAAAGGCGTCTAATCGATGGAATCTAATTTGAAACGCTCGGACAGGGCTATGATTTTAGGCTTCAAGTCCGGATTTAGTTCAACCGCTTTGAGAAAATCCTTCTTGGCCCCTTTGGGTTTTCCCGTTAAGGCATATATAACAGCCCGATTACCATATGCCTCGGCAAGGTTTGAATTGTTTTTGATGGCTCTGGTATAATCGAAGATAGCCCGGTCGAACTGGCCTATTTTGGCATATGTATTTGCCCGATTGTTGTAGGCCTCAGCAAGCTTTGGATTCAGTTCAATAGATTTGTCGTAGTCGCAAATGCTTTGCTCGAGTTGGCCCAACTTGTCGTAGGCAACTCCTCGATTATTATATGCTTCAGTATAATTTGGTTTTAACTCGATGGCTTTTGTATAGTCGCAGACGGCTTGATTTAGCTGGCCTAAGTTGCGATAGGCAATACCTCGATGATTATAAGCATCAGCAAAGTTCGGATTGAGTTTAACTGCTCTGTTATAATTGGTGACGGCGCTATCGAATTGGCCGGCAGATGCATAAACGGTTCCCCTGTTGCTGTATATATAGGCGGTTAATCCATCTCTATCTAATAGCTGAATCTTTCTGTAGATGTCCAAAGGATTGTCTTTATCTTTGAGCTGCCAATAGTCGCCAATCTTTGTAAATTCCTTTTCCATTATAAATGGCTCGCTGACAAAGCCGCCCGGCACTGAATTTAGCATTATTGTTCTGCCATCAGACAAACCTACCATGCAGGATACGTGGGCGGTTCCTGTCGGCAATGGGCCGGGTCTTTGCAATTCAACTACATTTATGGGTGTAACTGAAAGGCCGATTGAACTGCCCAGTATGTAAAATATCTGTGTGAAACCAAGGCAGCTGGCCTGTTGGTTCTTGATAATATCAGCCAGCTCAAAATCCTCATCTGAACATCCAAGCTTATTCTCAATCGACCAGACAATTTCTGAAACTATGCTTTTTTCAACTTTAACCACACCTGCGATTTTAATACTTCCTTGTTTATAATCTTCTCTTACTTGACGAAGCTTCTCTCTCCGGTCAACAAAAAATGGGTTCGCTTTTTTATTCTGCCAGCTGTTAATCATAGTGACAAAGTCTTCTGCAACTTCATCGGAATATTCCAATTCACAGACAAGTTGTTTGATTCTTCGGGATAAATTTTCAGGTTCAACCGACTTGTATGCGTGAGGTTCGGAATGTTTTTTGTTATTAAATAATCCTGCCTGTCCTGTGCCGGCAAAAATGCTTATTAAAAGAATTGCTGTGACGGGCTTATAAAGAGAATTCGGCCACCAGCCAAAAAACTTATGGTCACATCCCTGCGGAAATGAAAAACCCTCAACTCCCACTTCATCACCCTCGCCCCCCAAAATTGTTTATAAGACTGAAGCTATAACATCATTATAATTCTTTGAAATGCTTTTTTCAAGACGTGACAGTGACAATTGAAAGAATTTTATTTGTTTCAATAAAATATCCGTCTGATACAGGAAGAATTTTCGCTATTATCGGAGTGTTTTAGGACCTATTGAAATGTTTATTGACAATCAATAATCAATAATCAATAATAAATAGTAAATAATGAATTGATGGGCCCGGGTGGCGGAATAGGCAGACGCGCCAGCTTGAGGGGCTGGTGGGCTTCGGCCCGTGCTGGTTCGACTCCAGTCCTGGGCAGTGGTTCGACGCGGCAATCCGGCTTTCGCCGGTTGCCTTGCTCACCATTTTGCTGCGGCGAACCATCCTGAGCAAGAGTTGAATTGTTGTTCAACTCGCGTCGAAGGATACTTCCGATTATGTGGTATTTATACATAACAAAAAACCGTAATGGGTCTTTTTACACAGGCATTACGAGTAATTTAGGAGGACGTTTAAAAGATCATTTTCAGGGTAAAGGTGGCCAGTATACCAAGCGCAATCCTCCATGCCAGTTTCTGTATTCAGAGTGTTTTGCAACAAGAGCTAAAGCAGAGGCCAGAGAGCAACAGATAAAACGCTGGAGCAGAGCAAAAAAGAAGGCATTGATAGAAGGCAATGTTAGTAAGTTACGTAAACTCAGCATTTCAAGGGACCACCTAACTTAGTAAGGATGCAAAGCCCTCGACTTAAACCACGAGTCGGGGCTATTTTTATGCCTTCAATATAGGAATAAAGAATTTGTAAGAATTTGCTTTCAAAGAAAAGAATCTTTGTTATACTTTGATATTGATATCATTGTATCAAGGTTTGAAAGGGAAGGATTATGAGCACGGTCATTACAATTATTGCAATAATAGCTGGTCCTATTCTTGCTGTGCAAGCTCAAAAAATCGTTGAATTTTTTAAGCTGAAACATGAAGAGAAAAGAAAACTATTTATGACCTTGATGTCTACAAGAGGTCGCCCTCTTGTATTGGAGCATGTGCAAGCTCTTAATATGATTGATGTTATTTTTTCTAATAAAGGTGTAGTTGATTATTTATTTTTCCGGAGACGAAAAAGGAATATAAAGGTTGTTGAGGCGTGGTCTGAACTTAGAGACCATTTATATAACGCTCCCAAGCTGCCTGTAGCGTCTGGCAGTGATAGCCCCCCAAAAGACAATGTAGCTTTCAATGCTCAGCTCGAAGTATGGGCGAAAACGAAAGATGAGCTTCTTGTCGAACTCCTTGCTAAAATGGCTGAATCGTTGAATTATCACTTTGATAAAGTCATACTTAAAAGAGGGTCTTATACTCCACAAAGATACGGTGATATAGACGTTAGCCAAGAGATAATCCACAGAGGGCTTACAGAAGTTTTCCTTGGCTTGAAATCTTTACCTATAAGTATAGTGCCATCCCCTAAAGAAGGGGAAGAAGGGAAAAAAGAAAAAGAAGATTCTCAAGACGAGAATTTGACGTCATAGCAGGTTTAGCTAATTACTTTTTCATATCCAAAAATTTTTTCAAACCCAAAGCTATTTTTCTTGCGCTGCCGAGCCGTTTTAATTGATTAGTGATTCCTTCGACTACTTCGACTCCGCTCAGTATAAATTCGCTCAGGATAAGTAGTGATAAATGATTATTGTAGTGGAAAAAGCATTCCGAGTAGCTTTTGTTAAAATGGACATAGATTTATGTGAACAGCCTATGATTTTTTCTTGAACTGACTAAAAAACGGCTAAGATAAATTTCTATATAGCATTAGCTCTATCTTTTATATTCATTCTACCTTCCCTCATTCCGCAAAAAGCAGGGGATTTTATACGTATTTCTACGGGAAAATTGCAAAAAACGAAGATTTTCCTTGACTTTTTCATTTATAGCGTATATTCTTTTTGTTTGAAGGAGAAAGGGGAGAGATTTCATTTATACTACTTCGAGCTATCCTTCCTAATTAACTCAAACGGATTTGAAATTGGCTTTGGAGGGCATGTCTATTTATTAAAAAGGAGGTAAGATATATGAGGGAAAAGCGTGTTTTTTAAGTCCAAAGTTTTTAAGTAATCAAATGCATTTTGTTACGAAATTGCTCTGTTGAAAACATTCAAGTTCTTTGAACAAGTAGGACGATTTATGGTACATGGAGATAAAAAGAAAAATGACCAAATCGCCGGTGGCTCTGGCAAAAACCGCTCTGCGAAGCGCCAAAATCAGTCTGTCCACTTATTCTTCCAATTAATCTCGCCACGATTATACTCAACATCAATTATTTGCGATACTGGTTTTACGTCAGTTCCTCAAGACCGATTATCGCGGCATAATTCAGATGCTCAAGGACTTTTCAGACTTACGCAAAGTTTTGGGCCTCAAAAAGGTACCACATTATTCCACACTTTGTTATGCCGAACAACGGCTTCTAAAAAAAGGGCTTTTGAAAGCATCTTAGACGCCACTTTCAGTCAGGCAGACAATATCGGTTTGCTTGACGAGCATCCACAAGCAGCTGTTGATGCGACCGGTTTGGAAGGTCGTCATACCTCTCGCTATTACGTTCGCAGGAAAGGCTACAAACGCTTTTTACGCTATCACTGGCCTAAAGTAACAGCTGTTTGTGATACCAAGACACATCTGTTTGCAGCCTGCATAGTCGCTCGTGGTCCCAGTAATGATTCACCACAATTTGCGCCAGCAGTGATTCAGGCAAGTAAGTTCGTCCAGTTTAATCAACTCCTGGCTGATGCGGCTGAGGGAATACTGTTAGCGACGGAGCGCTATAATGGCTGCGAGCCGGTCAATATCGGAGCGGGATTTGAGATAACTATAAAAGAGCTGGTTGAGAAGATTGCGAAACTGACCGGTTTTAAGGGCCAGATTCGCTGGGACAGCTCCAAGCCGGATGGACAACCGAGACGATGCCTGGATACTTCAAGAGCCAAAAAGTTTTTTGGCTTTGAAGCCGGAACACCATTCGATGAAGGCCTGAAAGCAATGATAGAGTGGTATCGTAGGTCAAAACCAACACAGTCAGATCGTCACTGAAATTATTTAATGCACAATTAGTACTAAAAACGTATATTGTATTACGATACCAGCATGCAATTTCAATTCAAGAAGCGAGGTTAATCTATGTATTTCCATTACCAAAACGCGCTGCCACCCCTAATCTGCCAAAGGAGACATTATGAATTTGAATAATTTCTACAAGAACATAAGAGTGTTTTGGCTTAAGAATAAAATTCTAATTCTAGTTTTTCTGCTTTCATTATTTATACGGACGGCGTTTTTTTGCCAAAAACAACCCTGGAAACAAGAAGTTGTAGAGCACAAGATTCTGCAAGGTGATGCTATATCTTACCATGAACATGCTGTGCGTATTCTCGAAACCGGCTCGCTCTCCTGGTTTTCGCCTGCCAGAACCCCCGGGTATAATCTATTTATTGTATTTTTCTATTACCTTTTTGGAGTAAGGATTTGGGTTGTTCTTTTAGCTCAAAACCTGCTTGATGTTGGGATTACGATAATGACTTTTTTCCTTGCAAGAATGCTTTTTAAATCGAAACTCGTGTCATTGGTAGCGGCACTTCTCTATGCGGTAAACTGGTTGACGCCTCTTTATGCTATCTCACTTCTTAGTGAGATTCCATGTACGTTTGTTTTTGTGTTGAGTATGATAATCTTTGTGCATGCATTTCAGAAAGATAAACCTCCTTTTTTATATATAATATTATCAGCTTTCCTGCTTGCTTTAGCGACATTCATTCGACCACTTTTTCAGTATTTCATTGTGATTTTGATGTTTTTACTATTGCTTCAGAAGCAACAGTTATATCGTAAGTTAATTAATATGGTTACGGTATTTTTGGTATTTGCTACAGTTCTGTCGCCATGGCAATTTCGTAACCTGATTCGGTTTGGACGATATTCTTTAACAACTACCTTCAATGGTACCTTATGTTATTATGTTGCAGCAACATTGAAGGCAAATGTGGAGAACATAAGTAGGGAACAGGCCAGATTAGAGTTTTTAGTTGCTACTGCCGGAAAGGAAACAACTATAGCTGAGCAAAAAGAGTTATGGGAACAAGCACCTGTTGAATTCTGGAGCCAGGAAAGAACCGCATTAGCCGGTAAAATAGCAAGAGAGTATATTTCAAAGCATCCCTGGAGGTTCTTCACTCTGCATTTAAAGGGTATGATTGTTTATTTTATGGGGGTAGGTGAAGGTGATATGAGAGAGCTATTGGGGCTGCGCAAAATACAGGTCGATTCTGCATTATTACTTAGTATCACAGGCAGGCTATGTAAATTATTCCGTGATTCTTGTGAGGAGTATTTTTTGATTCCAATACTGATGCTGATAGTGATGATAGGATATATATTTATGATAATCGGTGCAGTTATAATGTGGATTAGAAAACTCCAACGCTCCTATCTTGTGCTATTTATACTAAGCGCCGTGTATTCTCCCTTGATAATAGGGAGTAATTGTGTTGCCAGATACCGAGTACCTATAGTTGCACTCTATCTTGTGCTCACTGCATTTGGCATAGTTGAAGTTTTTAGTTTTGTTAAAAAAAAGCTTATCAGCTCACCTGTAATCGTGCAAGAGTCTGGCACAGAAGAGAGGGTAGAGTAACCAGAACCTTGTTAAATGCCTCTTTTGATTCCTCATAATCTTCTAACACATAATATATAAATGCTAAATTTCCATATGACCTGTAATCATACTTATCGATGAAAACCGCCTTTTTAAATAATTTAATCGCCAGGTTGAAATCCGGCTCATTCATAGCTGACTCAGCGGCCATTCTGATTATGTCAATATTGTTCGGGTCATATTCCAACGCTTTTACGAATTCTTTTTTGGCCTGGCCAAATTGACCGTCCAGCATTAAAAACTCACCTTTCCTCGTATGCCCGTAGAATTTTTCTTTTCTCTTTACGAATTCAGGTTCATAGCTGAGATTATCAACGCATGTG
Source organism: uncultured Pirellulales bacterium (assembly GCA_964440735.1). Taxonomy (GTDB): domain Bacteria; phylum Planctomycetota; class Phycisphaerae; order Sedimentisphaerales; family Anaerobacaceae; genus CAZBWE01. Next base: position 17,577 of record CAYTTK010000019.1, read on the forward strand.
CTTTCAACAACCTCGCTGGTTGTCTGGTTTGCGTCTTCTGTTATTCCACTAACATCCCGACAATCAGTTATCTTTTTGGCATGGGGACTTTCGCAGCCAATGAAAAACAAAAGCAGAAGTAATGTAAGATACTTTTTCATCGCCTCACTCCATGATATGTTGATCAGATTTAGATATACAAACAATTGTAACTTATCATATTATCTAAATCAAGCACATTTTTATCATTTTATTATTCCTTATTTATGTATCATTTAATCAACAACGTCCTCTTACACAAGTCCAAGTCTATTTGCCTCATCGTACAAACCGTACTGTTTCATCTTCTTAAATAGTGTTGTGCGGTTTATTGCAAGTGCCTCAGCGGTCGCCTGCCGGTTCCAGTGGTTGGCCTCAAGGGCCTGGCGAATGATATTTTTCTCCGGTTCAGCCAACGCCTGTTTCAAGCTCATTTGCTTGTATGTCTTTTGCTGTTGGCTTGGCTCTTTTGTGATTGAATTTGGCAAATCATCAGGACCGATGAACCTGTTTTTACTAAGCAAGGTTGCCCGCTCGATAACATTCTCCAGCTCACGAACATTGCCCGGCCAGGAATAACGCTCCAGATATTCCATCGCTTCATCGGTAATGCCGAGCTTTTCTTTATTGTGCTGTGCACAATACATTCGCAAAAAATGCTCTAACAGCAGGCGGACGTCACCCACTCGCTCGCGTAAAGGAGGCAGGTCTATTATTACTACGTTGATGCGGTAATACAAATCCTCTCGAAACCTGCCTTGCCTTACTTCCTCATCCAGATTGCGATTTGAAGCGATGATGATTCGTGTATCGACGGTTTTGGTTTTGTTACTGCCGACCGGTTCGAACTGTCTGTCCTCTAGGACGCGTAAAAGTTTGGCCTGCAGTCCCGGCGAGGCGTTGGCAACCTCGTCAAGGAATATCGTTCCGCCGTCGGCAGCTAAGAACTTGCCTTCTTTATCACCAACGGCACCGGTAAATGCACCTTTAATATGGCCAAAAAGCTCGCTCTCGAGCAGTGTCTCCGGCATCGCTCCACAGCTTACCTCTACAAAGGGTTTATCTCGCCGGCTGGAACGATGATGTATTGCCCTTGCCAGAATACTTTTGCCGGTACCCGATGGGCCGGCCATCAGGATTGTGGTCGTGCTGTCGGCAACGGCCTCAACAAGGTCAAAAATCTTGGCCATTTTATAATTGTGGCTGATTATGTTTTCAAGCCGGTATTTTTGTTCGAGTTGTGAACGCAGTCTTTCATTTTCGCTCATAAGCGATTGTTGTTTAATAGCTTTTTCTACTGTCAATCGCAATTCGTCGTCGATGATTGGTTTTGTAAGGTAATCGTATGCCCCCAGCTTGATAGACTTGACCGCACCTTCAATAGTGCCGTAGCCGGTTATCGCTATGACAACCGTTTGAGGATAGTTTCTTTTGACCGTATCTAATAATTCGAAGCCGTCTCCATCCGGCAGGTTAATATCCGTTATGACAAGGCTGTAGCTGTTCTTTTGCAGTCTGTCCAGCCCGCCCTTTAATGATTCGGCCCCGCTGGTCTGGAATCCTTCCAGCGTCAAAAACTCACACAGTGAATCCAATATGATTCTGTCATCATCTATAACAAGAATACTTTTTTCTCTCATAAAGTCCCCTGCTGTTTTTATGAAATCCTTTCTTGACTATCTTCTACCGGCAGATACACGGTGAAAATACTGCCTTTCTTTGGTGCTATCTCAGCGGTTATTCGCCCGCCATAACCCTCGATTATGTCCTTGCATATTGCAAGGCCCAATCCTGTCCCTTTATCTTTTGTTGTAAAGAACGGCTCAAAAATAACATCGGTATTTTCCGTAGGCAGACCTGTTCCCGTATCATGAAACACCACTGCGATGGCACCATCCTCCACCAGGCGTGTTGATATCTTGAGTTGCCCCCCTTGCGGCATTGCATCCAGAGCGTTCTTCGTAAGATTGCAGAATACCTGAAACAGATTGCCGCTTTTGATTCGGGGCATACCCGAGGCGTAATCGCGTAAAATTCGGATATTTAGAGCTTCTGCATCTTTAGCCATCGTTTTTAAAGCATCTTCGATAATCTGCTTTATTTTGGTGTATTCCAAAGGTGTGTAAGTGCTGCGGGTAAATTCCAACAGGTCGCTTACGATATGAACCATTCTCATCAGGCCCTGACGGCACTGGGAGAGGTATTCTTTTGGCTTTTCGAGATTCTCTTGCTCAACGATTCTCATCGCGAGATTAATGTATCGCAGAATCCCATCCATAGGGTTATTTAACTCATGAGCAACCTTGCAGGCGAGCTTACCGACAGTAGCCAGTCTTTCAGCGTTAGCCAGTTGTCTTTGTATATTGACTGTTCCGGTTATGTCTTCGATTATGATAATTCCGCCGTCAGGATGTGTCTCTGCCTTTTTCAAAGGTGCACAGACGATTCGAAACAGTTTTGTTTTGCCGTCCACCGTGTAATTTATACCGTCAAACCGATGTGTCCTGCCGGTGGATATCGATGCTTGTAACTGCTCTGTCCAGTTTATGCCCGGCCTGTCCGGACTATCGGTGCCTTTAGCCAAAGTTTTATCAATATACTTGCCTAATTTGATTAACTGGGCTGCTCGAAGATTACTATCAATAATTTTCAAATCTGCATTGAAAGCCACGATTCCAAACGGTAGAGACTGGATGATTGGTGTGCCAAGCGGCTCACACTTCGAGTTCGACTTATCAGAATCCTTACCGATTTTGTCACTTATATTTGGCTCTTTCGATCGTAATCTTTGGTGTTCCGGCATAATTTGAGATAATAGAACCTATTCTTCGAACTGTCAAGTTTGGACGTTGAAAAAAAACAACGCATTTGTTACTTTTTTCGGACAGTAAGAGCTGCTTATTTAGCAAAAAACGTAACTTTTTATAGAATAAGCATCTAAACTAATTCACCTCGTGACAACATCCAGCCCATATTGTGTAAAAACAACCTACTGCGTTGCTATTTGTCAACGTTAAATTTAACCTGTTTTTTATGTCCTTTGGTAATAGCTGGTTAATTTTGCTTAACCTTCTGTTAGATAAGCACATGTATAAAGTTAAAATAGGGTATTTGTCGGCATCGCTCTCTGGAACAAATTTTGCTAAAGACTATAATATGCAAGTTTATTAAGGAAAATAACCTTTGATTAAGAGTAAGCAAGGAGGCAAAAAAGATGGACACTCCTGAAAGGCGCAGATTCAGACGAGTTGGAGCAGAGTTAGACATTTCTTTCAATGAAGTTGGAACCCAAGCAAAGCAACACTATATCGGCCGCACTATTAATATCTGTCCCGGCGGATTATATGTTCAAACATCAGCCGACACATTTAAGACGAGCGGTATTACACAAGGAACTCTGTTCAAAGTCGAATTGTCAATTCCGCCGACGAAAGGTCTGCTGGAATTTGGCGGCAGGATTGCAGGTTTTGCAAAGCTCTTGAGAGCTTGTGAAATCTCCGACCCTCTGTTACCTGTCAATTGTGGTGTGGCTCTTGAATTTTGCCAATCCCCAAAACTATCTGTGTAAGGACTAATTATCTGGCCAAGTGCCTTCAAATACCTGCTCAGCCGGGCCGGTCATATATACACAGTTATCCTCTTTACTCCAATTCAAATCCAGTTCACCACCGGGTAAATGTGCAGTGCATACACGTTTTGCTCTGTCGGTAAGCACCGCTGCTACACAGCATGCGCAAGCACCGCTGCCGCAAGCCAGTGTAATTCCACTGCCCCGCTCCCATGTTCGCATAGTAAATTCCGTCGGCTTATCAACCTGAACAAAATGCACATTGATTCGGTTCGGGAAGAGACTATGGTTTTCGATGGCCGGTCCGAGTTTTTCAAGTTCAATTAACTTTACATCATCACAGAAAAATATTGCGTGAGGATTACTCATTGATACACAAGTCATCAGCAATTCCTGTCCAAGGATTTCGATTGGCTGTTCAACAATCTTGTCGCCAGCCAGCTTCACAGGGATATCTTTCGGCGTTAAAATCGGCCGGCCCATATTAACACATACATTTTCGACTTTGTCACTGTCATCGATTATTAATCCAACAGTCGAAATCCCATTGCCTGCCTCTATCTTCAAAGAAGTGGGATATGGCCGCTGACCATATACGGAAAACGCCCCACCTGCTTTAGCCAGCTTGTGCTCATATACATATTTAGCCACGCAACGAATACCATTTCCGCACATCTCCGCTTCTGAGCCGTCGGCGTTGAAGATGCGCATCCGCACATCAGCCGATTGAGATGGGCATATAAGAATCAGGCCATCGGCGCCAATGCCTTTATGGCGTTCGCTGACGATTCGAGCAAGCTCCGCTGGATTTTCAACTTTTTCCTCGAAGCAATTGACGTAAACATAGTCATTGCCCAAGCCGTGCATCTTCGTAAATCTCATTTTGTTTCTCCTTGTAGAGACGTCTTTCAATATACAAGCACATTAGTCAAAAATCAAGTTCGAGTCGGTAAAATAATGCTCCCATAGTATTCGGAACGATTATTTGCTTAATTGTTTGCTTTAAACCGTTAGAAACAGCCATCTCTACGCTTTTTATAACTTTATTAAAATGGATTTTCTAACGGGGTTTACATTAGTGTGTATTTTTATTAAAATGGAATTCCGACTTGATGTTTGGTTGGGATTTATTATAGGCAATTGTTTTAAACGAGTTGTTTATGGGCGAAGAACTTTCGAAAGTTTATGAGCCGCAAACGATAGAGAAACTGGCAGATGAGATTTGGCTTCGCGGCGGATACTTTCACGCTGAACCATCAGGTGATGGCACTCGTCTCGGCGAAGCGAGCCGTAGCCGGAGAGATGAAAAGGTCTATACCATCGTAATTCCGCCGCCTAACGTAACCGCTCCTCTGCACCTTGGCCATGCACTTAATAACACGCTGCAGGATATTCTGATTCGATTTCGCCGGATGCAAAAGTATAACACGCTCTGGATGCCTGGGACCGACCACGCCGGTATTGCTACGCAGACGGTCGTTGAGAAACGAATCCTCGCTGAAGAAGGAAAACGGCGGACCGACTTCGAGCGTGAGGAATTCGTCGGTCGTGTTCAGGCCTGGAAGGACGAGTACGAAGCTACAATCATCAGCCAGCTAAAGGCGATGGGTTGTTCGTGTGACTGGCAGCGAACGCGGTTTACGATGGACGAGGTGTGCGCAAATGCAGTTCGGTCTGCATTTTTTAAGCTCTTCAAGGATGGTCTGATTTATAGAGGCAAACGCCTTGTCAACTGGGACCCTGCTACGCAGACGGTCCTGGCAGATGATGAGGTCGAGCATGAGACGGTGCAGGGACATTTCTGGTACCTGCGATATCCACTCTCTATAGCAGTAGAGGCTGAAGGCAAACGCACAGAATTTATAACTGTCGCGACGACCAGGCCGGAGACGATGCTCGGCGATACCGCTGTTGCAATGAATCCGAACGACCCGCGTGCAAAATATCTGGTTGGCAAAAAAGTCCGTCTGCCGATTGTCGGCAGAATTATTCCTATCATAGCGGATGAGCATGTTGTTTTGCCCGACCCAAACAGCGAAGATGAAAAGGCAAAATACTCGACTGGATTTTTGAAGGTAACTCCCGCCCACGACCCGGATGACTGGGGGATTGGTCAGAGGCATAATCTGCCAATAATAAACGTGATGGCGCCGGACGGTTCGATTAGCGATAAATACGACTGGAAGGACTGGGAGGAGATTAAGAATCCCGATGTAGAAAATCTTATCGGGATGGACCGTTTCGAAGCACGAGAGGCAGTTGTCGAGTGGTTTCGCCAGGAAAAATTATTGGAGGATGTCCGCGAGTATGAACACGAAGTCGGACACAGCTATCGCAGCCACGTTCCTATCGAGCCGTATCTGTCCGACCAGTGGTATATTGCAGTTAAAAAGCCAATTGAGCATTTGAAAAAGAAGTTCGGTTCCGGTTTGATTGAGGGGACTGATGTGCCGGTCAATTCTTTAGCTGGTCTTGCCTTGAAGCCGTTGCTTGACGGCCGGTTGAGGTTTATTCCGGAACGCTATGCTAAGACCTATCAGAACTGGCTGGAGAACCTCCGCGACTGGCCAATCAGCAGACAGCTCTGGTGGGGACACAGGATTCCTATTTGGTATTGTCAAAAGTGCGAACAAGTCAGTTCCGGTCTTGAGGACCCAACAAATTGTGAAAAATGCGGTTCTGACGATTTGATTCAGGATGAGGATGTTCTGGATACATGGTTTTCGTCTGCGCTTTGGCCTTTTAGTACGCTTGGCTGGCCGGATGATACGCCGGAATTGAAAACATTCTATCCCGGTGATGTACTTTGCACTGCTCGCGAGATTATTACGCTTTGGGTTTCGCGTATGGTAATGATGGGGCAATACTGCGTTGGTGATATTCCATTTAGCGATGTCTATATTCACGCGATGATTCAGGATGGCGAAGGACGCAAGATGTCCAAGAGCTTAGGCAACGGCATCGACCCTCTGGTAGCCATCAATAGTCACGGTGCAGATGCGATGCGGTTTACATTAGCCAGTATGACCACGGATACACAGGATATTCGTATGCCGGTTGTTCAAATGACCCTGCCGGACGGGCGGGTGGAAAACACATCGCCGAAGCTGGATATCGGCAGGAACTTCTGCAATAAGCTCTGGAACGCCTCGCGTTTTGCCTTGATGAATCTCGATGGAATAGATGCAGAGAAATTTGATAAAGACAAGATGACGATTGCCGACTGGTGGATTCTGTCGCGGCTGGTGCAGACTATAGCTGAAGTTACTAAATCTTTGGAAGAGTTTAAGTACAATGAGCCGTTGGCGCAGCTCTACAGGTTTTTCTGGACCGATTTCTGCGACTGGTATCTCGAGTGGGCCAAGCCGAGGATGCAGGACCGAGCGCAGAAGCCTATTGCCCAAAATGTTCTTGCTTTTGTGCTGGACCAGACGCTTCGTCTTTTGCATCCGTTTGTGCCGTTTATAACCGAAGGGATATTTCAAAAGCTAAATGGAATTATACCTATCAGGAAGCTCAAGGGTTTAGTCGAAGCAAAAGAAGAAAGTGCCCTGATAGTAGCAGGATGGCCGGAAACCCTAGAATCTTTTGTGGATGAGAATACCGAAAAGCAAATTGAAATTATCCAGGCGGCAATTCGAACTGTACGGGATATCAGGAACAACAGGAACATTGCTCCAAAAGAGATGTTGGTAGTGTCCGCAAAGTCGCAGCAGGAGACAGTAGATACACTAAACCAAAATTCCGGACTTGTTCAGCAATTGGCTGGTGTGAAAGAGTTTGCAGCCGGGGAATCGATTGAAAAACCCAAAAATGCTGCTACTGCGATAGTGGATGATATGCAGATATTTGTGCACGATGTGATTGACCCTGAGGCAGAGCTTGCACGTCTTACGAAACAAAAGCAGGAGATAGAAAAGGCCAAAAAAGCGGTAGAGGCCAAGCTGGCCAATGAGAATTTTGTTACCAGGGCCAAACCGGAGGTAGTCGCCCAGGCAAAGGACAGGCTGGCTGAGCTGACAGGACAGTTAGAGACTATTGAAAAGCACCTTGCAGAATTGGAATAAGTACCACGGCCATCTTGGCCGTGGTATCACGGAATTCAAGCCCATGATACTATAAAGGCGGTGCAAAAATGGAAAAAGAAGCGGAACTATCACGTATAATTATAAACGAGACATCCGACCAGCAGATAATCGTTATAAAGGAGCGTCACGGAGAGCGCAGCTTTCCCATTGTAATTGGCATAGTTGAAATTTTCGCACTCGACCTCCGTTTGAAAGGAATCAAGCCGCCGCGCCCGATGACACATGATTTGCTGGACGGTATTATAGAAGGCCTTGGTGCGAAAATAGAGAAGATAGTGATAAATGATTTGCGCAATCATACCTTTTATGCAAAGATACATTTGAGTATGAACGGCAAAATAGTCGAAATTGATTCCCGCCCTTCTGATGCGATTGCTCTTGGTGTAGCGTCGAGCGCGCCTATTTTTGTTGCTGACCATGTGTTTGACATGGCTTCGCAGTGAAAAAGGTCGTTAAAATCAACACTCCAACGCCGATACAAAGCAGGGCATCGGCAACATTAAATGCAGGCCAATGATAGCTGCGATAATAAACGTCGATAAAGTCCCGGACAAAGCCATCATTAAAAATCCTGTCGTATAGGTTGCCGCAAACGCCGGCTGCGAAAAGTGCAAGTGCGATGTAAATTGACTTTTGCTGTTTTCCCCCAAAAAAGAAAATCATGATAATTACTATCAACGCAACAGCGGAAAGAGCTGCCAGCGCATAGGGTTTACCGGAGAATAATCCGAAAGCGGCTCCGTCATTATGAGCCAGTACAAACTGCAAAAAGCCATCTATAATAGAGAACCTGCAGTCCGGCTTTTGTTTCAACCAGTCGAATACCGCAGCTTTAGTCCACAAATCCAGGGCAAAAC
>CAYTTK010000020.1:0-23288 GCA_964440735.1 uncultured Pirellulales bacterium
GCCACTCATTCGGGCCGATCTGGTGTGGGTTCGGGTGGTTGTCCTTCCTCGGGTATGTAACTGCCATCAACTTGTCCTCGATCGTTCCTTCTCTGGTCTCATTCCAGCATCCAGCCAGGGTCAACAGCGCAAACAGCGCAACAAACATACGGTACATGGTGGTCTCCTAAAAGTGTCACTTATCCGCCACCAGTATACCAGCTTTCGGCGAGCCCTGCCCAATTTTTTTTGCCCATTTTGGTCGCCCCAGGCACGAAATTATCGGGCTTATCCGCCCGCCAGGGTCGTTTTGCCCACTAGCTGTACGCCGCCTACAAAGTGGATTGTGCGGACAACACCCTGCACGATCAACCGCACCCCGGAATAAGTCGCGTGCTCATTCGCCGCGAAATAGGCGCTCACGGACGGGATATTCTCCCACGTTCTTTTGATTAACACGTTGACCGGATCGCTATACGACAAGCAATAGGCCACGTGATCGGCGAGGGCGGCACTATCGAACAGATCCACATCCCCCGTAGCCGTCGGCAATGTCGAGGTATCTATCGGAGTCGCTTTGAACCGCCCCCCTGGCGTCAACCACGCAGTTGAATCCTTGTAGTCATTCCAGGTGACTTCATTTTCAATCCACCCTACGTCAGGATAGCCATAGGGCTTTTCTCCGATCTCATGTATTGCTATCGGCTCATCACTCGCCGCCGCAGTCGTACAGTACAACCGCAGTTTCGCGTTGCCTTGTATGCGAAACCCCTCCGGCAGCCCCGACGTAGGGAGCCGCAGAACAGAACGTATCGTATCGCCGAATTTTGCTGTTGTGTAGCCAACGCCGATTGTCGTTTGCCCGCCGTATTCGGTATCCGGCGCGAATTCGTGCATCCGGGCGTCATCGTCGGCCTCGATTGTGTATTCTTGGAGAAGGGCCATTTATCTCCCCATCTCCACGGGCGGTATCCCCACACAACCACCCTTGAACCATTGGCACAAAGGGCCGTCGATGGCGAAATCGCGGCAGACTTGCGGACGATGCTCAAAGTGCGCGCAACCCACATTCTCCACCAGCCACGAGCAAAGGCCCGCATCCGTGGGAGCAGGGCCGTTGCCAACGTTATCCCAGTAGGCGAGTATCGGTGCGCGCAACTCCTCTGGTAGGGATTCCAACTCTTCCCAACTTTGAAACGGGGGCACTCCGCACCGTGAACAACAGGCCGTGCAGCCCTCGCAATCACCTACAGCGTCCGGCATATTACACCGCCTTCGTCAGTTCCTTGTGCCACCATGACCCGCCGAGGCTAAACACTATCCACGCTTTTGTGTTGGCATCATCATCATCGACCAGGCCGACGAAACCCTCGCCAACTGTGGCAGGTGTACCAAATGCCGTATCGAGTTCCCCATCCGTCGGAGGATCGCTCACGTCATCGTCAGACACCGGCACGTGTGGCCGACTAGCGTACAGGTCCCGGAATCGCAGGCTTATGGTTCCAAGGTCAATCATCTCGTCGACGGACGGCTTCATTTCCGTCGGCGTCGATTGTCCGTCGGCCCCGAGAATGATATCTCCCTCGTCGCCTATCTCGACAATGCCTTTGGTGGCATGTGATGTACTCTTGAGTTTCAGGCCATCACTGGCATCCGTACCGCCATAAGCGGTCTGCCCACCCGACACTCCAGCCAGCCGCAGGAACGCTGTAGCCAACTCCAGGGCCATACTCGCAAGGCCCAGGGTGGCCCGCTGCGCCTCTGCGTCTGCGTCGTCGAGCATCGCGCGGCCTGCCGCGGTGCAAGTGATTTCCTCTACGTCACCTGCTCCCGCACTTACACGGCCGAGAAGCTTATTCGTACCAGAGACGTGCTGCATCTTAGCATACGTCACCGTTTCGTCGGCAACGCATTCCACCGGTAACGTCCCATCGTCTCCCCCACCTAGCACCTGACTAGCCTGCACTATGCCGGTGAAGGCAGCGTTCTTTGGTACTATTTTGTCTGTTAACCCAATGCCGTCAGCCATCTACTCAGTCCTTAAGTTAAAATCACCCGGCCCCAACGGGTTTGTACTGACGAATATGTTGTAAGTCTCTTGAAAACCCGCCTCGTTCGTGATGCTCAACGGCGGATCGGCCGGGTCTTGAAACGACGCCTCGAATCCGGTGTCGTTATCGTAGAATGTAGGCGTGCCCAACCGCGTGGGAATAGCAATCACGTAATGCTCGCTAGCGAGCAACGTAACCGTCGGCCACGTCTGCGTATGGTCATTCGTTGCCTCAACCCAGTCGTCAGTCAGTCCCGTCTCTATATCCGCCTCGGTGTAGTTGCCGGGCGTACCCTCGGTGTTACCCCCACCGCGGATGTAATTTTGTGCCGTGGAGGCTTGTGTCAAAAGCTGGAAATCGTTTGAGCCGTCAGCCAGACCGGTGATGAGGCTGGTGATACAGTCGAACGTCTCAGAGAATCCAGCCGAGTTGTCCACGTTGGCGATGCTCTCTTGTGACAGGGCCTGCACCGTCGTTGCCGCTGCGCCGAATGCTGCGGTCACATAGCCGTCGCCGCTGTTCATCCGCACCTGGTCGACGTTTCCGCTCAACCGGTGAGCCCAGGCGAACACCAGATAGTTTGCGGTCGTTGCGATGTTGCTGATCGTTTGCGAGCGATTTTCATTCGGCGAGGTGGCAGACCCGACCTCCGTCAACGCCTCTAGCGATGCTTCAGTCTGATTGCCCTGAGTCAGCGCGCTATTTCCATATCGCATCGTGTTGGCAAACGATACAGATTCCGTATCCGTACTTTCGTCAGCATCCTGATGGAGGGTAAACACGATGGTACCTGTTGCGCTGCTCGGATAGGAGACGGCTTCGACCGTATCCTCCGGCCCGGTCACTGGGTCCACGTCCAGATCGTCGCCCCAGGCCACGCTAGAACCGGACATCGCCACCCAGGCGGTCATACCGTCGGGGGGATTGCTATAGGTGGCGGTAAACGTGATTGCCCCAATCGCCTTCCAAGTGCCCGCCCCTATCAATTGCGTTGTAGCACTGATGCCATCGCTAAAGCTGTCGATCGAGAAAGTGAACTCAGTCGTATCGCCAGCTGTCCCCGGAACCCAGTTAGAACCATCCCATTTGAGCACCTGGTTTAGTTCCGGTTCATCGCTCGACGTATCAACGTCATCCAAAAGGTCTACGGAATCTGCGACACGGATCACTGCCGAGCCATTAGCCTTGACTTCACCAGTACCCTTGCTCTGAAGGTTGAGATCGAGGTTGGCCGTGACTAGATCGTCGGCCTTGATCCCCGGTGCTGTGCCGCCCACGAGGAATACCCCAGTCCCCTTTGGAGCAAAGTATACGTCGATGTTGGAGTCACTACCTTGGGCGTAAATGGTCGGGGCATAGCCTGTGCAAGCGTTCGTGATGTGGAGATAGTTGATGGCGCTGCCTACAGGGCTGAACTTAATGAGGATGTTTTCATTCTGATCCTTGAATCCGCGCGGAGCACTGAACTGGAGATAGTCCGACAGGGGGATGCTGCCGTCCGCCAGGAAGAGCCCCAGAGCGGCTATCGTCTTATTGACCCAGTTGCCGCTATCGTAAGCTAACAGGTCATCGTTGGCCGGGTCGCTAATGACAACATCATCCAGATCATTCAGGTCGCCGCCCCCCCCCTCAGTCTCTATCGTGTCGACACGGTCCGCCAGCTGGTCCAAGGCTTCGTTGGGTCGTCCTGGCTGCACGTCGCCAGACCAGTCATCTGTATCAGCCGCAGTGTAGGTCAATTCAGATACGTCTGTGGGGCAAGTCGTAGTTCCGCTGCCGGGAGGCTCTGGGGGGATAGTGCCAGATCGTCCGCTACCGCTGCCGTCACCGACCGGATATGCATCAGTGCGCTCAAGCGAATCGGGGGGAACGTACGCCTCCGGGGCCGTAAGCGGCCACGCTACCCAATCGCCATCTATGAGGCTCAGAGGGATGGGACCAAACCCGACGTTCGCGGCATACTCGCCACTTATCGTGCACAAGAGCCACTCATAATCCGCCGCAGTGAGATCACCATAACATGAGACCGATACCGCCGAGCCGTCGAATTCCCAATACGGCGCCGTCGACTTGCGTTTGAGGAACTGGACGCTGACAGTGTTCTCCGTGCCTTCTCCGATACTGCGCACTACGCCGAATCGAATGGCGGTGCCAACCGATACCGGCTCAGGATCTCGGCTTGCCTGTGGCATCTGATCGCGTAGAACCTGTGCGAGCTGCTGCCGCAGGCTGGCGACATCACGTTCTAGTTCGATGAGCGTTGGCATCAACGTATCCTCTGTACGTCCAGGTCCACCCAGCCGGTACTGATTCGGGTAGTTCCCTGCACGAAGTCCCACGTTCGCTCCGTCACCGGCGAATTCACGTCGTGACTCCCCTGCCCTATCGTCACCGATGTGACGATCCGCCCGAGACCTGAAACCCCAAGTAGTCCGCGTTTAGTCATACGAATGGAAGTTCGCCGCCGGCCATACATGACTCGCGCCAAAGCGGCGATTCGGCGAAGACGATCGGTATCGTCACGAGGAAGCTGATGGATCGCGATCGGCTGGTAATGAGGCTCACCGTCCAGCCATACACCTACCACAGTTCCGGGGGCGACAACCCACACTTGCGCATCAGGTACAAAGATGGACAGTTTGCGGTCCAGGATCGGAACTTGCGTCGGCCCCAAGATCGGCGGCGCCCCAGTCTGAACCACGACACTCGGGCGCGTGTCGGTCTCACAGGCCACGGTCATAATCATGCGCTCATAATCGAAGACGGGCTCAACGATCGAATCCCCTGTCGGAGGGTCGAAGTGATTCCTGCCCAGCCTGTGCTTGGGATTGAATGTTACCTCGACAGCATCCTCCCGATCCAAGACAGCAACTTTACCGTTTGTCAAACCAGGATTGGCCGCGATGATGTTTTCTGATAGGTTGTTTACCAGATGCCAATGGCACGTCGGCTCACCGTCTGAATCCAACTCTTCGACGATAGCCAATGGTTTCATCCACGCCGGGTTGTCTACCTCGGCGGACACGTCAGCCGAGTCCCGAATCGGCAGCCAATCCAAAAACCGGCGAGGAGCTTTCCAATAAGGCCCCGTTTGGTTAAATTGGATATTCCCATCCACGTCAAACGTCGGGCTCAAAGAACGGCCGGAAGCATCCGTCCAGTCCCAGGATTCGTGGAAGCGGAACCGCCGGTAAACCGCATCGTACCTCGACTGACGCCGCTTGTGCTCGGCAGAGATTGTCTTATCGCCGACTACGCTGTCAGTTTCCCCCCGGTACGCAGTCTCGTCGCTGTCTGTCCACGCTGGTTCCGCTTCGGCATGGGGACTAACCGCGACTGCCATCGAGAAGCAGGAAACCACCGGAGGCCCATGGACCGTGATTTCGTCGTAGGTATTGGAGGATTCGACGGTCGCCACGGCTGATTTAGCATCCAAACCTGAATCAAGCACAAGATGCTCCACGTGGGGATTCGCCGGAAAGGTGAACCCTTCGACGTGTGACGGAGCATCCGTGCAACTGAACGCCCGGATTTTCACATCGCCCGACGGCAGTCCGAAGTCGGCGCTAGCCGTGTCCGTCTCGATCCCCCACGCAACGTGGGCCCCGAAACCACGCCGACGATCGAACAGGTGTCGAATGATGTTCCATACGCTGCGTCCTTCCTGTCGAATGATGTCATACGTTGCGTCCAGATACGCCATCAGATTGTAAGGGGATTCGCTCGGGGCGCCGAAGAAGAACCGCGGTTCGTATCCATCTGCCGCAGGGTTGGTGTAGTGCAGCAGGTATTCTATCGCATCGACGATCGACCACAGGTGCGGATTGCTATCGGCGTCCAGATCAGAGGCGAACCCGTAGCAAGGAAAGTCAATACCCTCCTGAATTCGCTCCGCTGACCGGTTGCCGGGCAACGCGGGTCCGCGGTCAAGGCGTTCGTTGAACGGGGGCGACCGGTCGATCGTGATCGCCGTACCATCCCCTTGTCTGACGCGAATATCATTCAGCCGCCGACGGTCAAGGAGGTACTCCAGTCCTACTGCCTGCAACCGCTCATCTCCGTGCTGGATCGTCACCGACCCCGTAGTCCGCTTCCCGCCGATCTCGAAGTGGTGGCCCGGTACGATCCCGCAAAATCGGGGGATACGCGGGAGATTCCCTGGAGTGGAAGCGATACACACGAACCAGTCGTGCCGGGCTCTGGCTGCCCAATTGGCGAAAGCAGTCTGATCCTCGGGCTTGATTCGCCCGTGGCGGAAAACCAGGGTTGCGCTCGAACCCGCCGGCAGCACCCGCTCCGTCGCCGATTCGGCCATCAGATACGGCACGAACTCCCAGGGCTGATCCCAGCGTTGTCGCATATAGACTGCATGTCGGGGAGCTGGCCAACACTGGCCGGCCCCATAAGGCCATAAGCCCGGAATCGCAATCGGTGGTAATCCTACATGGGTAATGCTCATCTCTTCCCCGGAAACGCTTTAATGACATCGACTGTAATAGTATCCGGTCCGGAGGTACTCGCCGTCGTTGTGTGGATCGTTTCGTCCTCACTCTCGCGGGCGTCGGAAGATCGCTTGAGCGTGACAATCACCTTGATCGTGTCCGTGTCGTCAAACTCCGCTGAAGTCCAGTCCAGGCGGGCCACGCCATCGACGCACGCCACGTCGACTTCGGTGGGCTCATCAACATCTGGGTCGGGGTTGCTGCCGTCGTCAGTGAGGTAAATGCACCACGTGTCCGCCTTACGGTCCTCGTCCTGTTCATACAGGTATTCGGCGCTCACCCGCGCCGCTGCGTTCGCCGCCGGTTCTATCTCCACATTCACCGGATCAGACGGCCGCTGGACGATCTGATTCCCGTCGCCATCAAGCTCGACGATCGTCAGGATGATTGGCCCGCTCGCCAGCCCCCAACGGTTGCGGTACTGAGTTGCGATGTAGTGTAGCCCTTCGGTCGGGGTGATAGCCCCCATGATGTGCGGCAGGCTCGCCGATGTTTCTGTTGGACTGCCAGTCATGTCCGGGGGGCTGCCGGCGCTGTAGTAGTGTTCGTAGAGTTCAACGGCCGTATTTTCAATGTTATGTGCCCCCCGCATGTGGCATTCTATGGCCTCAAGGATGCGATGGGTCCCCCGCATGTGAGCCTCATGCCCCCGTAGGATCATGTGCTGACCACGCATGTGACATTCCACCGGGGTAATCCCAACAGTATGAGCCCCGCGCATGTGGGCTTCATGGCTACGGAGAATCTTGTGTGCCCCCCGCATGTGACAGGTTTGCTCCTGAAGGAGAATGTTATGTGCCCCCCGCATGTGGCATTCCCAGCCGGTTTCAACGGTATGGGTCCCCCGCACGTGAGCCTCATGCCCCCGTAGGATCATGTGCTGACCACGCATGTGACAGGTACTAGGTTGATGTAGAATCCCATGCGTCCCTCGCATGTGGCATTCAACACTGCGATGGATTAGGTGTGTTCCCCGCAGGTGGCAGGTATTCGGCCGCGAGTAAGCGTTACTCCAAGGTGTGAATGGTCCCGTGTGCGCCGCTTCGCCACGGAGAATGCGGAATTCGTCGACGTAGCCGATAAGACTTTTGAGCCCCGATTGTCCCCCGAGCAAGGATGCCCCAACATACAATGTCCATTCATCGAAGTTTGCGGCGAAGTCTGTATCGTCCGCCGTGCCGGTCGCCTTCAGCACGCCGCCCACAAAGAGCCTCACGGTGTCGCCGACGCGGGTGATCTCTAAATGCACCCAGGACGAGACATCGACATAGGTGCTCATCGCCGCGTTGAATATCTCAATGCCAGCCAGGACGTATCGCGCACGGAACTTCGTCGTAGCACCGGCACTGGCTACCCGCTCAAGACCGAAGTAGTTGTCGTAGTCCTCATACCAGCAGAAGAAATAGGCATTCCCTGCCTGTGGCATTCCCCCCACGGCCGGGCACTTCCCCCAGAAGTCTACCGTCCAATCCTGCTCGGCGAATCGGAAGTCATTGCTGGCATCGACCTGAAGATACGCTCCACCACCATCGCAATACAGGGCGCTCTCACCAAATTTCTGTTCGTTCCAGGAATGTTGCGCGGCACCGATTGCGGTAAGAGTCTTTACCGTGCCGCCGTGGCAGTCGTCGACGAACGTCTGTCCCCCGTCGTCGCCCTCGGCATGCAACATGAGCACGCACGAATCGCCGTTTCCGCCTGCGACCAGTGCCACCGATCACCTCCCTACGGCCCGTCGTACTTGTGAATTACGTCGTGAATAAACCCCACGCCTTCCGTTGCTCCCGCTATGTTCGTACGATGCTTCCATAGTTTTATGTGCGAACCACTAGCGATAGTGCCGACGCTAATAGCCTCAGTTTCGGTGATCGGGATTTTCCAAGTCGGGGTAGGTGTGGGCGCAGTTTCTTCATCTCCGGGATTTGAACCGGCTCCAGTAGTTTGTACCCCCGCGTCATCCGGCCCGATCTCGATACACGGTACGGCATCAACGAGGTCGGTCGCAAGACCCACTTGTTCCGTACTATCCGCACTATCGACCACATCCCGACCGACTGCGGGAACCGTTAGGACCGTGCTCGTACGGCTTGTATAGTAGGCGACTTCTTTAATCGTCCCTGCTGCGTTGCTGATCCGTACGCAGCCGCTTTCCGGCCAGTCATCGAATGTGCCAGATGCGATCTCGATATACCCCGCCCCGCTATCAGGTAAGAACTGAGTAGCACTCACCCGCTGCGTACCCAGCGTCTGTAGCCAGAACTTGAAGTTCTGAACGCTAATGGCACTGTCATTGCAGTAGGCCAGACACCGGTAGTCGTCATAGTCCGCCGCTTGGTCCGTAGCATTCACGTTGTCGAAGCCGACGGCGTTGTTGTCAGTATCGGTGATCGTCAGCGTAGCCGGGCCGGTGAGATCATCGGTTGATGTGCGCTCGAGGCGGACGTACTGATCGTAGTAGGCCCCACCACCACGCACGATCTTCGTCTCACCGTTGGCTATGGCTACTTCGGCCCCTATGGTCCCTCCCGGTGGCGTGTACTTTACGCTGTTGACAGTGGGGAAGCTCAAAGTGCCGTCGCCGAGGGCTGTGTTGCCACCGATGTACTCAACCGTCAGATTCGCTGGCAAGTCCGTCTCTGACCACGCTACATTCGATGCTTCAGAACTAGACTTGTAATTGCCTATAGACAAATCCGGATCGGTCTGTGCCGCGTTATGGCTGCTCGCTCCGGTGTGGTACACCCGGATTGCATCAGGTCCCGTGTGTTCGTCTGCCATGATCCTACTCCCTCTAAGCTCGCCGCGCCCCCACACGGGCGTCGGTGATGTGGCACCGCCACACGGAGGCCAATCCGCACGGTGCCCGATAGTTTGGGGTCCTAAAGTACTCTCCTACGATTCATTCGTGTCGCGAAGATCAAATTCGATCTCCGTCCGGTATTCGTACCCTGTGGCAATGATCGGTTGAACAGAACGAGGTCGCACAGCTAATACCGCGATCCTCGTCCACTGATTGCCTTGGTTATCCGTCATGGTCTTCACTCCATCACCGATCAAAGCCCGGCATGCCACTATGTGCGTCTTGACCGCCGCCGCATTGGCGTGATGCTGGACACCGAGTTTTGTGAACATCTCACCGGAAGTCCCCAAGTCGCGCAGGCCTACGCCATTCGTCCCTGAACGGGTGATGTCTTCGATCCGCTTGCCGGGCGGGTTCGCCACCCCGTAGGGAAGGGAGAAGAAGTTGACGCTGCCGATGCTGCTCGCCATGTTACCGATCCGGGTTCGGGTTCACACCTAAGCCATTGGCTTTCTGACCTTCATAATCGACAAGCTTGTCCAGCTTTTTGCCGAGTTCTCGCATTTCTTCTTGCACGTCTAAATAGGGGGGAATTTTTTTCGCACCGCCCCATTCGCCCCACTTGCCAGCAGGCCGCCCCGACCCGGGGAGCGTAGAGATCAAAGTGTGCGCAATGAATTCCACCAATAATCTCGCTTCCGCCCACCCAGTAGCTTGACCCTCTTCTGCGACTTTCACACCTAAGGCAGTCTCGACGCCGTGTCGCCGCATTGCTACAGCACGAATTCGTTGGCGCTCCTCCAAGCCCGTGGCCTCCTCCGCGCGAGGGCCAAAGACCGCCTCTTCAGCATATTGGGCTTCGAGAATCGCAAGCCGCCGGGCTTGCCTGGCCATGGGCACTTCCGCCTCTATGCTTTGGCGCTCAGCTACAAGCAACCCCGGCTTGGCGGTCTCTTGGATATCTGCCAGAGTCCGCACAACAGCAGGATAGTTCGGAACAAGTGCAATGAGCGCCTGTCGTTGCCGACGTTCGGTAATCCCGATTCGCTCCAACTCTTCTGCAGTATCTATGCCTGCTTTATGCAAAGCTTCTAGTCGCTGTAGTCGCGTGGCTTCTTTTGGTAATTCTCCACGGATTTCTTGACGACGAAACCACGGACTAGCACTGCTCGTCACTGAGAGCGCCTCGCCAGCCTGCCCCCAGTAGGTGCCCAGCTGTGTCGGCTTCACACCGCCGGATAAGACCGAGCCCATGGCAAACGCCACCTCTGGATCATCCCAAAACGCTATGCCTTGGACTCCGCGTGCTATAATCTCCGGGGTTCTAGAGGAGAGTTGTCCAGCACGATAAGCCATTCGTGTGGCTTCCCCTGCTGCCAAGCCCTTAGACCGTCCCATGATCTCGACTTCCGTGCCCGCTTCGATAGGTACTCCAACCTGTTGTGCGGCAAGTATTGTTTGTGTCGCTGCCATACCTGAGCGGTATGCCGCCTCTTCGGTCATCTCGGGTTGCGCGGACAGCGCGGCGGACTGCATCGCCTGGAAAGTATTATAGACCAGGCCTCGATCAGTAATGCCATACTGCACTCCCAAGGCCGCCACCTCACGCACACGAGCCGCCTTCGTGCCGCCTTCCTGCAAAGCGGCAAACGCGATCATTTCATTGCTGGCCTTGCGGACTTCCGCGCTTATTTCCCTCATTGTCTCCAGATAATTCTGCCATGCTACCCGGGCCGTACCGACAGCTGCTCCTACACTCAATACGCTCGTAGCGTACTCCATTACATGCTTCGGATTGAAGGCGCTCTCCATCGCGCCTCTGGTACGTTTGCCGGTTCGGGCCGTCTTACCCAGGCCGGCCTCAAGTTGATCTATCTTCCGCTCGGCTTTCCGGAGTTGTCTCAATAGGGGTTCAGCGTCGCCGGACATCTCGACGTATACGCCAGCCCCTTTGCCACGCTTAGCCATCAGAGACCCTTATCCAATGCCCACAAGTCCGCTATCGTGGGGCAGTATCCTCCGTGCCGGCCGGCTGCCCATCGCCGGTAGGCGAGCTGTCGGGCGCTTGGGATGTCATCGCTTTTTTTTTGATCCAGTCCTCAACCGTCGGCCAGTCGATCAGGGCCTGGAGAATACCGCTGACCGACTGCCCATTGAATAGTCCCAGAAGCGCCACTTCCGCTTTGCCTATCCGGTAGTTTGCTGAAAGGGCCAACAGGGCAGCATCGTTGCTCCCGCCGAAGTCAAACTCCACCCGCGCCTTGCCCTCTTTCGTCGTTTTTTGCGATTCCGCCCCACGGAAGACGTTCCAAAATTGGCAGGTGATATCCCAGAGTTCCTGGTATTGCGGGATTACCCCGTCCTGCTGCCAGTTGCCTTTGTCATCGACCGTTGTGGCTTGGGGCAGTGCCACATAATAGGGCAATTCATCGGGAGTCTTTTCGTTTTCTGCGCGCCCGCGGGCCACCGGGCAAAGCCACTCCCGCTCGTCGCCCAATGTCACCAGATGACCGGGGAGGATTTTCGTGCGTTGCACGTCCTCGGGCCCGGGGCGGTTCTCATCGGTGTATATGCCCACATAGGCGTCGGTTTTCGGGACTTTCCGCCAGGTCTGTCGCGTCGGTTCAAACCGAATCAGGTGTTCGGGCACGCTCTGCGGATTAGCCACCACAATGCCCTCGCCGCTGCCTTCCGGCCCGCATCGGACACCACGAGCCGCGCAGCGCTCTTCGTCGAAGGCGTAGCCCAAGCCCAGCTTGTGGAGTTCAGCCGCCTCGATGTCGGTCCCCTTGCCCGCCAAGTAGTAGAGAAAACCCGCCATAAATCCTCCTATGTGATCGTCGAGGCCGTGTTGATTATTACCGGGTTGTTCGTGCCGTCGTACTTGCACGGCATCGTGAGAGAGACTTCGCCGCCCATCGTAGCACCGGCCGCATCGAAGCACGGTCCGATCGTCGCCAGACCTGCTGCGGTGATCTTGATGTGCTGCTCTTGCTCATCGGCAACGAAGCTGCCCCCCGATGCTCGCCTGCGCAGGTAGATCGCGGTGTTCGTGTGTGTTGCCACCTTGCCCAGCCAAGGAATATTCGCCGAATCAAGCCATTCCAGGTCAATACCGCGCAGAGTGATAACCGGCTGGATTGTGGCGATGGAGGCGAAGGTATCGTAAATCGACGAACCGTCGCCCTCGGTCTCGACGGTCAGCCCAAAGGCCAGTTCAAAGCTGCGCAGGTGAGTCAGCAAGACGCTTTCGATGGTCACCGGCCCCAGGGCGAAGCGTTGATCGTCTGATTCCGCCTGCGGCAAAGTAACGTCCTTGGTCACAATAATCGGATCGTTGGCGCTCCCGTCTTGGGTGATCCGGGCTTCGTAGTTCAGATCGGCATCCCCTCGCCCCGCGGCGACCAGCCGTCGAGGAAATACCAGCCCCTCAACCACGTTATACTTCCGGTGTGAGGTCTCCCCCGCCCGTGTGCCGGCCGAAGCATGCTTGTAGGCGAACATGTTCAGCCCCGCCCCCAGCGTAGAGATATCCAACCCCAACAGTCCAGACAGGTCCAGAGCCGCCTTGATCGCCTTGGAGGTGAAGGTAGCCACCGGCTGTATGGCGTTGATCGACTGGAACTGTGAGAAGACCTCTCCGCCCGTCGCGTCGTTCCGCACCTGGATTCCTGGGTCGATGTTCAGCGCAGTTATTCCGCCCAACATCGTCGCGTTGAACTGCACACCATATAGGCTGTGTTTTTTTGTGATTTCCATGGTTTTCTCCTACGGCGTCGGGTTGTAGAGGGCCTCAATCTCAAGTTGCGCTGCCGCCCCGCTCGTATTCGTGATGAATAGGGCCGTGACATCCACAGTCAGCAGAGGCGTATGGTAGCTGTCCTCCGTCCAGATGTAGGGAACACCCGCCTTGAGGTTGACTGTATCGTCTGGACTCGATCCGCTGTTGGTCTCAAGGGTAACGTCCTGGTCGGAAACGATGTAAATCAAGCCGGTTTTGGAAACATCGAGAGCAAACTGTATCTCGTAATCCGTAGACTGATCGGGAATGGATTTTGAGATTGACGGCTCCGAGTCACCACTGTAACTGTTCTGCCTTGTCAATGTGCGGCCCGATGTCGAGACGCTTTCAACGATGGTATGGGTAAAACTCATTGCATCACTCCTACGCCGCCTTGCGGCGGATTGTGCCCTTAATTTCCTTCAGTCCGGCAACGATCCGGTCGCCGAAGAGCTTCAGTATAAAGCGCTTCTCGCCCTTGGAGATCATGGTCAGTTCCTCGCGCATGGTTTGCCGCCGGCTCTCATGCCGCCAGTTGAGGCGCGACAACGTCATCTTCACCCGCACGCGCTTGGCCGTGGCAACAATGCGGGCGATTTTGCTGTCGCGCTCGGACTGCCCGGTATAGACCAAGGGGCGGGTGTGACCGAACCTGCGCAGCTTGCGGCCGGTATAGCTTGCCCGGAAACCCTTCGAGCCGAGGTTCCAGCGTTCACCCACCCGCGGCTCGTAGTTGTATTCCGTGGCCCCGCGATGGGTGAAATGCTTGGGGCGCAGGACTCGCCACCAGTACATACCGATCTCGTGGAAAGCCTGCCGAACACAATCGTTGAACTTCCGCTTGGATACCCTGGCGACCCAGCCTCGTCTTTCGATCGTGAAAATGAACATCAGTCACCTCCTTCCCATGTCACGACAAACTCCGTCCAGATCGCATCCCCTATCTGTTGCTGTTCTGCTTCTGTGGTACGCAGCACTTCCCCATCCCATGATATTCCTACAATGGATAAATACGGGGAAGTTCCAGCCATGTCCGCCAGCTCATCAAGAATGACCCCTAGTTCGTTTTCAAACGCCAGTTGCAAACCCGCGTGATCATCCGCGTATTCTGCTGCGACCATCTGCATCAGACGGACAGTAATAGACCCTGACTCCCCGAATTCGTAGTGAGTACCAATAGCAGAGAACGTTTTCGCAAACTCGTTATGCCACACAACTGCCAGGGGAAAGAGTGCCGCAAGTTCTTCGGCTGAATATCTGGCGTGTCCGCTAGCTGGTCTGGGAAGAGCCGAACGATATATCCGTGCCAAGGCCGCAGCCTGCGTGCTTTCCTCCAACCAACTGGCCATTGCAGCGCTATCAGCCAACATATAGCGCATGGCTTCTATGGAAGGGCTCAGGCAACCGGCATACACGGGCGGCGGAATAACCTCACTAAGGTCAACCGTGTAGCTCCAAGCCACGGGTGCCAGTGAGTTATCTGCAAGGTCAGTAATGTCGCCCTCTTCGGGCGCAAGACTGATGTTCAGCGTGCCGGTCACCAAGTTAGTGATCGGAAACTCCCAAATTGCTGCCGTCGCCCCCTGCGTGGGGGGTCCCACAACGGTGTTATCCCCGTCCTTGGCCGACCCGGTCAACACCATGTCCGTAGCGTCAATACCCTGTACCGCCTCAGAAAACGTCACCATTACGGTGACCGACGATTCGGTGATTGTTGCACTAGGCGCCGGGTTTCGATCCAGGACCGTAGGCGGTATGGTGTCAACCTCCGGGATGTCGACCGTGTAGCTCCACGTCTCTTCCGTAAGGTCGTTCTCTGCTAAGTCTGTGATATCGCCAGCATCAGGAGCGAGACTCAGATTAAGTATTCCGTTCCCGAGTCCCTTTACCGGGAACCGCCACACGTTCCCGCTCTGGTCGACTGGCGTTTCGACCACAGCTCCCCCCGACGCACTTCCGGTTAGCACTAAATCGGAAGCATCGACGCCGGTAACAGCCTCCGAAAAGTTGACATCGACATTGACATCCTCAGTTTCCACAGTAGCCGTATCCACCGGAGAAACCGAAATCACCGTAGGTGCTATCAGGTCGACCGTATAGTCGTAGTCGACGTTAGCTAAGTCATTGCCCAGCAGGTCTTCGATGTCGTCCGGTTCGGGGGCGATACTGACATTGAGCGCCCCATCCGTCAAAGAACTGATCGAGAATCGCCACTTATTCCCACCCTGGTCGGCAGGCGCGCCTACAATCGCCGTAGCTGCTGCCGCCCCTGTAAGAAGAATGGCCGATGCCTCTGGCGTTACGATGGGTTCGGAGAACGTAATATCAAGATTGATAGACGTAGTGGTGATGTAACTACCATCCGCGTGACTGATCGCGTCGATTGTCGGAGGGGTGACATCTCCACCAGTGAGAAACTCATACGCTCCTACATCATAATTTTCACCCTGCGGCCGCGCGGTCCGGGCTCGGTCCTCACGCACATAAGCGACCGTCGTCCCGGTATTGATGGCTGTGCCGCCTTCGACCAACGTGAAGTCGTCATTCTCCGGGTCGGCCAGATACTCCGCAGGATAGTTGTCCAGGTTGTCATCACCACTGCCACTGCCCCCGGTGCTTTCCCACGCATCGGCAGTCCCCGCACCGGCGTTACAGGCGAGGTTGTTGTACACCTTCAGATCGGAACCCGCGATCGTTCTAACGGCAGCTAGGTTCTTAGCGGAATTTCCGTATGCCGTGTTGTTTATGGCTCGACATTTATCGGGAGTCAATCCTAAGGCAGTAGACGAAATGACGAACGCACGGTATGTTGCTGGATACGTCCCTTGGATGCCAACGTTGTTGCGTATGGTCATGTACGGTCCACAACATACCACCGATATCGCTGTGTCAACCGTTCCTCTGAATATGGAATTCTCAACGACACAATCACGTTCGTACTCGGCCGACTCATTGTTTTGTGCAGCGATGTTGACGGTGTAGACGCCACCCTCCATATCACAATCGTCGATATATATGTATCGCGTGTCCGGCGGTGAAACGGTCTTTGAATTGTGAGCCTTTATCGCATGCGACCCACCGGTGACGCCGACAAACTGACAACTGGCGATGATCATCTTGTCGGCATGCCATGTGCGCAGATGGTGGCTGCCGTTTTGATCCGTGAACTTCGTGCCCACGAATGCGAGGCGCGTGCCGCCACAATAGGCGCCGTATGCAATCGATTTTACTCCACATCCTATGTCGCAATCAATGAACGCCAGTTGATCCGGGCGGCTGGGCATGCAATCGTATTGGCGCCGCAGTTGCCACTCGAAACCCTCGATCGCAATGTTCAGGAGCAACACGCGGTCGAATAGACCCTCGATACCGCTGTTGCCGGCGGTCACCCCGGGACCAGCCAAGTCCAGATCCATCAGCCGCCAATCCACTGCCGCCTGCGCCATAGTCGCAAAACTGCTGCTGGTTGAGGTCTGCGTTATGATCGGGTCAGCGCCGGTCCCCCACGCTCCTACTAAGCCAGGACCCGCGCCACTGATCGCGCCTGCACTGCTGATCGACCAGGAATCTCCTCGCTTGAACAGAATCCGGCATCCGGCGTCAGCCTCCGCCATAGCCTTAGCGAATGTCTCCCACGGGGCAACCTCGCTCGTTCCCGCATTACCGTCATCGCCCAACGGGGCATTGGCTACGTAGTAGGTGTTGCCGCTGAACACCGTATCGGGATCAGTGACCGTAATCGTCTGCTTGTAGTCGTGGGCATCCCCAGCCTCATCCGTGACCCGCAATGTAACCGTGTACTCCCCTGGTGTTTCAAAGACATGGGAAGCCACGTAGCCACGGGCGAGGTTCCTCGAAGCCCCCGTAGTCTTGGCCCAGGTTCCGGATGTTGGGTCATCAAACGTCCATTCGTACTCAAGATCAGCGTATTCGCGTCGATCCCCGACAAGTTCCGGCTGGACGACTCCGCTCGTCCAGCCGTCCACGTTAATGCAATCGAAGAACACCGCCAAGGGTGCTACGCCCGATGTGCGGCTAGCGGTGGTCATTGCATCAGCCATCGTCACCCTCGATAAGCAGGCTTGCTGATTTCAGCCCGTGCGGGTAGCGCGAGTCCCAACTCACTCGCGCTACCCGTCTGGCTGTCGATGGACAGGACAGTCCACACAACTGCCCCGATCGTTACCGTATCTCCCCGCTCAGGCTCCGCTACTCCACCACACGTAGCAGTGGGATCACGTCCTATGGTCAATGTGCAGTCTTGATCCTCATCAATACCGGTCTCAACTTCCCGCTCGCCGAGGCGTTTGCTTCCGACGATCGCAGTGATGGAGACCGGATCGCCCACACGCGGAGTGTATGTCACGGCTTGACCACACTGAGCCATAAGAAGCGGTAAGCCGGAAGCGGCAAACCCATCATCGAATGCCGTAGTCACCCGTAACTACTCCATTATGCAGCCGCTACTGGCGTGATCGTCGGCGTCGCGCCGCGGTAGAGAATTCGGTAGGGGATCTCCACGTCATCGCGCTCGGTATCAACCGTCACCTTAACGACGCACGTTTCGTCTACTCCGACAGGCCCGATGTGGACGCGCTGTCCACTCGCTACATCTGACGGCGTATCCGAAATCGTTACCTGCGTGAACGATTGCGCATGTCGGAGGTTCGTGCCATCGACCTTCATCATCACCTCAACGTCCAATACGTCATCCGCAGTCTGGATGGTGTGCGCACCGGTGGTCGTCTTATCGAAATCAAGGTGAAGCCAGCAGTCCAACAAAGGCTCCCCAGCGGCAGGAGCAATCGTCAACAGTGTTTGCGGAGTAGTGTAAACCGCCTCGCTAATGTCGATGTCGGCTTCTCCAGTTGCCTCGACGTAATGCAACTGCGTTTCACTGATTCGCCGAACTACTTCCGCCAGCGATACCCCGTTGGCCGCCTTGGCCGCCGCCGGGAATGTAGCAATCCCCGTCGCTCCTGCGACGATGTCCAGGACTCCTTTCAGGTAGGCCATTATGGTCTTGTTCGTGGTGACCGCTTGAACGCCAGCATCCTCTTTGTTTCCAGTCACATAGTGTTGTAGCCGATTCAGCGTTGAATCCGCACTAGGTACCCGAGGCATTTGGTTGTCTCCCTTTACCACGACCGACTAGGCCGCGTTCAGTTGCGTCCGCTCACTGCTTACGGAGCAGTCGTGGCAGACAGATTCTGCATGACGTACACATAGTCCACAGCGCCGATCTCACAATCCCAGGCGATACGAGCCTGGAAGCCGAGACGGGACCGCAGATACGACTCAGTGTTTGTCCCGAGCGTCACGGTCTCATACCGCAGTTTCCACTTACGGATGAACTGCTTCTGGAACCAGCCGAAGTACCATACCGTGGTCGACAGGTCATCGAGCTTCGGCGAACTCAGCAGCCGAGGGCGCCATTGCCCGCGAGGTCCCCAGTTGTTCACCTGGTTCTCGACGCCCGGTTCCAGCGCGCTGCCCAGAATCCATGAGGCTGTTCCCACGAGTGCATCAGGCACCAGCAGCGTACAGCTTGCCACGGGGATACTGATCCGCTTGCCGCGACTGTTCTTCACACCCGCAAGCCGTTCACGGGCCGCGTCGAGATTCGGCGTCTCCTCGAGGGCGTTGTTCGTTATCCGGTTTCCCGTCGTCGGCAGCCGATCAAGCGGATCGTTGTCGGTCTGATACAGCGCTGCACCAGCCCCATTGATCCTCAAGGCGTACGGCTCCGCAGGCGAGGTGCCCGACCCGTCGATGTCGCATACCCGCCGCAAAGTCTGCTCTTCGACAAACTCGCCGGCGATCTCGCCGAGAGCATTGATTCGACTCGTGATGTTCGCAACGTCGTTTTCCTCGATCGTTTCCATCGTGATCGAAATACGCCGACCGTTGCGTCTGTGTCGAATCTCGTATTTCTCTTCACCTGCCCCAATCTCCGGAAAGTCCTTGCCTTCACTGACTGTGTCGACCTGTGTGTCCTCAGACAGCAAAGAGGCGTAGATACTCACCGCCTTGTTGTCCTCACGCTCAGTGACCAATTCCTCGCCGATCGTAGGCACGGCCTGGTAAGCAGCGTTGATGCCCGCCGCAGTCAGGCCGCCAGCGAGCAAGGGAAACGCAGATGCCATGATCGCACGCTGTTCTCCAGCGAGCGTAATCTGCGTAGGAACTTTTACGTCGCTGAGGGCATTGAACAGCTTAGGCAGGCTTCGCACTTGTTCCCAAGAGAACTTACCCGACTGAATATTCGTCTCCACCTTTCGCATGAAGGCTTCCGGCTCATTCTGGGCCAACGTGCGCAACGCCGCCGCATCCATCCCGCCACTGCCGATCTGGATGTTGGGCAGAAATTGTCGTTTCTTGGCCTTCGTTTCGTCCATTGTCTTATCTCCAATGCGGAATGGTTGTCCGCTTTACTTATGACACCTCGTCAGTCCACACGCCATCTGCACCAAGGGACCCAGTCAGCGTGCCGTCAATATCCCATTCCAGTTCAGTCGTAGTCGGGTTAAAAATCGGGCCAGAAAATCCGCCACCGTCTCCGAGGTTAAGCATGTTTCCTTGCCCTTGAAGTTTAGTGAAGTAGCTGGCGCATCTGGCGATCGTCATGCGAGCGTAGGACGTATTGGCGATCGTAGTGCCTGAGTCACCAGCCGCATCATCGGTCAAATGCCGTTGTTTTTGCGGGTAGTTCTCAAAACCCACAGCCCAGCCGAGAACATTCGCCCCCGCACTTGCAGTAACGGCCTCACTGCTGCTGTAGTATAACGCCGTCCCCGCAACCAAAGCCGACGCCGCCGCCAAGGCAAACTCGAAAACGTCGCCGGGGCGCGGGATGATGATTTCGTAGTACCCCGCCCGATCGCCATCTTTGATTTCCTCGTTGGCGATCGCAATGTGCCCGTCCATCTGAAAATCGCTGTCGAGGGGCACAAAGGCAGTATTGCCGTCGCCAGTAAGTTCCAGTAGCTCACCTCGTTTGATCGCCTGCGTACTCCCCGCCTGGAACAGGCCCAGTCGTATTAACGGCTCCGGAGCGCCACTCTCTATGTTCTCGATCCATCGCACATTGTTCGTTGCCATATCTGTTACTCCTATGAGGTTGTAGCACCAATCCCTTGTTACGCGCCGCAGAGAGCGCGGACGAAAGTATCGTCGTCGATCTTGTCGACCTGCGCTGCCTTGTCCTCTGCGCGCTCTTTCTTCTTGCCGGTGTCAAATACATCTGTCGACTGTGTCCCGGCCGATTCCTGATGCTTGGCGTATTCCTCAAGCATTCGCTTACGGGCATCCTCCAGAGACAATCCCTCCAGGATGCACTGTTCCGCGAAATCCTTCAGCGGTTCCGGGGCTATCGCCCGGATTTGCCGGGCAATGATTTCTGGCACCGTAAACTCGGGGACTTGCGCCGTGCGCGACCCTATCTTGTCTTCCTTCGGCATCTCAGCTTCCGACTTCGTTCCCTCGGTAGCCGGAGCCTTGTCATCTTCATTCTTGGGCATGTCTGCCTCCTTTGCTAAAACGTCATTTAGTGCTTGCCGTAGGCTCCGCACTTCGGAAATTAATTCCACGCTGCCACCATGCAGAAATGACCGACGCAACGTCTCGGCGTCTGCTGGTACCGGCACAACGGATATCTCATATAACTCCCATTTCTTGACGATACGGGCCGGGCCTTCGATGCGACTCCTGCCACTGCCCGCCGATTCGCCCTCCTCCACTCGCTGCACATCATGGGCTAGAAAACCAATAGACAGTGCCTTGACGAAGCCGGTCCGCACCAACTGCCAGACTTCCTCCGCCCGGTCCGTCTCCGCGAAAGTAACCTCTGCTATCAATTCCCGAGCCTTAGTCGATATGGTCGCTCTGCCTATGACTGCCCCCGCTTCATAGCGGTTATGGGTATCAAGTACTACGGGGTTGCTGCGGTAGCGTCCTAAATCGCCGCCACTTATGCGCAGGTACTCCCGCCCTGCCCAGGTCTCAACACCGTTCTCGGTTGCTGCCACGAAAGTGGCAGTCCGCGAGTCCTTGTCGCCTGCCCGTACCTCTACGCTGTCAAACAGCCCCCGCGTACAGGTTTCGGTTTTCTGGTCAATCGTGTCGGCCATTACCTCGCTCCTCTCGCAGAAGTTCCGCAGGAAATATAGGGATGTTGCGTCGTGGGGCCGGTGCTTTGGCAGTCGGTGCAGTATCTGTCTGCTTGCTGCCACCAATGAGGTCGGGCACACCTATGGAATCGAGCCACTTGGACTGCGCCTCGATTTTTGCCCGCATCACGTCGGGGTCCTTACCATCCTGAATCCACAGGTCCTCAAGAACAATCTGCCCGGTACGCAGCCCGACTGCGTTTGCCTGCGCCTCCTTGTACGGGTCAATCCACCGCCAGCCGTCACCAAACCATTGGACGAGCTGGATATCTGCATCGGTGACGCCAGCCAGACGAGGGTCACCACGAAGGCGAGCATCCTCCAGGACTACCCGCCATTCCCAGTCAAGTTGCTTAGCGATGAACCAACGTTGCAGCCAAACATAGACCTGCCGGGATTCAAGCAGATCAGTCCTAGCACTAGAGTAGGTCGACTTCGCAAAATCCTTGAGGACTACCTGCCAAGACACACCGAGAGCCGCCCCGATCCGCCGAGCAATCATAATGATGAAGGGTTCTAGTTCCGGCGTCGGGAAATTCGGCAAAAGCGTGGTTACATCCTCATTCGGATGAAGTTTGAACATCATCCCAGGCTCTAGGGCTTGGTCAAGCTTGTAGCCGTACTTCTCCGCCGTCACGTCCATCAAGTTCGTCAGTGCCTTTTCCGACTTGATGAACACGGATAGGCACGCCGCTATCTGCACGCGCTTGAGGCTCGCCAGAAGCAGCAGGTCTAAGTCGCGCAAGTCCTGAAGGATCGCGTGGAACAGAGGCACACCCCGCGACTGGCCCGGGCGCTGGGTGATCTTCAGGTGTCGACATGCCCATCGAGGTACGCGGATAAAGTCGCTTGTGTCCGCCTGTGGAGGCTGGAAGGTATCACCGGGATGACGTTTGCGAACGTGATAGGCCACAACTCGCCCATACCGATCTTTCTCTACCCCGTCGCGGATTTCGCCCGCAGGGTCTTGCGGTTTTGCGTTGATCGGCGTTGCCAATCTGTCCGCCTCGATAGCCTCAAACCAGACTGCCCTGGTGGGCTTTCCCGCCCGCTTGCCCTGCTTGACGAGGATTTCCCCGTCTTCGAGCACCTTGGCGAACAACAGGGCCTGTGCCTCGGCGTGAAGTAAATCATCCGCCGGATAGAGTCTGTTTGACCGCTCTGCCCATACCTGCTCGATTACCTGATTCTTATTGGGACTTGCAGTCCGGGCTTGGGGTCGCAGGCCAGTACCGATGACGTTGCGGGCAAAATTGTTCGTCAGCCCCGAGCCGATCGGGTCATCCCGATTGATTTCACGCGAACGCGAGCGAAGGGCGGGTAACTCCGTCAGTATCTCGGCATCAGCCGATTGAGAACCCCCAAGCCAGGGCGTCGTGTTTTTGCCATCTTTGGCCGCCCGGTAGCCGCGGGCATTCAACAGACTCATGAACAGCGCAGCGTAATCTCGATCGTTCTCCATCCGACGGAAGTGCTGACGCGTGGCCCCCCGCCGAGCATCGAATAGGCTGATGGCCCAGTCCACTGCCCGAGTTATCTTGCCGACCGCGCTCATCGGTTGTGCCTCGTCTGGGTTGTGATAAATCGGGACTCATCGAGAAGGACATTCCCCGCCCCTTCCGCCGCGTTGATTGCACGCTTAAGTCCTTCGAGGGTTTCCCGCCGACGGGTCCGCGTGGCTCCCAGGGATGCCTCGACATCCAGTCCGGCGTTGATAGCCTCGGCACGGGCATACCACGCCATAGCGGCACCGAAGGTGCTCGCTGCGATGGCGTCAGCACACTCAGCGCAGGCATCCTGGAACGCTGCTACGGTGATTTCAGTTGTCGCCATACTTCTCTTGTATGGCGTGTCGACATGCTTTAGGAGGAGACTTCGTACAGACTGTACGAAGTTACAGCACTAAACGGTAACGCCCATCCGCCCATCATAAACCCGTCGGAGGTAGTTCTCTGCTACCGTTCTAGCGGCTCCGGCGGTTTCAATCGCTAGTGCCGCCCCACGTCC
>CAYTTK010000020.1:23388-25843 GCA_964440735.1 uncultured Pirellulales bacterium
CGCTGTGCGGCCCAGACCTGCCGATATTGCCGGTAATGATCTTGTAGCCGCGAGTTTCAACTTTGCCAAGCAACTTTCGCACCTCGTCTTGCGTATTACAGTGAAAATCGCTTTGTAACAGCGATATCGGCGTCAAATCTGGCGCCCTACAAAGGCTCGCTACCAACTCCATCACGATATCGAACTCCGGGTGAGCGTAATCCATATACATGGACATGGTCATCCTCCAATTAGCGTCACAGGCAACCGAAAACGCCGCCCACATTCTCGACACCGAAAGGCTGCCTGCGTATTGCTAGAACTCACGCATATTACCGCCTGCTGGCCATTATCCAAGTAGATTCTCCGGCACGAAGGGCAGGGCATCCTCTGATAGCCAGTCTTCCGATACTCGACCGGCAATGGCTTTAACTCGGGCCAGAATCGCCCATTGGAAGACGCATGCTCTTCGATGGGTGGTTCCTGGCTAATGATGGGCGGCTCCTGCGTTTCAATGCTCGTCGCCGGCCGTGTCTTACGCTTCCGTGGCATTAATCACCGTCCTATCTTCCAACCTCCACCGCCTTCAGAATTCTCGCCAGCCGCCGCATACTCTGCCTGTGGCACGTTTTTGACATCAGCCCTCAATCGCGTCGCCCCAAGAAAGTGGGCAATCGCCAAACCATACACCCAGCCATCAAGGTAGTGGTTTGGTGTAGTCGGCGTCCGCGGCTGCCAGATCAACACTTCGCGTTTTGCTCCATTCACGCTCTTGATGATTTTCACCTGATGCTCGGCTGCCATGTGCAAACAGAACTCATCCGTTGTTTCTGAGTGTATGTGAAACGCGCCGGGTTCACCAAGGGGTATCTCAAACGACTGATGCAGCGCAGTCAAAAACATCGCCTTGTTGACGTTGTATATCCTGACCTCTCTGATCTTTACGGTACCGTCGAGTTTGTACTGCACATCACTCGGCTTGACGCTGTATACGGCGTCCTGCTGTCCCTTTGTAGGATAAACGCCCGGCACCGTCCGGGCGATCTCATAGACCTCCCCCGTACGATACCCCGAGTCGATGACCAGACACTGACACGCTAGGGGGTCTCCCTTCGTCGCCCGCGGATATGATTCATCGTAGTGTTCCAATAATTCCGGGAAGCCTACACAAATCCCTTCGGCGACCAACCAACTCCGTCGGTTGTATCCCCATGCCGTTACCCCCCAGTAGATGTTGTCCGCATGAACGTCAGCCCACATGATGAGCATTTGCGCTTCGTCCGGCACAACGCCCCGCGGAAGTCCTTCTTTACGGCGCTCTTTAATGCTCGATACATCGACTTTCTTCACCGCATCCTCGAAGGGCTCACCGAGGACACTGTTGATGAATACCCGAAGCTGCTCGCGGTCCTCAGACTTTTTCGCCGGAAACCACTCAGCCATGATCTCAGACCAGGTGACCCAAGGACTATATCCCGCCCAGATGTGAAACCCCGCTGTCCGTGTAATCGGTTGCGGACCATCAATACGCGGACACCAAGGATCGGTCCGATTGAATATCGCCTGGTCTACGATCTCAGCATCCTTGACGGGCAATCGCTGAACCACCTTCTGACACTCAGGAACCCAAACCCCGCGCGCTGTCATCCACCGCTTGTGCTCCCGGTCCGTAAGATGTGCCTTACAGTGAGCGCACTCGTAGTATGCGAGATTCTCCGCCAGGATCACATCAGGGTCACGTGCGCCCTCGGGTACCCTCAGATGATCGAAGACGAATACCTGATACGTACCACAGTGTGGACAGGGCACGTGATAATGCCGCTGGTCACTCTCCTTCCAAGTCCGCCAGGCCGCTGCATACGGGCGCGTCGGCGTGCTGTTGAGCACGATCTTGGACCGTTCGCTGTACGTACGGACACGTTCTGAACCCAGGGCTAGTATGTCACCAAGCGCCCCAGCCTGCTGTTCGCAGTTGTCGATCTCATCGTAGATCACGTATCGGATCGTCCGGCGAATCAGCGTGGTCGCCGCTTTCGCCCACGCCATGTAGAGCTGGCAGCGCCCGAGATCGAGCGAAGCCTGCGTGTCCCAACCTTCGTGGGGTATATGCTCACGCAGCCGCGGCGACCCCTCGATGAATCGAGCAATCCGGTTTTTGCACTCCTCACGAGCCGCAGATTCGGTCGGGTACACGTATAGGATCGGACCAGGCTCTTGGTCGATGGCGTAGGCGATCATGTTGTTGACCGCCTCGGTACCGCCGACGCGAGCGGACTTGACGAATACCAGCCGGGCGATTCGCGGATCGGCAAAGGCGTCCATCACCCCAGCGAGATAGGGGGTCCGGGCCGTCCTCCATGGACCCGGCGTCTGGCTGTACTCCGGCTGTAGTTGCCGGTAGCGGTCCGCCCAGAGCGATGGGCGTAGCCGAGCCGGCGGACGCCACGCCGCCCGGGCCGCGTCGCTCTGCTCGTAG
>CAYTTK010000021.1:0-25767 GCA_964440735.1 uncultured Pirellulales bacterium
TACGATTCACACAAATCATAACCGTTGAAAGGATGACCTTCATATTATCTAAACAACCCTCGGCGGTGCCGAGGGCTAACAGAGAAAACGTAGCCGTTCCGGCAACGGCTAAACGACCTCGCACTTACATCTGGGGCTCGGCGGCTGTTAAAACAGGCATGATTTTTGCGAAAAATCAACCAAAAGCGCAGGGCCTTGCAATTTACTATTTATTATTGAATATTTACTATTTAGATGACACCTCTACATTTCTCCGCGTAATCTGCGGTGAAAAACACGTAGAACTACGGATGAATTTCAACCAAAAGCGTAGATAGTCAGAACTAAAAATCAGAATTTTTAAAATTTTTTTTATTCCTTTTTACACAGGCGCTTACGCTTCTGTCTCTGTTTTCAAATCATCCGAAATTCGACACTTTCGCGCAAGTTGAGCCAATAGTAGAAGGCCACGTTTGGCCGGATGACCCATCGACGGGCTCAGGACAGGCAGCAGCCTAAGACCACAGGACAAGTCGTCCAAGTCTTTCGGAACAGTATTTCCACGAATCACGGCAAGTTCGCCACAAAAAAGCACAGAATGACATAAGGAGAGATTGCCACGTCGCAAAGCTCCTCGCAATGACGTGAGATTCTTCGCTTCCGTCTTCGTAAAACTACGCCGAGACAAGTCGCTCAGAATGACAGAAGACAGATGACAGAAGACGGACGACAGACGTATATCAAATCCGAATCCTTCGACCTTGCTCAGGACAGGTATCGAAATACTAAACAATGACAAAAATTCAAATATCAAAATGCAAAACACAACCCCGCAATAACCCCCGACTACAACTTTCGAGGGCAAGATTGCGGGGCTAAGTATTCTGGATTCCGCATCAAGTGCGGAATGACAAAACCTTTCCTTCGACTACGCTCAGGACAGGCAAGGGGCTAACAACCCCACGGAATGACAACCATTTTCGTGTGGAGGACAGGTGCGAGCGGTTCAAATAAAGATTATCCTGCCGGAGTGCTTTTTCCGGCTGCGTATATGGCTATTATTACTTTATCGCCGGCTGCGCTATGGCTATGCGTTCCGCAAAATACCACTTACGCAGGGTAAATTTGCGATTGTTGACCCGGAAGATTACGAAGAGCTTTCGAGATATAAATGGTATGCAGTGCGAAGTCCGCGGGGATTCTATGCGGTGCGGAGTGCTAAGGCAAATGGGCTTAGCCATGCTGTGCAGAATGGCCGAATTGGGCAAAAAAACGTCAGGATGCACCGAGTAATACTAAAAGCCCCGGAAGGCAAATTTATCGACCATATAAACCACAACGGCCTGGATAATCGAAAGAGCAATCTGCGAATTTGTACCATGCAGCAGAACGCCTGGAATATGCGCAAGCAAAGGGGTAATTGCGTCTCGCAATATAAGGGGGTTACACGGCGCAAAGACACTGGCAAGTGGCAGGCGAGAATAATCTACAATGCAAAGAGGATATCAATTGGTTGTTTTGATGATGAAAAGGCCGCGGCGATGGCATACGATAACAAGGCAAAAGAGATGTTCGGTGAATATGCAGCATTAAATCTATAATTAAAAGCTTCTAACAAAAAGAAATATTCTACCTTTGTCATTCCGTGCTCGACACGTAATCCATATCTTTTACTGGATTCCTGCTCCTTCGACTTTGCTCAGGAAAGGTTTCGCAGGAATGACTATTGGTCATTTTGTTAGATGCTCTAAGAATGTAGAATTTCGATTTTCGATTTTTAATCTCGCCCCACGTCCATCCTCCATCGTCCGTCGTCCATCGTTTGTTTTTTCTGTGGCCTGGTAATAACTGCCAAGAATGTAGCTAATACTAATAGTGCCGATGTTGCTGGTTCGGGGACTTCGGTGAAGGTAAGCTCAAGGCGGTCTAATGTGCCGGTGTCAGTGGGCCACCAATCATAAATCTCAAGCCGCCAGGGACCATAAGCATCCTGGCCATCAAAACTTTCCAAAAGATAACCTGTTTCCGGCCTGAAATGACCCGTAAAAGGCGCCGTGCCCTGTTCGATAGCAAGCTCGGCTTCGTCATCAAAAAAGGTATCCGTATAATTTTCACCCACAAAAATTTCGTCAAATTCATATTTGTTCAAGCATACTCTCGTCTCAACCGGGCTTTGCAAAATGAGCTGCAGGTCGAATACCCGTGTGTGAGTAATATCAATTCGAACATCAAGGTCAGCAATAATAAAATGGTCTGAAATATCGATAACTGCATCAGTTGTTGCCTGGCCGGGGCCTATGGGGTCGAGCAGAGGCAGATTGAAATCTTTGCGGTAAATAACAGGAGCCGTGTCAGCAAAAACAGGACTATACCTCGCCCCAAACATGATAACAAGAATTGCAACAATCCATTGTATTACCCTGTGAGCGTCCATACTCAACTAATTCGCAACTCCTATGCGCAAATAGCTTTGAGAAAGAGAATCCAATTAGAAATAAAACGCCGAAACTAACCGGCTCCTCACAAATGAGGATTTCTAACAGTGTGAATACTCCTCAAGTGCTGAAAATTATATTCTTATAGGACGTTTTTGCAAGGAAAAAATAAAAATTTTTGATGCTGAGAGAAATCCAAAAAGTAACGGAAGAGATTGCCTCACCCCCTTGCTTTCTCTTGAAAGCAAGAAGGGGGCTCGCAATAACATAAATGTCATTTTACTTCAATGATTGAGTTGAAATCGCCGAACGGGTTCGGCTCCGTCAGTTCGTTATAGGGGTCCTGCTGCCATTGGCCGTCAACAACAAGCCGATAGCGATATTTTCCCCTCGGCAGCTTTATCTCCATCTGCCATACACCGCTTTTGCCGACTTTTTGCATAGGGGTCTTTGTCGGCTGCCAATTATTGAAGTCACCTGCAACCTGCACACTTTGAGCACGAGGATATAGTGTTACAAATATAATCGCATCTTTTACCTGGTTGACACCATAATAATCAGAAAGCTTGGTCTCTGTGCGCCTCTCAGAAACAGACATATCAATATCTGCCGGCTTGGGTTCCGCGGCGACGTCAACCGGGGCCTTGGCTTCCACGGCGACGTCAACCGGGGCCTTGGCTTTAATATCTTCTGTAAAATGAGGTTTCCCGGTCTTTCTGGTTTGCATAGTTCTTACAGGGATATTTGCTGTCTTTATCAGCTCATCGGCAGTAACGCTAATTGTTTCGAGCTGGCTCGCCAAAGAGTTGACCATCTGACGTCGCTGCTGTATGACCTCGGAACCAATAACCTCTTCTGCAAGGTTTCGAAAATCTTTCTGCCCCTTGCTGGTAGAATCATATTCATTGATAGGCTGGCCAAAACTGGATGCCTCCTTGATTTTGGTATTGAAATTGATGACTGATTTGAACATTTTGTCGGCAAAGTGATCTCGTAATTCACCCAAGATTTCTCTGGCCATTTTAGTTCTTATGTCATACATACTGGCAAGGACCTTGACATTTACCTGCTGGTCGCATCGCTCACACAGAATACCCAGCGTCTCAAGCTGCCTGCTGAGCCCATGCAGCGCAAAGTAGCCGGTCTCGACAGGAACAATAACATCGCTCGCCGCCCTAAGCGCATTGAAGGTTAACAGTCCTACGGCCGGGGGACAATCGACTATTGTATAGTCATAATCATCATCGACTTCACTGAGAACATCTCGTAAACAACATTCGCGCTCGGAAATGCCTGCCATTTGCTGCTCGAATGCAGAAAGGTCTATGCTGGCTGGGGCCAGCTCTAATCTGTCACTAATCTGCCATAGTATCTCTGTCAGCTTTATGGGTTCGTTTCTGCTTCTGCTAATAAGGACATCATAGATGCTCTGCTCAATCTGCTCCTCGGGAACGGCAAGGCCGACTGCACAATGTGACTGGGAGTCCATATCCACCAGCAGGATTCTCTTGCCCCCCCCAGAAAGAGCGCTGGCAAGATTTATCGACACCGTTGTTTTGCCGCAACCACCTTTTTGATTAACAACCGCAATGGTTCTCATAGTTACTCTCCGACTCCGGATAGCCATTTTGCAGCCTTGAGCAAGATGGCAACCTTTAATGACAGCATTAATAACCCCTTTTTGCTACAGAAAACGCCCTTTTTTGCACCAAGCAAAAACCCTGGTTTCAATACTAAAATGCCGTTAAACGCCCATTACTACTATTCGGCAAAGAAATCCAAAAAACTTTATCTTTTTATAGGACGAGCCGATAAAAAACCAAAATAACAATACTAACACAGGGAACTTTCGCCCCTTTTACTTGTGTCAGGCAAATGACAAAAAAAGTTGCGTTGAGTGCCCTTTTCCGACCCACAAAAACATATTGATGTGTATCTTCGTTTGTCCCCCTCCGGGCTATGTAGCTTAAGCGCGTTAGCAATATAAAAAATCAGCTTCCATTTTGCTCTATGACTGTAAAATGGAAGCCGTTGTAACAACAAGCACAAATTTTTAATTGTTTGCATCAGGTCAAGGACCTGCACAGTTGCGCGTTATTATCCTTTAACCTTTATCTTTACGTCCTTTGCTTTCTCGGCTTTTGGCAGTGTTATGGACAATACACCATCTTTGCATACGGCATCTATCTTTTCCAGGTCAACGTCGGTGGGCAGAGTCAGTTCTCGCCTGAAGCTGCCGTAGGTGCTCTCCATATAGTAGAAGCCCTTCTCTTTTTTCTCCTCGGACAACTTCTTCTCTCCCCTGATGGTCAAGGCGCTGCCGTGCACGGAGATGTCGATATCATCAGCCTTGAAAGCCGCTTAAAAGGACTGTCAATTTGACACTATATCCGCCAAAATCCATTCGTAGATTTGCCAGTAGAACTTTTGTAAGAGAGCCCTGCGAGTAATCAATTTGCAGAATATATTTCAAAATCATTTCAGACGAGATAAATTTGAAATCCAGGTTTGTAATTGTCGTCCAGATGTTGTAGACTAATCTCGCTTATCAATTGTCTTAAAAATAAATGGAGGACAAACAAGATGGCTGAAAATACAAGAACTTTAGAATTAGATGTTCTGCGTGATGAAATACGCAATTCCGTAAAGGCCTTTGCCGAAAAACTCGTTGCTGGTGTAGGTGATAATCTGAAGAGCATCACCGTAGTAGGCAGCAGTTTGACAGAGGATTTCAAGTCCGGCCAAAGCGATATCAATACCGTCCTTGTCCTCGGCAAGCAGACATTGAATGCGCTCAATATTATTGCCGGTCTTGCCAAGCCAATGAGCAAGAAAAAAATCTCGCCTCCATTGCTAATGACACCATCTTATATTGAACGGTCGCTCGACGTATTCGGGATTGAGTTTTTAGATTTTCAAATGACACATAAAACTATTTTTGGCAATGACCCCTTCACATCGCTTACTCTTGACAAAAAGGATATTCGGCTTCAATGTGAACGAGAGCTGAAAGCCATGCTTATAAGATTACGGCAGGGTTATATTGCCGCAGCGGCCAACAAAAAGCTCGTGCGAGACATTCTTATATCAACAGCCAAAGGGGTGGCGCCGCTCTTGCGAGCAATGTTATGGTTGAAAGATATCAGCCGGCCTACCGGGGCGGAACCAACCTTCCGCAAGGCCGAAGGCGAGTTTTCGGTCAATATGAATTTGCTAACGGCTGCATGCAAATGGCAGCATGAAAAAAGACGCATCAACGAAGCTGAGATGGAAAACGCCCTTGAAAAAATCTACACAGCTATCGAACAGTTGTCTGATATCGTTGATAAGCTTGAGATATGATTATGCGACAAATCTTCTTCGTATCAAAAACAGCACTGCTGATAATATCGGCTTTGACCATATCGACCTATGGACGGGCAGATTTACCGATGCCCCGTCATTATGTCGAAGATTATGCTAACGTGATAAACAGCTCCGAGGAGCAATCTTTGAACGGGATACTACAGGAACTGGAGCAAAAAACAGGGGCACAATTTATCGTCCTGGCGGTGGAAAGCATTGAAGGACTACCAATTGAGCAGTTTTCAATTGAATTGGCTGAAAAGTGGAAGCTGGGACAAGCAGGCAAAGATAATGGAATGCTTTTCGTTATTGCAAAAAATGATAGAAAATACCGCTTCGAAGTCGGCTATGGATTAGAGGGCTTTATAACAGACCAATACTGCGGGCGTGTCGGCAGAGAAGTTTTAGTGCCGCTACTCAAGAAAGGACAATTCAGCCGGGGAATATACGAGGCCAACTTGCAAATTGTCCAGAAAATCGCAGAGCAATCCGGTGTTACTTTAACAGGTATGCCCAAGCTGGCCCCTGTGCCGGTTGAACCGAGAAGATATGGTCCGCCCTGCTGCAGCGCACTTCCAATCTTGCTGCTTTTTTTGTTTCTATTTGGCGGTCTCGGCCGGCGTATGGGATGGTGGATTTTTCTGCCCTTTATGCTCGGCGGATTTGGCGGTTCCGGCGGCTATGGCAGAAGCGGCTCATACGGCGGCGGAAGTTTCGGTGGTGGTTTTGGAGGATTCGGCGGCGGTATGGGTGGAGGATTCGGCGGCGGCGGAGCGAGTGGAGGATGGTAACGCTAAAAGATTATTAATGAAAGATTATTAACTATTAAAAAAAAGGGAAAGAAAAATGAAAAACTTCGGCAAAGGATTTGTTGTCTTAATAGTAGTGCTTGTAGTTTTAGTGCTATTAGGCATTGGAGTATTCAGCTGGTATATCAGCGGCTATAATAATGCGGTCAACCTTGAACAGGGGGCGGAAAAGGCCTGGGCGGATATTGATGCTGCTTTACAACGCCGGCTCGATTTGGTTCCTAACCTTGTGGAAACAGTCAAAGGATATGCCACGCATGAAAAAGAGCTATTTGAAAACATCGCCAAATCGAGGGAAAAATACTTTCAGGCCGATACAAGAGCCGGCAAAATAGAAGCATCAAATGAACTCAGCGGATTTTTGTCCAGATTGTTAATGCTGCAGGAAAATTATCCAGAGTTAAAGGCCAGTGAAAATTTCCGAGACCTTCAGGTCGCCCTCGAAGGCACAGAGAACCGGATAGCAGTTGCACGCACCAGGTATAACGACGCAGCCAAGCAGCTAAACTCCTATTCCCGTCAGTTCTTCGGCTCATTTTTCTGTAGTCGCGCGGGCGTAAAACCTGTAGATTATTTTGAGGCCAGCGAACAAGCTAAAACAGAAGTTCCGAAAGTTGAATTTTAGGCGCTTCCATATAATGTAAATCGAAAATATCCGCCTGATTTACCCAACCATCTAAAGCCACAAGGGTAAAACGCTGGTTATTCCGACGGTTTGAATTTGTCAGCGGTAGTTTGTGATTTTGGTCTCGTTTTTCTATGCCCGAGACCTACGATTGGTATCTTTTGGGATTCACCGGCCCTTTTTAATCCATATCTATCTTTGAGCATTTCTCTTTTTTGGTAGCACTGCTCTTTGAAGACCGCAATCTCGGCATCTAAATTTGGGTTCGGCGAATCACCAAAGAAGGCGTGAATGATTGGAAAGACGAGGTCGGTTTTTGTTTTCCTCAACTCTTTTGCCATCGCTTCTATTTTGGCCGTTGCAACTCCCTCCTGCATACAAGTAAAAGGCCCGACGTGAAATATCCCCGAAATGTAGGCGCTGCCCTTCGGCTCAATCAGGTCGTTCATAAAATAATAGGCAATGCCTGTGCTCAACGGAGATTCCCCCTCAATATTGCCATGATACTCATTCTTCTTCTCAAGGGTTTCGATTATCTGCATTGGCTCAGGAAGAACATGCCTGCCATAAAGAATGGAATGGAAGGGCTGAGCAATCTTTTCCTGGATACTATCCATATATTTTCCCTTAAGAAAAGATTTGCTGAGCTTTTTCATATATTTTAATGCCCGAATTAAATCGAAGCGTTTCAATGCCAATTTTATATCTCTCTTTGAGTTTCTCCGATTCATTCGATTTACATACAGCAGCCAATCCACGACGGGGTCTCTTACCATCTCGAGGTTTTGCTCTTCTAATTTCTCAATCACATTATTAGTATAAGGGTCGTGATGTCTCATATAGATTTCCCCAATATAAAGAACAAGGGGAAACCGCTTGTGATTGTGTAAATTAGTCCGTTCGAACAAAGCTACTGTTTCCTTTCCCCACCTGAGCAATTCTTCTGTTTCAGCTCCAGTTTCTATAACTTTTCCTAATTCAATTAATCTCTGCTTCTTTAAGTTATTAATCAGCTGCTTATCAACGGCATAGGGTCGAAATCTTAAGGTAACATCCTCCAATAAATCCGCTGCTTTGAGCCCTTTGAA
Source organism: uncultured Pirellulales bacterium (assembly GCA_964440735.1). Taxonomy (GTDB): domain Bacteria; phylum Planctomycetota; class Phycisphaerae; order Sedimentisphaerales; family Anaerobacaceae; genus CAZBWE01. The sequence goes on from CAYTTK010000021.1 coordinate 8,282, forward strand.
AAGCACCTGCTGAATCTTTATTTTCCCCAATGAGCCGACGTTTTTTGGCAAAGGTATGTCATAATAATCAGTTTCTGAAGAAGGGCCGGCTATCGGAACTTCTTCAAGTCCCTCTCTATCCATAAATTCTCTTAATACCTCTTTATACTTTCCAAACCTGCAGGGGCCGCTTGTCGTAGGCAGCATTACAAGATAGTTGTCTTCAACATATTTTTTGCCTTTTCTTTCCTGCTCCTGCATCAGAAAGCCCAGTGCATCACCTACCACGCCCTTGAGCGGTTGGCACACCTCCGTATAGATATGCTTTCTCGCAATTTCATAGCCCTTCTCCGTGTTTGTAGGTAATACCATGCTGTTTATCCCAAAACACCTTAGCCCAGCAGCCGCTGCAATGCTGCCATCGCCCATATACGGAATCAACCATACCCTTTTGTCGCTATTTTCCATCGGATATTTTCTTAATGCTATTGCGTCCATCCTTAGTTTGTTTGGCCTGGTTTGATTAACAACTCTTTCGTGCGCCTCGGTTCTCGTTACAAAGGGGGCGTTGTTGGTCTGAGCATCCGTCAATAACACAAGTAACGGTTTGCCTGCTGCCTGCTGGATTTTTTCCTCCTGATAAATTTTCAAGCTATCCGGCCCACAACCAAAATTCATCATCCTGACAGGAAATAAATTCGGATGATTTGCCACAAATAAATGGGCCTGCAGTATTTTAACGCTCTCCGCCCAAAACTCGTTTTCTGCTACCGCTTCGGTGGAAATATCCATAAATTTATGTTCCAAGAAGACCTGCGGTATATACTCCAAACCCCTAATTTGAGAAAACATAGCTCCCGAATTTGAGCTTGCCTCGGGGTCGAGCAATACATAATTTCTTCCGATACCAACATATCCCTTACCATTATTTTCCTCGATTCTCCTTAAGAACCTGTCTCCTTCATCGTATAGGACTTTCTTAAATTCTTCCTCCGCCTGGTCTGCATATCTAATAGCGCTTCGTATTTCTTTCTCTGTGAATTCGAAGTCCAATCTGTTAAATTCCCGCTTAAACGCCTGGACGAGAAGCTCCTCATCGCCGAAATGCAAAATAGGATTTATTTGTGTGCTCTTATCAAGAGAAAGAACGTCATTTAAGATATAGCCCTCAGTTTCGGTATAAATACAGTATTTTAAGTCCGGCGGCTTGTCCTTTCTGTGTTCAATAAAGCTTGGATTAAACAGGTATTGCACATTCGGATTATTGTTCAAAATTGCCGCATGCCCCGTTGCTATCTTTCTTGCTATGCAGAAATCTGTCCTTGAGTTATCAACTCCAATCTTTGCTATCTCTTTGTCTGTCCTCGGAGATATTACCGGGTGAAATCCGAGCTTGTTTAATAAGGCAGCACTCCAAATCCCCTTTTCCTCAAGCGTTGCGGTGCTTCTTTTAATGCCAACCGTTTTTGCCTCTGGTAATTTTTCAGATGCCAACTCACCAAGTAGAGAGCCAAATCTCTTAAAATGCTTTTCATATATCTGATGGTATCTCTCAACATAGTTTGTTTTCGGTTTTTTAACTGCCTCGGAATTTCCACGAGGGCAGAAGCCACCGGATACTATCTCATCGTCTTCGATGGAGAATACTTCGAGCTGGCAGTCCCTTATATTGCAGGATTTTTCCTTAAACAGCTCTTTACAGGAAATCTTCTTCTTTTCAAAAGGCATATTCACTAAATCCCAGCCTCTAAATGCGGATTCACACTTCTTGTCCTGTGCCTCTAATTGCTTTATGTTTTCAATGATATCCAAGGCCTGGCCCCAGGCCCCAAAAATCTCTCTATGAGGATAAGCTTCAATTTGCTTACCTGTTACCTGAGCAAGAGCGGCAAGAAACGCCTTCCCCAAGGGCGGGCCACCCTGTGCGGAGCAATTCCGGCCAACATGCTGAGAGCCGCCTACGAATTTGTAATAATAACTGGCTGCAGTTCCTCTGAGAATCGCGGCAGAAATTTCCTGCTTACTAAAACCCTCTGCAATAAGCCGGTTTTCATCCATCTCCATAAAGACTCCGCACGTTGAATCAATAATCGGAACGCTCTCGGCCTGTAAGGCCGCATCCTGCAAAGAGTTCTCCACGTTCAAATTTATAACATCCGCCATGTTTTCAAGTGTCTGGCCTGAACCCGCCTGGCAACTGTAATTCATTTTTGCCTGTTTGACAGTTCCGTCTGCAGCGAAACTCGTAAACTTCATATCCTGGCCGCCCACCTCAAAAATTGTATCAATCCCCGGATTGTAGTGCTTAACGCCGAGAGCATGGCAGGTGATTTCGTCCGTTATCCTATCCGTAATTTCTATGCTTTTTCCAGCTAACTCTTCTTGCTTTTTCTTGCTAATTAAAATCTTCTCATACAGCTTTCTCGCAGAGCCGGTAGCGCCGACGCCCCTTACAATGACCCTTTCTTTGTGCCGGCTTAAATATTTTATAACACGTTTTAACGATTCCTCGGGTCTTCCGTAAGTTTTAATGTAGAGTTTATCAAGAAGCCGTCCTGTCCTTAAATCGACCAAGGCGCCTTTTGTTGTTGTGCTTCCGCCATCAATTCCCAAAACTACTTCCGTCGCTTCTTTTATCTCTTCTGCCAACTGTTGCTTTTTATCATTTACTTTTTCAAGATATTTATAAAGGGCGGGAGCAAAACTTCGCTTTTCCCGACTGTGCTCTACAACCCTCTGAAGTTGTTCAAGATTAAAAACAAAGCTGTTTTTTGCTTCCGCCGCTTTTAATGCCGCCCCTATTGCTGCTACGTTGTGATAATGCTGCGGTCTTTCTATAGAGATTCCAAGAAGGCCCTCCAAGTTCTCCTTAATAATATCATTGGTCAAAACGCCGCCTGTTGCCAAGGCAACAGCGGAGTTATCGGAGTTGTCAAATTGCCTTGACCCAAGAACGTCGATTCTGTAATTTCGCGCAATTGTTTTGAAAAGCCCGGCTAAATTATCCTCCCTTTTTGCCCCCTCATTTTGTTTGTGAATTAAATCTGATTGAATAACAACGCCGCACCTTGCCAAAATTTCGCTCGGTTCTTTTGATTCTCTTGCCTGCCTCTGCGCTTCATCAAACATCTTTTCCAAAGTTGTTTGCAATTTTCGCCTGTCTTTTGCCTTAATGTTTTCCTTTTCATCAGCGGCAATCGCGGCGTTTTCCGGTTTAGGATTAGAAATCTCTCCTTCGAACAATCTTCTACACTGTTTTTCTATCAATGTGCCCGAGCCGCCTCCGCATTTAGTTCCCGTCCTCCATTCCTGAATGATTGTCTTGTTGTTTACTCTTCTTAAATTAAAAAAGTAAGAATCTTTCGCGCCTATATGGAAGACATAATCGGCATCCGGATTAATTAGTTCAGCTCCCTTTGGAATTGTTACGCTATCAAATTCATAAATCAGGCCTTTTATGGCATCAGGAAAAGATTTAGCCCCACTTCCTGTAAAGGCCGTGCTTTTTATTTCGTCTTCATCGTATTTTTCCGTTATGTCCTGCCAGGTTTCTTTTGCCACCCCAATTGGGTCTGCAAAGTGCATTATAGGTTTTGGGGAGTATATTACCTTTCTATGCGCATCAATGACTGCATAGTGAATAAAACTGCTTCCAACATCTATTCCCACAAAAAGGTCTTTCTTAGTAGATGCTTTTTTATCATCCATGGTTTTCTATCGATTCCTTATTATGAAACATTATTTCTAATTTTTTCCAACATCATTATCATGTTTTTTTGCTCTGCTTCTTTGAGGGCGGCCATTGTTTCTTTGACCTCTTTTATATAGAGAGGCTCGACCTGGTTAAGCTGCTTTTTGCCCTGGCTTGTCAATTTTATTATATTAAACCTCCTATCAGATGGAGTCAGTGTTCGGACAACAAGGCCTGCTTTTTCCATCCTGTCTATTAGTGTGGTAATATTTGCTCGGTTGACGAGCATCATCTTGCTAAGCTTGGCCTGGCTTAAGCCGCCTTCCGGTCCGCTTTGGTGCTTCAGGAGCATCATAAGGTTAAACTGGACGTCCGTCATACCAAAGGGCTGGAAAAATTCACCGGCTTTTTTTCTTAAGCGGGACGCCGTATAGTAAAGATTAAGCAATGCCTTATGGCTAAGCAATGCTACAGGTTTTCTTAGGCCTAATTCGCATTCAAGAGACATTCTGTACTCCTTGTTTGGCTGCTTGTATTTTATATATGATTCATATATATATTGTTGCTTAATTAACTAAAACGTCAACGGTATTTTTGCTGAATTATCATATTTTTTAGAGGCCTTGTGTAAACTGTTATATGAAGACATAGTCGCACCAAGGGCTTCCTGCTTTGGTCCTTCGCTGTGATTTAAGATGATTTAAAGTGTTAATAACCTGTTAATAAAATGGTTAAAACTCACAAAAATTAACACGACAACGCTGATATTTGCCAAGGTAGTCGCTTTTGCTACTTCAATTTACCCACAAACAATCAGGTTTTACACAAATAAACACAACAAGAAAACCCTGGCAAATCCATATATTGCAAGGAGTTAGTGAAACTTCTGGTTTTTATCATAACAATACCACAATGTATATGACTACTAATACTACTTTTTTACTTTATAAGTATTAATAATATCTGCGGCGCAGAAATAATAAATGGCTCAATTCTGCTTACTTATATAGATGTGTATTTTAACATAATCGAAGATTCCAGCTTGAGCAAAAAGGTCCATTGGTTTGTAATGCACCTTGAGGGTTTTGTGTTTATAAACCAAGAAAGAAGAGGTGAAATTTTTATCTAAAAATCTTGTAAAAACATACATTACAGTGTAAACTACATCAGTATTTATAAGGTATGGAAATTTAGTTTTAAAACCCCTTTTTGTGATTTATATCAGAGGTTTATTATGAAAGCAAATTTTAATAGAGCAGCCCTCGCTGAGACTTTTGGTCTACTTACATCGGTTGTGCCGAGTCGAACGCCCAAGCCGATATTGCGTTGTGTGCAAATAACCGCGAGTGAAAAAGAGGTTCATATTTGCGCTACAGACCTAGAGGTTGGCATAAACTGCCATGTTTGCGAAGTACAGGTTGAACAAGACGGAGAAGTAATTATCCCTGCGGACCGACTTTCTGCCATTGTTCGCGAAAGCATGGACGATGTTTTATTATTGGAAGCAACAGAAGGGTCTTGTGAGATAAAAGGAGCTGACAGCCGGTTTACAATCTATGGCCAAGAGCCGGGGCAATATCCATCAGTGCCAGAAATCGGCGATTCTGTCGATATAGAAATTAAACTAAATGAACTTCAAAAGGGCATTGAGCAATGTCTTTTTGCTGCAGCAAAAGAAAGCAGCCGATACGCTATAAACGGCGTTCTGTGGGAGATTAAGGGCAAGAAATTATTTCTAGTTGCCACCGATGGCAGAAGACTGGCCCGTTGTGGAGTAAACTTGGCGGCCTCTCCTGACAAGAAGATGGAGGCGACAAAAATAATAGTACCGGCGAAAACAATGGCTTTGTTAAACAAAATAGGCGGCGAAAAAGAGACGGTAGCAGTAAAGCTTGTTGATAACCAAGCGCTAATTAGCTGCGCAAATGTCGTTATCAGCTCTAATCTCGTCGAAGGAAACTTCCCAAAATATGAGGACATAATTCCAGCCGACTATGATAAGAAGCTAACGCTGTCAACAGAAGCAACTTTAAGTGCGGTTCGACGGGCGGCTCTATTAACGAGCGAAGAATCAAGAGGGATTAAGCTCTCGATTAGTAAAGAAAAGCTCGTGTTTTCTGGGCGGGCCCCTGAGGCCGGTGATGCAGAGATAGAGATGGCCATCGACTACAAGGGGGAGCCGATTGAGATTGGCTTTAATCCACAGTTTTTAATAGACGCCCTTAGGGTTATCAAGACACCAGAATTTGAATTTGAGCTGGGTCAACAAGACAGGCCTGGCCTTGTAAAAAGCGGGACAAATTTCTTATATGTTTTAATGCCTATTAACTTAGGTTAAGCACGTTGGCTGGTAAAGAGAATATATTTTCATTGTCGGACATTAGATATGGGATGCAATGAACAATTCCACAGTGTTACCAAAGAGCAAACTAGACGTAAGACAAGCAGATTTGTCAGGTTAGGCGATGCCGCCAAGGAGCTTATTGACAACCAGATTTCGCCGAGACAGATTGTATATGATTCAGTAGATAATCTATGGAAGCAATTGCTGCCGAAAGAGATCGCTCAGCACTGCAGGATTTCCGATGTATCCGGCGGCCTGTTGAAAGTAGCAGTGGATTCGCCGTCATATATGCATGAGTTGCGATTATGCAGCGATGAGCTGCTTAAGGAGCTGCAACAAGGTTGCTCGCGTGCGCGAATAAAAAAGATAAAGCTTATTCTCGCTTGAGTCATATCCTGCCATACGAGAGCGAGGGAAATTTTCAACAGTTAGGAAGTATTCAGAGACGATATATATAATATAAGCTGAGAGCAAACATGAAAGAACGTAAGTACGATGCAAGTAAAATAAAGATACTTGGTGGGATAGATGCGGTTCGCAAGCGTCCGGAGATGTATATTGGCGACCGAGGCAGCGGCGGCCTGCACCATTTGGTTTATGAGGTATTGGACAACTCTATTGATGAGGCAATGGCCAGGTATTGTGATGACATAATCGTTCAAATCCACCCGGACGGCAGTTGCTCGGTCGAGGATAATGGACGAGGCATACCAGTTGAAATGCATAAAGAAGCCAAAGTCAGTGCTTTAGAGGTAGTGCTCACAAAATTACATGCGGGAGGAAAGTTCGACAGTGACAGTTACAAAGTAGCTGGAGGACTACATGGCGTAGGAGTCAGCGTGGTCAATGCGTTAAGCGAGTGGCTTGAGGCCGATGTGTATCGTGATGGAAAGCACTATCATTTCGAATGCGTAAGAGGCACCAGGAAAGGACCGGTAAAAGAGGTAGGACCGACAAAAAAACGTGGTGCAAAAATAACATTCAAGTCCGACGAGGATATATTCGGCGATACCGAGTTTGAATATGACACACTTTTGAAGCGAATACGAGAGCTTGCTTATTTGAATGCAGGCTTGAAGATTACCTTTAGAGACGACAGGGCGAAGAAAAAAGAAGTTTTCAAGTTTGATGATGGAATTAAGGCGTTTATTAGACACCTGAATGAAGGCAAAGAGACATTGCATCGTGAGGTTATCTATTTCGCAAAAGAAGACACAAATGCGAGGATGAGCTGCGAGATAGCGATGCAATACAACGATGGGTATACTGAAAATGTTCTGGTTTTCGCGAACAACATCAAAAATATCGATGGCGGCACGCATCTATCTGGATTCAGAACAGCCATGACGCGCACAATGAATTATTATGCTCGCAACAATAACCTTATAAAGAATGGGCAAGCACCGGGCGGAGATGATTTGCGGGAGGGATTAACAGCAGTGGTGGCGGTTAAGCTTGCCGAGCCGCACTTTGAGGCACAAACGAAGGTGCGGCTGACTAATCCTGAGGTTGGCAGCTTTGTTGAGACAACCGTTAATGAGCAATTAGGCCATTATTTAGAGGAGCACCCAGCGGAGTCGAAGCGTATTTTGAATAAGGCAATACAGGCCGCTGCGGCAAGGGAGGCGGCAAGGAAGGCGCGTGAATTGACCAGACGAAAGGGAGCCCTCGGCACGGCTAATCTTCCGGGGAAATTGTGGGACTGCGCAAGCAGGGAAAAGGAGAGCACGGAGATATTTATTGTAGAAGGTGACTCGGCCGGCGGCTCGGCAAAATCAGGCAGAGATAGAAATACCCAGGCGATTCTGCCGTTGAAAGGAAAAATCCTTAATGTTGAAAAGGCGCGTCTGGAAAAAATGCTTGCCCACGAAGAAATCAGGACAATCATCAGCGCTCTTGGAACAGGAATAGGAACCGACGAGTTCGATTTGAGCAGGTGTAGATACGGAAAGATAATATTGATGACAGATGCGGACGTCGATGGCGCCCATATACGAACGTTGCTGATGACGTTTTTCTTTAGGCAGATGCAGGATTTATTACTTAACGATAAGATTTATATAGCTCAGCCGCCTTTGTATGAGGTTAGGGTTAAAGGCCAAAAGAAATCTGAATATATTCTGAGCGAGAATCAGATGCGTAAGCGGATGATTTCTCGCGGCCTGGAAGGGACGGAACTTGCCATAAGAAACGGTAAAAAGGACAGGAAAGGCAAAAAGGCCGGCAAGACTACCGCCGATGCAGGAGCGGGCTCGCAAATAAAGTGTAAAATTTCAGACAAGGAGCTTTTTGAGCTTATAAAGATTTTAGCTGAGGCCGAACGCATTATTTCGGTTTTGAACAGGCGAGGAATTAACTTTTCAGAGTTTGTTGAGAAAAATTATGATGGCAAACAACTCCCGTGCTTTCGTATATGTGTCGAAGGACAGCATGAGATATATTATGAAAGAGACGAATACGAAAAACGGCTTGATGACCTAAAAGACCGCATAAAAATCCAGAATGATGATGAGGAAGGAGAATCGATTGTAGCAGAGGAGCTTCATGAAGTCGGCAGAATCAACCAGCTAAATGAAAATCTGAAAAAGAAGTGGCGCTTGGATATAAGGGATTTTTTACTAAAACCCGCCAAATCTGTTTCCGGTGAAGAGCTTACAACTAAGTTCCAACTCATAAACGGCACGGACAAATATGAAATCGTCTCGCTCGGAGATGTTTGCTCTGCTATCAGACAGATTGGAGGAAAGGGGATAGAGATAAAGCGCTTCAAGGGCTTGGGCGAGATGAATGCCGAGCAATTGTGGGAGACAACCATGAATCCCGAGACGAGGACTTTATTGCGGGTGGCGGTCGATGATGCAGGAGAGGCAGATAGACTCTTTAGTATTTTGATGGGCGATGATGTGGAAAAGCGGCGAAACTTCATTCAGGACCACGCGCTCGAAGTGCAGAACCTAGATGTTTAATCTTGCATGTTGTATATTGCATAATGCTTGTTGTGAGTCGAGTTTGTTAAAATTATAGCAACATCTATTCCGTTCCAATAAGAATTTTTCGTTGCCCGGCTTCCAAAATATCAATTGGTGAATAAGTGCTGCCGACAGGATATTATTACAAAGAAGCCGAAGCACAAAAAATTTTCCATTAAGCTGCTGAGTGATAGGCAAGCCGTGAGGATACAGAAGTCGTTTATAGTTTCGTCCTGTAAGTTAGGTATTGTCCGCAAGTTAGCGGACAAGCTTAAGGTGCTGGGATGATAGCGCAAACTCTTGTGCCTGTGGGAAAGTTGCGAAAAAAATGATTTTTTATTCAATTAGAGAGATTTTTTGCTTGCAAAAATCAAAACAGTCTGGTAGAAAAACAACGTTTTGTAGCACCTCCAGTTTTGAGAAGAGTAGAAACGATTACTTGTAATGCGGGCACTTTTAACTGTGAGTTTAAGAATGACGGAAACAAAACATAAAATGCAAGACCAAGGGCGCAAAAAGCAAATCCTTGGCCTTTGTTGTTTGATTTTTTTGTTGTTTGGGGGTTGTTCTAACGAATCGGGGTCTTACAAAATCGGTCGGCCCAAAAAAGAAGTGGTTGGAAAAACGACAACCGATGAAAAAATGGCCGAATTATTCAAGCGCATTGACCGTAAATTTGAGGACCCGGAAGCGCATTATGAACTGGGTAAGTTGTATCAGACGCAAGGTTTGTGGAGCAAGGCGGAAGATTGCTATAACACTGCATTGAATTTTAAGCCGGCTCACAGGCAAGCGCAGGCTGCGATGGTGAAAACGCTGATAGATAGTGGCGATAAAACTAAATCAGCACAAATGGCTGATATTTATATGGGGCAGGCATCCATTGATGCGACGGAGTCACTAAAGCTTGGATTGGCATTTCAGGGGCAGCTGCTTGATGAGCACGCCCTGGCTTGTTATCAACAGGCGCTTCGTTTGGCGCCTAATTCGGCAAAGGTAAACAGGCAGATTGGCTATTATTATTTGAGCAAGGGCGACAGAGATCGGGCGAGGGATTATCTAAGCCGCAGTTTTTCTCTTAATCCCAATCAGCCGGAGGTGGCCGGTGAATTGGGTCGGCTCGGCGTGGAAACAAAAGTACCGAGAAAGACCAAGCAAGACATAAGGAAAATGGACGAGATAGTTGCTGAGTCGGACAAAAAATATCAACAACCATAAATTGACACGAATTGAGATAGATGCGTGAAGTAAGATATAAGAACGTATGAAATTCGAGACAATTTGTGGCTAATAACACTTTGTTTTTGTTGCTTTTTCATTGCCCCGTGGCGAAAGGATGCGCTGCGGGGTTTATTTAATTTACTATTTAATATTTTCCATTTACTATTTCAAAGTGATAGATGTTATCTTCTGGACGCAGATAAAAAAGTAGAGAAGATTCGTAGCCAATCAAAAAAAGACAATTGTGATAGCAATTGGAGATTGAAGAGATGATTTTGGAAAAGTATTCGTTTGGAATAGGCGACAGGTTCTGCCATCAGGGAAAAGCACAGCTTGCTGCCTTGATAAAAGCAAAAGAGCAGGGAATTGATATTACGCCTGTTTGGAATAAATCATATCGGGAGCATACTATTATAGGGACAAGGCCGGCAGATACGCGTACAGAGGCGGATGATGCTGTTGCGACCTGCGGCTGGGGCGGGACTTATTTTGTGGATGCCGACCATATCGGGCTTAAGAATGTAGATGAATTTGTCGAATCCAGCGATTTTTTCACACTTGATGTAGCTGATTTTATCGGCAAGCCGGCAGACGCAGTAGAAGTGAAGGATTTTGTAAAAAAGCATAACAGGTATATTGGTTCATTGGATATTCCCGGTGCCGATGAACGTTTTGAAATCAGCAAAGAACAGGCGAGAGCGATAGCGGATAAGTACCTGCTGGCAATTAGGGAGGCGGGCAAGATTTACCGTCACATTAAGTCGGCCAAAGGTGAGGACAACTTCGTTACGGAGGTTTCGATGGATGAAACTGACCGGCCACAGACTCCGGTTGAGATGTTTTTCATCCTTGCAGCTATAGCTGATGAGGGCATTAATGCTGCGACAATTGCGCCGAAGTTCACGGGTCGATTTAACAAAGGCGTGGATTATGTAGGTGATGTGAGAAAATTTGCGAGGGAGTTTGAGCAGGATATTGCGGTAATAAAATTTGCAGTAAAGGAGTTTGGTTTACCTACGGATTTGAAGTTAAGTGTTCATTCCGGCAGCGATAAGTTTTCAATTTACAAGCCGATGAGAGAGGCGACAAGGAGATTCGATACAGGGCTGCATATCAAAACTGCGGGGACCACCTGGCTGGAAGAGTTAATCGGCCTTGCGATGGGCGGTGGAGAGGGGCTTGATATTGCAAAAGAAGTTTATGCAAAGGCATTGGCTCGCATCGATGAGCTTTGTGCTCCATACGCTACGGTCATCGATATCGACAAGGAGAAGCTGCCTAAGCCAGAAGAAGTAACGAAGTGGGATGGGGAGAGATTTGCCGCGGCATTGCGGCATAATCAGTCGTGCAAGGATTATAATCCCAGTCTCAGGCAGTTATTGCATGTCGGCTATAAAGTTCCCGCGGAAATGGGTAAGCGATACCTGAATGCGCTGGAGAAATATGAGGATGTAGTTGCGGAGAATGTGACAGAAAATATCTATCAACGGCATATAAAACCTGTCTTTATGGCATAAAGCATATTGATAGTCATATCATCATATTAAGGTTTTTCCTGTAACAATTAGCAGAAAATACTTATGAACGAGGATGGAGGGAGCGTACAATTTTTTCCATTAACGGAACCAAATTCAATTGTGTAGAAAAGGGGTAAGGGCAGCCGATATACGTTAAATGTAAGCAAATAAGCTAAAAGTGCGCATTGAATGAGAGCTATGTTATTCACCAATGAAAAAAGGGTTTTTATTGGACTTAGCAGGAAATTGTCGGCGTGAAAAGGAAAAAATCATACAAAGGTGTTAGTGAAAACAGGGCTGCGCTTTCCCAAGCACTGATGGCGGCTGAGTTTCTTGGGATTGGCGGGTGCCTTATTCTTTTGTGTAGTTGTATCAGTTTCAATATCGGCGATTGGCCTAGCAAATTTTCTTATCCTTATAATGACCCGCCGGCCAACTGGTGCGGCTCGATAGGCGCTTTTTGCGCTTATTATATGATGTATTATATTGGGCCTGGTGTTTTTGTTGTATTGGCGACGGCGATTTGTTTTCTGTTTGCGCGACTGACACAGCGGTCCATTGGGCAGCCGATTTTCGGGGCAATCGGATTGGGCCTGGTTACATTGGCGGCTTCGGCGAGCTTCTATTGTCTCTGGCCTTACCGGCTTTATGGTTTTCCGATGGGTTCCGGCGGAGTGCTTGGCATTGGGGCGGCTCATTTTCTGCGAAATCATTTTGCATCGCTGGGTACGTTTTTATTACTGGCAGCTACGTGGGTTGTCGGAGTTATTCTGCTAACTGAAAATCTTGTTCAGACTATTTTCGGCGGACTTGGTTTTTTGGTTAGAAGGATATTTGGTTTAGTAGTGCCGGCGTGGTTGGTTGCAAGAAGGCAGTCGCGGGTTCTGGGTGAGATATGGCAAAAATTAAGCGCCAAATCTGTGTCAAGCCCGTCGTGGCCCGCAGCTCGGATTGAGGATAAGATAGCACCTGATAAGAAGCCGGGCTTGAGTGTGATGGATTCACGCACTTCTGTCGAGGTTGAGGATAAGTCTCGTTTTATGGAGCCAGAGGCGCCTGAGCCGGTTAAACAATATGCGCCGGAAAGTTACAAAAATTATACTCTGCCACCGTTGGAGCTGCTGGCTGAGCCGGAGCATAGTTTTAGAGAGATGCAGGAGAAGGTTGTCAAGGCAAAGGCAAGTGCTCTGGAGAAATTGCTGGCGGAGTTTAGTATTAATGCGCGTGTAGCGGCGGCGGAAACAGGGCCGGTTGTGACAATGTTTGAGCTGGAACTTGCAGCTGGCGTTAAAGTTAGCCAGATTAGCACGCTTGCAAATGATATGGCTCGTGCGCTTGGCGTTGGTGCGATCCGTGTGGTGGCACCACTACTGGGTAAACATACGATAGGAATTGAAGTGCCGAACAGCGAGAAGGAAAAGGTTCGGATGAAAAGTATGATGGAGCTGGCGGGGAATAAACCAAAGAGGATGGAGATACCGCTATTTTTGGGAAAAGATTCGTCAGGAGAGGCCCTTGTTTCAGATTTGACGACGATGCCGCATTTGCTTATTGCCGGCACGACCGGCTCGGGCAAAAGTGTCTGCATCAATAGTATCGTGGCAGGCATCCTGCTAACCAAGCGGCCAGATGAGGTAAAGATGATTTTGATTGACCCCAAGATGGTCGAAATGACGGCGTTTAATATTATTCCACACCTGATGTGTCCTATAGTTACCGAGACTCAAACGGCTGTTCAGATACTCGAATGGGCTACGGTGAAGATGGATGAGCGTTACTCACTTCTGGCAGAGGCGAGAGTGAAGAATATTTCCGAATATAATAGTCTTGGTGCGGAGGAAATCGTCAAGCGGTTTGCTCCTGATAGTGTTGAGGAAGAGGCGAAGATTCCTAAAAAACTTGTCTATATTGTGATAATCATCGATGAGCTTGCTGATTTAATGATGACAGCAGCCAAAGAGATAGAAGCGTATATTGTTCGTCTTGCTCAGAAGAGCCGGGCGGTTGGTATTCATATTGTATTGGCAACTCAGCGGCCGCAGGCGACGGTTGTTACCGGTTTGATAAAGTCCAATATGCCGACAAGGATAGGTTTCCGTGTTGCGGCACGGCTCGACAGCAGAATTGTCCTTGACCAGAATGGAGCCGAAACGCTGCTTGGTGAAGGTGATATGCTGTTTCTAAAGCCGGGCACCAGCGACCTTGTGCGCGCTCAGGGGACTTTTGTCGATGAGGAGGAGGTCAAACGAATAGTCAGGCACCTTAAGGATATTGCTGAGCCGCAATTCCATCCCGAATTAACGGGGCTCAAGAAACTTGACGTATCTGATATGGTAAAGGATGAGCTGTTTGATGATGCGATTCGGATTGTTCTGGAGACGCAGAGGGGCAGCGTGTCACTGCTACAGCGAAGACTTAATGTCGGCTATGCCCGAGCTTCGCGGATAATTGAGATGATGGCGGCGATGGGAATATTGGGTGAATATAAAGGAAGTCAGGCACGTGAGGTTATGATGACGGTGGAGGAATATGAGCGTGTCCGGGAACGGATGGAAGCCGAGACCGAGCGTGGACCTTCAGCCAAAGAGAGAGAGTTGTCCGAGCCGGCCTATGGATTCGACAAGCTCACCACAAGTATAAGTGAAGGCCAAAAAGGATACGCTGCTACCGAAAGTGACGATGAATAACCTTCAGTATTTTCGGAGGAAAATATCTTAGTTATTGGGAATCAGGAGGTCTTTGGCAATCTATATTTTGTGATACTTGCGCTGGCGGTGTTTTGGAAGGAGATTGCTGAATGGGCATGATTTCGATGGGTGGAAGGCCGTGACTTGTGTCTTGGGGCGAGGAGGATGTGTCCCGTAAAAATTCGGCTACTTTTTTGTAATCTTCGGCTCCGTGACAATTTTGTTCGTATTCAAAGATTGTCTTGCCGTAGCTTGGCGCCTCGGCGAGCTTGATATTTCTTCGAATAGCGGTGGGGAAAATCCGGGCTTGAGCCCAGGCGCATTTGGTTTCGCGAGCATCCTCAAGGAATTTCCCGATATCTGCTTTGACTTCCTTTGGAAGCGAGGCGCGGCTATCGAACATACATAGCAAAATCCCTTTAACTTTCAGATTCGGATTGATTCTTTTGTTGACAAGCTCGATGGTTTGCAGCAGCTTTCCGAATCCCTGCAGGGACAGGAAATGCGGCTGAAGCGGTATCAATACCTCCTTTACAGCAGCAAGGGCATTTAAGGTCAGCAATCCGAGCGAGGGAGGGCAATCGATAAAACAATAGTCGAATTTATCTTCAATAGTTTTGATTGCTTCCCGCAAGATGGTCTCTCTGCCGACCACGCTTACAAGTTCGCTTTCAGCACCAACGAGGTTAATGTTAGCAGGCAACAGCCACAGATTCGGACGCACGAGCAAAATTTCCTGCTCAAAACCGGCTTCTTTGACCAGGACATCGTAAGAACCAGACCTGATGTTTTGAGGTTCGAGGCCAAGGTGAATTGTCAGATGTGCTTGAGGGTCAAGGTCTATAACGACCACAGTTGAGCCCATAGCAGCGAGGGCAGCAGCGGCGTTAACCACTGTTGTGGTTTTTCCCACTCCCCCTTTTTGGTTTAATACAGCGATTGTCCTCATAGGAAACTAAAAGCTTAAAACTAAAAGCGGAAAACTATAACTAAAAATTCAAAACCTTTAAATCTTACGCTCTGATTTTACATTTTCAGCTTTAAGTTTTTTGCTTCTCTGCATTTAGTTTTTTCAGAATGGCATCAAGCACGCCATTGACAAATGCAGGCGACTTATCGGTGCTGAACTTTTTGGCAAGCTCAATGGCCTCATTTATCACAACCTTAGGCGGGATATCATAACAAAAATTCAACTGATAAACCGCCAGCCGTAAAATGCTTTTGTCAACAGGTGACAATCTTTCAAATTGCCACTTTATCGTCGAACTGGCTATCAACTTGTCGCAATGTGCAAGATTTTCCCACGTTCTTTTGGTCCAGTCTGAGGCGAGCTTACGAACGAAATCATCCGGGTCTGTTTCTATAAGGAACTCATCTATGTGCTCGAGCAGGTCCGGACCCTGCACATTGAGTTGATATAGCGCCTGCATCGCCAGCTCTCTGGCCCTTGTTCTATTGTCAAAGTTCATATTTCGTAGTTCATAGCAAGGGAACTACTTAATCTGTTCCATTACGTTAACCATCTCCATAGCTGTCAGCGCTGCATCGGCACCGGCGTTGCCCATTTTGGTTCCGGCTCTTTCGACGGCCTGTTCGAGCGTCTCTGAGGTCAGAACCCCGAAAATGGCCGGAGTGGCTGAATCGTAATTGATTTGTCCGATACCGCGAGAAACCTGCTGACATACATAATCGTAATGAGCCGTTTGACCTCTTATGACCGCGCCGAGGCAGAGGACCGCGACATATTTGCCGCTGTTGGCAAGTTTTCTAGCGGCTTGCGTAATTTCACAGGCGCCCGGCACCCAGACTACGGATATCTGCTGGTCGGTAGCACCGTGACGCTGGAGACAATCTATGGCCCCAGCCAGCAGCTTGGAGGTTATGAATTCATTAAACCTGCTGACCACAATAGCGTAATTGCCCTTGCCGGCTGTTACATGGCCTTTTATTTCTTTAATCATAGTTTCATTTCTCCAAACAATGCTCGGGGTTTGCCGAGCTTCATTTTGCGACTTATAGCAAAAAGTGAGCCAGGCAAATCAGCCCCGGCACCGAGACTCTGCTAATCCAATTAAGATTGGTTTACGGACTATCTAACAGCCATACATTATAAGACGGACACGGGCAATTTTCCAGAAAAACAGTTTCCTGAGTGCGTTTCATCGACGGGATTATTTGTTTTTATTGAGCTAACTTGTGCATTCGTAAGAGTTTATAAAGATGATTAACGGAAAAATTTTAATGCGGCCAAAAATATATTAATCGGGCAAAAAAAATCACTAACTTGAGGGTGCTTGCTGGGCGATAACGGCGATGGGCGGGAAGTTGCTTATTGATAGAAAAAAAGGTTTTACTAAATGGTCTTGGAAGATATGACATTTGGCTCTTACGATAAAGCCGAGCGAAAGGCATTTAAGGCGTTCGAGCTTTACGAAGACGGCAAATTGTCACAGGCCTTTGATGAGCTGGAGATTGCTATTGAGATAAATCCATCCAACAGCTCCTGGCATTTCAATAAAGCACTTATGCTGGATACTGTAAATCGTTTTGATGATGCTATAAGCGAATACGAAATTGCCCTGCAGCTAAGCCCTGATGATTTGGAGATATTAAATTCTCTGGGGGTCGATTATACCCGCACTGGCCAGTATGACCTGGCGATTGAGACGTTCGAGCGCATACAGGAATTAGACTCGGAGTTTGAACCGTGCTATTGCAATCGGATAATTACTTATACCGAGATGAGCCAGCACGATTTGGCCGAGCAGATGTTTTATCTTGCCCAGCAGATAAACCCGGACTGTCCTTTGTGCTATTACAATATCGGCAACAGTCTTTTTGCTCGCGGCCAGTATAAAAAAGCTATCAGCTGCTGGTTAAAAACAGCTGAGCTCGAACCAAGTCATCCACAAATTAACTACCGAATCGCTCAAGCTTACTGGTCTGACGGCGACCACGAGCAAGCCCGTGAGCATTTTCTGGCGGAGGTTCGTATCAACCCTGGTGACATCGATGCCATCCTCGATTTTGGTTTGTTTTTGCTCGAAGCAGGCGATATTGAATCAGCGAAAGAAAAGT
>CAYTTK010000022.1:0-25184 GCA_964440735.1 uncultured Pirellulales bacterium
ATCCGATTCTTTAAAGCCATATTTGCGAAGCAGAAAATCCACCTGGTACAGCCGATGCTCGCGCGTAAAGATATCTGTCGGCCTTTCCGCTTGTATCTTCTCGCCGGCTATAGATTCTTCTCCCAGCCCTTTTTGATAAGCGCTGAAGTAAACTCTGTTCATTCTCAATCGCTCGTACAGCCCATACATATACTTCACGATTTCTGCATCTGATTCCCCGGCTGCCCCCACGATGAACTGCGTCGTTTGTTTTGTCCCCTCGTATTTTGAGCCGCGCCCGACTAATCTGCTTATCAGCTTTATGGGTTCGATGATATCACGAATATAAATTTTCTTTTCCGAAAGTTTCGCCAGGTTCTTTTCCCCCGGCGTCTCAATATTAAGTGACACAGCGCTTACCAGCGAAACTGCCTCTTCGATAGCTGCTGCGCTGGCACCCGGAATAATCTTCAAATGAATGTATCCCTTAAACCCATACTTTTTTCGCAGAAGTCTTGCTACGCTATTGAGCCGCTCCATTGTTGCATCAGCCGACCCTAAGACTCCTGAACTTAGAAACAGCCCGTAAACTTTTCGCTGGTTGTAGTAATCCAGAAATACCTTCGCCGTTTCCTCAGGCCGTAAGCTGCACCGCCGAATATCCATTTGCTCTCTAAGCGGGCAGTATTTGCAGTCATTACTGCAAACGTTTGAAATCAACGTCTTAAATAATGTGCTTTTGCCACCGTTTGGAAGTGTTATAGGATATATCCATTTCCCTTCGCTGCTTCGATTGCGGTGTTCGTCTTTGTTACTGCCGCACGCACACGCCAAGTCATACTGAGCGTCGGCGCTTAGTATCTGCAGCTTTTTATATGTATCAGGATTGGAAATAATTCCAACCATGGAAAACCGGCCCCTTATTTCAGTTGTTCATCCTGTTAGACAACTTTCTTCTTACTATACTTAACCGTTTTTTGCCTTTCGGATGTCTAACGGGATTCATAAAAAAGTTTTCTTGTCTCAATAGTAAATTGTAAAGAAGCAATAATCAATTAAAAAGGTTCCGGTGTAAGCTGTAATCCATTCTCTGTTCTCGGTTGTCTATTGCCCGTCATCAGTTGCTCTACCGGTTCATTATTACATACGGCTGTTAATTTTTTTGTATTATATTTACGCGCGCATCTTTGGTGCAATCTATTTAATTACCCAAATTAACTGGCTGCTCGACAATAGAGTTGAAATTTGACAAAGCTTGCTTTGCCTGCTGATTTACATAAACATCTCGCAATAAAGATTTTAATTTACTTCTAAATTTCTTATAATACTATTGTTGTCTGTAATTCTTTCGAGAGCTTGAATTATGAAACCCATCTTGAAAAAACCGACCGATGCTGAGCTTCTCACTCGCTATACAGAAGGCGATGAAGCTGCCTTTCGTGAAATCGTAAGTCGTTACAAAAACGGCCTTTACGCGTTCTTAAGGCAGTTTCTAAACCGCCATGATTTGGTCGAGGACGTTTTTCAGGAGACCTTTTTGCAGGTATTTACCAGCCGGGACAGCTTTGATGTCAGTCGTCCTTTACGGCCCTGGCTGTTTACTATAGCTGCCAATAAAGCAAAGGACGCCCTGAGAAAATGGCAGCGGACTGCCGCAGTGCCAATAGGCACTATTGCAGAGGCGCAGGAGTTGTCGTTTGGCGATATGCTGAACGCTATTACTTCTGATACAACAAGGCCTTACGAAGAACTGGAAAAAAGCGAAACCGCTTTGCGGGTAGGAAAGATTATAGCGGATATGCCGGAAAATCTGCGGGAAATTTTGATTTTGGCATATTTTAATAAATTTTCTTATAAACAAATGGCTGATATCTTAAGTATACCTATCGGAACGGTCAAAAGCAGACTCCATACAGCTGTGGGCCGTTTTGCAAAGGAGTGGAAGGCATCAGACAGGAGCAAAGAAACTAAATGAGTTCGTTAAACGACCAGCAGAAACAACTCTTATTTGATTACTGTATAGGTTTGACATCTGACGAAGAGACTGCCGAGGTAGAGGCGTTAATTGCCTCCAATGAAAAGGCCGCCGAAATTCACTCCAAACTCAAAGCCATTCTTTCACCGCTTGATAGCATAGAATTTGAACCCTGCCCCGATGAACTGGTTGAGGGTACAATTTGGCGAGTGAATAGTATTGCAAGTTCAGGCCAGCTCCGACTCCAGCAGTTGCTTGCCAAAGAGCAGAAACAGGCAGCTACAGGTCGGTTCTGGTGGAATTTCGGCAAAATAGCAGTTGCTGCTGCTGTGATTTTCTTTGTTTTAGGAACTTGGTTTGCTCCTTTGGACTTTGCCCGTCAGAGGTACCGACAGTATCGCTGCAGTAATCAGTTAGCCGGTATCTTTCAGGGTTTAGGCAATTATATTGCTGACCACGATGGTCAACAGCCCGCTGTTGCTACGACAATGGGCACTCCGTGGTATAAAGTCGGCCATCAGGGCAAAGAAAACTACTCTAATACCCGCAATATATGGCTTCTGGTAAAAGGCGGTTATGTCAATCCCGCTGACTTTGTTTGTCCCGGCAAGTCTCAAGGCCGGGCACTTCAATTTGATAGCGGTAATATGCAAAAATATAACGATTTTTCCGACAGAAGGTACATAACTTACAGCATACGAATAAGGTGTCCCAATGCTCCATCTATATTGGGCGCAAAACCTATAATGGCGGATTCAAATCCTATTTTTGATGGCTTGGGTGCTGAACCTTCCGCTGAATTGAAGATTCAGCTGGATGAAGAATTACTTGTCATAAATAGCGGCAATCACAATCGCCGAGGCCAAAATGTTTTATTTGGTGATGGCTCTGTCGTATTCATAAAAGGCCGTCGCGTAGGTGATGATGATATATTTACACTGCAGCAGATGCAAAAAGGTTTTGAAGTTAAAGGTTGCGAGTTACCCTCCTGCGAATCCGACAATTTCCTCGCTCCTTAATCACCCCTGACTTGTAATTTGTAAGCCGCCCTTATCTTTATCATCAAATCCGGCTCGGACAAATGCCCTTGCATTCGGAAATACTTCTTCTGCTTTTCTTCGCAATCGGTCAAGGTGCACAAGGATGTCGAGTATGTTATCTTCGCGCTGCGGTAAATATTCAAGCATCTGACCCCATGCAGCAATCGAACGGTCCATTGCGATTAAAGCAATTTTAGCTGAGCCGTCCGAATCTTTGGGAAATTCACCTAAATCCTGAGAAGTTTCTTCGGTGCTGCCTCGAATTGCTCTTATAAGTTTAACATAGATAAAATGCTGATACCATCGTATTACATCCACTGCATCCTTGAGACCGGTTGCTTCTTTAGCCGGATTGGAATTAGGTAGTTCAAGTTCTGCTTGCAATCCCAGCTCATCTGCCTTTTGCTCAAATAATTCTCCTGCTGAATCAAACCATTTTTTTACTATTTGACCATATTCTTTTGCTGCCTGGCAACATTCATGGTTCTCTGCGATGTCCCGGCTTATTTCGTATTCTTTATTGGCCTGCTGGAGGTCAAGGCAGTCAAGGTCGATACCTTGCTCCTTTGCGGTTTCCCTGACCATCTCAAGAGTAACTTGGAAGATTTCAGATAATTTATCCCAGAAAGCTTTGTTATTTATGTCCTGAGCTTCAGTGTCGGCAAATTGTTCTTCGCTTATCGCAAAATTCAGACAGTGGGAGGTGAACGGACAACGTTCACACCACCGGTCACAATAATTATAAATGCCCGGAATAAATCTCGGGTCCTCAGCGAGTTTCTTGATGTATTCTTTGTCCATAATAATCTTCGTGAGGTAAGACTTTATTCTATCTCATAAATTATAATTGCTTTTTGGAATTCATAAGACAATTTTGGGCGTTTCTTTTCAATCGGTCAAGGCCTGGGCGGAAAATAACGGAATCGGCAAATCTGACTTGAAATTCTTCTTCCGTCATTTCGAGGATTTCCTGCAAAGCAAGTTCTGCTCTGTCGCTGTAGAATTTAAACTGCTTATTTTTGCATACAGGTACATTTTCCTGGTATGGGCAGACGTGGACACACTCATCACAGCCAAAGAGCCGGTCACCTATCTTTGTGTCTATATCAGCAGGTATCCGGCCTTTATATTCTATCGTTAGATAGCTGATGCATTTATTGGCGTCGAATTGGCCATCAGGCCTCAACGCCCCGGTCGGGCAGGCATCGATACAATTATTACATTCTGAACATACATCTGCAATCGGCTTATCGGTTGATAGTTTTAGAGTTGTGACTATTTCACCTAAGAATATTTGTGGGCCGAGAACAGGATTGATTAGCATATGATTTTTCCCTATGAAGCCAAGACCCGCTTTTGCGGCTAATGCCCTTTCCGCCAGTGGGGCTGAGTCAACGCAAATCTTGAATTTGTGCTCACGCCCGGCGATGGTAGTCATAAACTCAATTAATTTTCGCAGTTGTTTCTTTATAAATTCGTGATAATCTTCATACTGGGCGTAGCTTGCTATTCTGCCCTTTGGTGCAGTAGGATTTGATGGTTTTGGCTTTTGTTTGGAGGGCTTGTAGTTTAAGCCGACGCAGATTACCGACTGTGCGTTTTCTAAAAGTTTGGCGGGATTAATGCGTTTTTCGAAATTTCGAAGCAGATAATTCATCTGTCCTGCGTAGCCGGACTTCAGCCAGCCGGCTAAGAATTCGACCTGCTCAGTATCTACAGGCCAAGCTCCTGTTACGCCGACAAGGTCGAAGCCCAATTCTATAGCTTTGTTTTTTATATCTTGAGCCAAACTCATAAAAGCGATTATACTAAATTGAGTCGTAGATTACACTGGTTGGATAGAAACGACTGATTTGCTGGCAATTGCTCTTATCGGCAGGGTAATAGTTTTAGCTTTTCATTATGGGTTTTATCGGATAAAATGAGTTTGAATATGATTTCTGGTATTTGTTGGGTTGTGTGACGAAATTAATTATAAATAAGGAGAACTAATAAAAATGGATTCGGACGTGAACGTTCTGCCGAAGCCGCTTCGTGGGATTATTGTGCCGATGGTCACGCCGCTTTTGGATAGGGATACTCTTGATGTGGCTGGCCTGGAACGGCTTATTGAGCATATTCTTGCAGGTGGTGTGCATGGGTTGTTTGTGCTGGGGACAACTGGTGAGGCACCAAGTCTTAGTTACTCCCGGCGATTAGAGCTTATCGAGCGAGTCTGCGCACAGGTTCAGCGGCGGGTGCCGGTATTAGTGGGGATTACCGACACTTCGTTTGTGGAGTCGATAAAAATTGCATGCGAAGCAAAAGAAGCTGGTGTGCAGGCAGTTGTCCTGGCGCCGCCTTATTACTTCCCTGCCGGCCAACCAGAGCTGCTCGAGTATCTCAAGCATCTAACTCCTGAATTGCCGCTGCCATTGTTTCTGTATAATATGCCGAGCTATACTAAGCAGAACTTTCATGCTGAGACCGTTCTGGCTGCTGCTGACATTCCCGGCATTATTGGCTTAAAGGACAGTTCCGGTGACGTGGTATGTTTTCACCAGCTCCAGTCATTGCTGAAGGACCGCCCGGGTTTTTCCCTTCTTATAGGTAATGAAGAACTGCTCGCAGGTACAGTTCTGTTAGGTGCACATGGGGGTGTGTGTGGAGGTGCTAATCTTGTCCCGAAGCTTTATGTGGACCTTTACAACGCAGCATTCTCTGCAGACCTTCCAGCGGTAGAATCTCTGCACAAAAAGGTGATTCAAATCAGCACTACTATCTACAAGGTTGGAAAATATGGGTCGAGTTACCTAAAAGGGCTGAAGTGCGTGCTTTCGTGTATGGGCATTTGCAGCGATTTCTTAGCGGAACCGTTTCATCGGTTTCGCCGTGCAGAGCGGGATGTTATCCAAAAATATGTAAATGAACTAAGAATTTCGGATTATAAATAGCGCAGGTTTAGATAAGGCGGAAAATTATGCAGGGAAGTCTTGGCGCATTCGATATTGGCATTTTGATTATTTATTCCTGCGTGTTGATTTGGATGGGGGTATATTATCACCGTAGAAGCAGGACGGCTGAACAATTTATGGTTGCCGGACGCTCGATTCCTGCATGGGCTGCTGGTCTGGCCGTCATGAGTGCTTATACAAGCAGCATTTCGTATATTGCCACGCCTGGCAAAGCGTTCGATTCTAATTGGCACCCTATTATTTTCTCAATTTGTATCTTTCCAGTGGCTTGGTTGGTTTGTAAATACGCCGTGCCATATTATCGCAGAATGCAACTAATATCGGTTTACTCGTTTTTGGAGGAAAGACTTGGTTCCTGGGCAAGAATATATGCGGCGTTATCGTTTCTGCTGTATATGGTTGGGCGGGTTGCAGTGATTCTTTATCTGGTGGGGCTGCTGTTAAATACATTTGTTCCCTGGGACATTGTTGTTGTGATTTTAGTTGTTGGCCTAATTACTATTTTTTATACATTCCTTGGTGGGATGGAAGCTGTGATTTGGACCGATGTTATGCAGTCAGTTGTTATGATTGGAGGCATTCTTTTTTGTGCTGTTAGTTTATCGCTGTATATCTTTTCCGGTCCACAGCCCCTCATCCAGACGGCCTTTGATAACAATAAATTCAGCTTTGGCAGCTGGAATTTGTCCCTGTCTTCGCGAACGATATGGGTGATGATTATTTACGGTGTTACTGAAAATCTGCGGAATCTGCTGGCCGACCAGAACTATGTGCAAAAGTACAGTTCAGTTCCTACTGAGCAGAAAGCAAAACGCTCAATCTGGATTGCAATGCTGATTTACATTCCCCTTACAGCCATTTTTCTTTATATTGGCACAGCTCTTTTTGCCTTTTACAGTCCCGGCGGGGAAAAACTTGCTGAGGAGATTACCAAAGGTGACGAGGTCTTCCCGTATTTCATTGCGACGAAGGTGCCGGCGGGTTTGAAAGGGTTAATCATCGCGGCTATCGTAGCGGCTGCTATGAGCACCGTGGACTCGGCCTTGAATTGCTCGGCGACGGTTATGCTGCTGGACTTTTGTAAGAGATATTTTAGTCCAGAAATTGGTGAGCGGGCCAGCGTCGTATTTCTGCGTTTAGCGACGATTATATGGGGTCTGATAGGAACTGGTTTTGCAGTTTTGATGATTAGAGCAAAAAGTGCCCTGGATGTTTGGTGGCAAATCTCGGGCATTTTTGGAGGCGGGATTTTAGGTTTGTTTATTTTGTCTTTACTACGAGTTCGTCTGCGTCTGTGGCAGGGTCTTACTTCAATTGCGGCCAGTATCGCTCTAATTACTTGGGGAACCTTTGCAAGAGACTTGCCTGTTTCATGGAGATGGGCTCAGTGTAACATCGATGGGATAATTATTGGTGCGGTAGGGACTGCGGCGCTTGTTGTAGTCGCTATTGCTTTTGGGCTGATTAACCGATATCGTGCTTCTCTGTAATTGAAAAAGGCCGCAGAAAGAATTGCTATATTGGCCGATTGAAGTCAGAAAGGTAAAAAGTATGGCAGAAGAATTAATCGGTATAATAGGCGGCACTGGGCTGGGCGATACTTTAGCAGAGGAGCTTGCGGATGCTGAATTTCGCGATATAGATACACCGTTCGGCAAGCCGAGTGCGACCATTTTGCTCGGCAGGGTTGGCAAAAAGAAAATCGCTTTTTTGAATCGACACGGCGAAGGACACAAACTTTCACCGAGCGAAGTTCCTTATGCTGCTAATATCTTTGCCCTCAAATCGCTTGGCGTTCACACGATAATCGGTAGTTGTGCAGTAGGCTCGCTTCAAAAGAAAATTGCTCCGGGTGATTTGGTTATTGTTGACCAGTTTATCGATAAGACATTCAAACGGCAAAGCACCTTCTTTCGCGGTTTTGGGGTAGTGCACTGCGAAATGGCTGAGCCGACCTGCTGGCGGGTGCGAAAGATACTTATAGATATGGCGAAAAATATGGAGATAAGGACGCATCCGAAAGGTACTTATGTTTGTATGGAAGGGCCTCAATTTTCCACCCGGGCGGAGTCGCTTATGCACAAAGCTTGGGGTAGTGAACTTATCGGTATGACTGCTATGCCGGAAGCAAAATTGGCAAGAGAGGCACAAATCTGCTATGCACTTGTTGCTTTGGTTAGTGACTATGATTGCTGGTCCGCACGTGGTGAACACGATGCTGCAAAGGAAAAGCAAACTCTGCTGCGGGTAATAATATCAAATTTGAAAAACGCAACGGATAATTGTCTGAATCTTATAAAGGCAGTTTTGGATAGTGATTCTGAACTTGTTTGTGAGGATTGTCACTGTAGAAAAAGTTTGGAGCTGGCCGTTTGGACGGACCAAAACAAGATTGACCCCGCTGATAAAGAAAAGTTGAAAGTGCTTTTCGAATAGGCCAAGTTATTGACACAAAATAATGTATTATTATAGTGTAAGTTAAACCTCGGGGGTCTGGGTAAAGCGTTATTGGAAAGGATAATAGAATGAAAAGTCCTGGTCTAAAGGCATGTGTGTTAGCGGTTGGTATTATTGTTATTATGTTGAACGCTGGCTGTGAAAAGGAGCAGCTACCTGATAAAAAAAAGGCTAGGATTATAGCTGCGGAAAATATGCAGCTAAAGAAGCAGTTACAGCGGCGTGACAGCGAAATAGAGAAGCTAAAAGGGCAACGCGAGAATGTATTAAAAAAGCCGAAAGAGCTGCTTGCAGAGTGTCAGGAAGAAAAAAAATATTTGGAAGAAGCGTTGGCAGAAAAATTCGATAGCCAGATGAACGAATTTTCCGGGAGTTTGATAGTAGAAAACGAAAAAATGTTTAGAGAAAACGAGAATCTAAAGCAGCAAATAGAGAAGCTTAAAACGGAACTCGAAGAAATCAAAAAGCTAACGAAACAGCCGGACAAACCTTTGTAGGTGGTTGCTAATTGTCTTGTTTGCACACTTTTTGGACAACTTTTATACAGTCGGTCAATCTTTCATCTCCGTATCGTTTCTGTATTGCCGCAGCGACAAGACCGACAAACATCGGCTGGGGTCTTAGCGGCCGAGAAGTCAGGCATGGATGTGCCTGTGTGCCTATAAAAAATGGATGGGGGGGTAGTTCAAATATTTGCATAATCGGTTGATTTGGTGCTTTCCCCGAAAAAACCAGACCTGCTTTTTCCATTTGCTCAATATATCGTGGGTCAACCTCGTATCGATGTCTGAATCGCATTCTAACCGAATTTGCCTTGCCGAAAAGTCCCCACGTTAATGTCTGGGGCTTCAGTTCTATATCTTGTCCGCCGAGACGCATATTTCCACCCAGCCCTTCGATTTTTTTCTGTTCGGGCAGGATATCGATTACCGGCTCGGAGCAATCCGGTTCAATCTCGGTGCTGTTGGCTTGTGTTAGACCGCATACATTGCGGGCAAATTCTATAACCGCCATTTGAAAGCCGAAGCACAGGCCCAAATAGGGCAGATTATTTTCCCGTGCATATTTTATACAGGCGATTTTCCCCTCCGCGCCGCGGGTTCCAAAGCCGCCGGGTACAATAATCCCGTCAACATCAGTCAGTTTTTCAGCCACGTTTTCATCGGTAGTGCCGGTTGTTTCAATCCATTTTATTTTTACATTGCAGCCAAGAGCTATTCCTGCATGTTCGAGGGCATTGATTATCGAGGCGTAGCTGTCGCGCACGGCTGTATATTTGCCAGTGATGCCGATGTTTATCTGGCGACCGATGGCATCGATTTTGTCGGTGAAGTCGCACCATTTGGCCCAGGCCTTGCGCTCGTGACGTAAGTTTATTCTGTCTTCAATTTTTAATAGCCGCAGGACCTCAAAATCAAGGCTCGCTTCTCTGAGCATCGCTGGTATCGTATAGATGCTGGCTGAATCGGGGACGCTCACAACACGTTCGAGGGGGACATTGCTGTAAACGCTAATCTTTTCCCGTGCCTTGTCGTTGACAGGATGGGTGGCTCTGCAAGCTATGATGTCTGGCTGGACACCTAATTGCATAAGCTGTTTGATTCCTAATTGTGCTGCCTTTGATTTTTGTTCACCGAGGGTCGGCGGTTCAAGAATATAGGTTAGGGCGACAAAGCAGGAGCTGTTGGGGCCTTCTTCGTGGGCAAGCTCGCGTGTCGCCTCGATAAAGTAAGCGTTTTCCAAATCACCGACGGTGCCACCAATCTCGACAAATACGATATCGGCATTGGTTTGAGCGGCTAATTGCCGAAGTTTCAGTTTCACTTCGCCGGTAACATGCGGAATCATTTGGACATCTCTGCCGAGATAATCGCCGTGGCGCTCCTTGTTCAGTATGGAGCTGAATATCTGCCCGCTGGTAGCAAAATTCACCCTGCTTAAATCCATATCGAGCATTCTCTCGTAAGTGCCGAGGTCCATATCGCATTCCATTCCGTCATCGAGAACGAACACCTCGCCGTGCCGGAATGGATTTAGCGTGCCGGAGTCAATGTTCAAATAACCCTCCAGTTTGATAGGTGCGACCTTCAGACCCTTATCCTGCATAAGTTTAGCAAGACACGATGAGAATATCCCCTTGCCCAGCCCGCTCATAACCGTTCCCATCACAAAGACATAGCGGGTCTTTCCCTTTTTATAGCCAGCCGGCATCGGCGAGAAAAACTCACTCTCGGTCGAAGTGTCACTTACTGAGGCTAAAAGGTCTTTTTCTTTCGTCATAAACCTTCCTTTTTATCTTTGGCACAAAGCTCATCGGCAAATTAGAAATAAATTCTAAAATAGTTTTTTCATCTCTTTTTTGGTGATAATTTCTTGATTAAATTCTCATGCTCTTGCCTCATCTGTTTAGTATCCCAGCCGTAATAAGTTCTGATCCAGTTGTTTATCATGAGAGCACAATAGACAACTTGCTTTAATAGTTCGTTACTGCTGTCTTGCGAATCTTCATAGTACGTGATATGTTCCCCTTCCTTCCGCACCAAAAGTCCCAAAGTTGCATCGTCTAAGTGAATCGCATCATTATATTTCAAATAGAATCGAGGATATACGTCGTTCCTATACTCATCAGGCAGTTCATTCAAAAGCTTGAAGAATTTCATAGGCATTGGTTCTATATCTTCCTCATAGTGTGTTTTCATTTCCATCAGTTGATTTAGTTCACTTTGAACCTGTTTTCTTAATCGTCTGTCTGAAACATTTGTCCAGTTTTTAACCTCGTTAATTCTATGCAGAACAGTTGCCTTCCACCAGCGCTTACGCCTCTTTTCAACGGTTTTGGTTCTGTTTTTAATCTGCTTTTCGTGGATGCCTAAACACCACGTTAACTTTGTTAAGAATTCAATCATTATTCGCAGCAGTGCTTTTGTTGGCATTTTGTGGTCATTTTTGATGAGTGTTAGTGATGCAGAAGTATACTTTCTCAAGGCAAGAAGAGAACTGAGCAAAAATCTATTAACAGGATATTCCGGTGAAACATCTTTTATGAAGTTATTTACTGTTTCTTCAAACCACTTGTTTATTACTTTATAAATTTCCATTTTTAAATTTTTTCTATTTTTCTATGTGAACTCTGTGCTCTTTGTGGCTATTTTTATATCTTTTGACAAATTCGACGTACTGCTCCGGTGTATCTATGCCATCGCAGGTGTGCTTAACCTTGCCGACGAGGATTCCAAAGCCATTTTCAATCGCTCGCAATTGCTCGAGTTTTTCAATTTTTTCCAAAGACGTCTGTGGCAGGGCGGTGATTTTCAGCAAAAACTCCTTGCGATAGGCATAAATCCCAATATGTCGTAAATATTGTTGAATATTTCCTATACCTGCTTTTTCTCTATTATAAGGAATAGCAGCCCGCGAGAAAAGAATTGCTCTATTATTGCAATCGGTAATTACTTTTACAATATTAGGGTCGGCTATTTGCTTTTCATTTTGAAATTCTGCAGCCAGTGTAGCCATCGGGTAGTCAGGATTATCTATCAGAAGCTGTGCCAGATAATCTATGTTTTTCGGGTCGATTTCCGGCTCATCGGCCTGCAGGTTCACCACAATATCGGCATCTATATCAGCGACAGCTTCGGCAATGCGGTCGGTGCCGCTTTCGTGCTCGACCGAGGTCAGGATACATTCGGCACCAAACAATTTAGCGGCTTCGACAACCTTTTCATCATCGGCTGCTATAATCACCTTTTCAGCTAATTTGGCTAAGCAGGCCCGCTCATAGGTGTGCTGGATAAGAAATTTGCCCGTATCTTTGGCGAGAACTTTAGCGGGAAATCTTGTAGAACTATAACGAGCAGGGATACAAACTAAAATTTTCACCCCGTTAGAAATGCCGTTTCTGGTGACATTTTCTTTAGGCCCGTTTTTTATACCGGGTTGTGTTATACCATTGTCTTTTTTAGAGCTTCTAACGGGGTTCACAATTACCCTTCCCGGCCCGCTGCCCTGACTTGCGTCGGCAGACGCAGGGGCAAGCAGCAGAATTTTACTCGTCTGGGCGAAAACCCAGCCGGAGTCCCGATCTAAAACCACTGCCGGAGTATATTAAATCAGGCATCGTCATTTGTCAACAACGCAAAATACTTTGTTTTCAGGAAAATGTGCCAAATTTTCACAATGCCAAAATAAGCTGTTCAGAAGGCGTTTACGAGAAGGTTCAACTGAACTTTTTAACTGGCTAATTTTACCGGTTGTAGGCTTGTAATCTGCTGCGAAGCGGATATACTCTAATGGTTATTGGTTATTTTATAGTTGTTAAAACGAAATTTTCAGGAGCAAAAATTATGAAAAAGATACTGCCAATTATTATACTTATTATTATCGCGGCTGTTTTTATCGTTATTGGCATTGTTCGCAAGGGCGCCGGTGGGACCCAGCGCTGTATTGCCGTGATTCCCAAAGGCATGACACATATCTTCTGGCAGTCGGTCCGTGCCGGCGCGGAAAAGGCGGGCGAGGAAACCGGCGTTAAAATCTTCTGGAATGGCCCGAAACTCGAGACCGACAGGGAAGAGCAGATACAAATCATTGAGGACTTTATTGTGCAGAAGGTATCAGGTATTGTTCTTGCGCCGCTTGACAGAAAGGCACTTGTGCCTTCAGTGGTGAAGATGTTCGAGAATAATATACCCTGTGTGATTATCGATTCGGGAATCGATACCGACAAGATTGTCTCATTTGCGGCAACAAACAATTACCAGGGGGGTGTACTTGCGGCAAGAAGAATGGGAGAAATCCTTAACAGCGAAGGTAAAATAATCGTTGTCAGGTATGTGCCCAACTCGGCATCGACGACTAATCGGGAAGAGGGTTTTATCAATACGATTAAAAAAGAGTTTCCCAATATCGAAATTGTGGACGAGCAATACGGAATGGCCACTGTTGAGACGGCACTGCAGGCTACAGAAGATATGCTGACGAAAAATACCGAGCTTGATGGTCTCTATGCGTGTAATGCGCCGACCGCAGTTGGAGCAATGCAGGCCCTGCAAAGCCAGGGACGCAAAGAAATAAAAATGGTCGGCTTTGACGCGGAAGATGCGCTGGTTAACGGTCTAAAGTCCGGAGTTATTGATTCGCTCGTAGTGCAAAATCCCTATAAAATGGGTTATATAGGCGTTAAAACCATAGTCGATAAACTTGATGGCAAAGAGGTTCAAAAACACATTGATACTGGTGTTGAGCTGGTGACAAGAGAGCGCCTCGAAGAACCTGAGATTAAGGAATTGCTCAACCTGCAATGATACAGGCAAATCAGCAGAACGAATCCCGTCAAGGCAGTGTCGCTTTGCGGATGACGGGAATATCAAAACGTTTTGGTCCCGTTCAGGCACTTTCGGATGTTGGTTTTACTGTTCGGGCCGGGACGGTGCACGCTCTCGTAGGTGAAAATGGGGCTGGTAAATCCACGTTGATGAAAATCCTGGCGGGTGTGTATAAGCCAGACAGTGGCTCGATTGAAATCCACGGTCAGCCCTGTGCATTTGACAGGCCGCAGCAGGCACTTGCAGCCGGCGTCTCGATGATATACCAGGAGCTCGACCTTGCTGAGCATTTGACCGTAGCGGAGAATATCTTCCTTGGCAGTGAACCACCTGGTTCACTGCCGTTTACCGTTGACTACAAGACTATGGTGAGAAAAACAACAGATTTGGCCAAAAGGTTAAACTTTGAGATTGACCCGACTGCTGCTGTGGAGAACCTGTCAGTGGGGGACTGCCAGATTGTGGAGGTGCTAAAGGCATTGATGCGAAGTGCCTCGATAATTGTTATGGATGAGCCGACTTCCTCTCTGTCTGAAAGGGGCACTCAACGGCTTTTCGAGGTGGTAAGACAGTTGCGCCAGCAAGGCATTTCCATCATTTATATTTCACATCGGCTGGAAGAGATAATCGGCCTGGCTGATGATGTTACTGTCTTGCGTGACGGTAAGGTCGTTCATTCCGAATTAGTTACAAAGCTCGATATTGGCCAAATCATCCGTTATATGGTAGGCCGTGAGTTGACTGAATTCTTTCCGAGTCGCGATGTAAAGATTGGTGATGTTTGCGTAAGAGTAGATAATCTTTCATCGGCCAGGGGGATAAGAGATATTTCTTTTGACATTCGAGCCGGTGAGATTGTTGGTTTGGCCGGGCTTGTTGGTGCAGGCCGAACTGAGGTGGCAAGGGCTATATTCGGTGTTGACAAAAAAGCTTCCGGCACAATCGTGCTCGATGGCAAAGAGCTGTCTATCGATTCTCCCGCCGATGCTATATCCAGCGATATTGCTTTTCTTACAGAAGACCGCAAGCGAACCGGATTGTGTTTGCAGCTTCCTTGTAGTTGGAATATTACTTTGCCGAATCTTGTTGCGATTGGAATGAAGAACATAATTAACCCGGCCAGGGAAAGCAAAATTACGGAGGATATCGCCTCACGTATCGACATCAAATGGCTTGGGCCGCAGGCGCCTGTGGATTCGCTATCTGGTGGCAACCAGCAGAAAATCCTTATCGCCCGCTGGCTTCTTGCCAAGTCTAAATTTATGATTTTTGATGAACCTACTCGCGGTATCGACGTCGGGGCGAAAAAGGAAGTCTATACACTTCTTAATCAGCTCGCCGAGCAGGGTAAAGCTGTATTATTTATTTCTTCCGAACTGCCTGAGTTGTTCGGAATAGCAAACCGGATTTTGGTGATGCGGCGAGGTCGGCTGGTGGGTAATTTAAAAACAAACGAAACTACTCAAGAACAGGTTATGCATCTGGCAGCAGTGGAGGTAAACTAAATGAGCAGATTTGTGAGACAGTTGCTTCCGTTTGGTAGTCTGATGCTGATTATTTGTGCCCTGTCAGCGTATGCCCCTGATACATTTTTGACGATGGATAACTTTTTGAATGTGCTGCGTCGCTCGAGTGTCAACGGCATCATTGCAGTCGGTATGACATCGGTTATTATTTCCGCAGGGATTGACCTTTCGGTTGGCTCGATGCTGGCTCTTTCCGGTATGACCGGTGCGTATGCGATGATTGCTGTCGGTGGGACGGACCCCCAGGGAGCTGCTCTTGTTTTCGGTACCCTTGTCGGCATCGTCACGGGTATTGTTTGCGGTTTGGCCAATGGAGTGCTTATCACAAAGCTTAACCTGCCGCCTTTTATTGTGACACTCGGGACTATGAGTGCATTTCGGGGCATATCGTATGTGATGAATGATGGACAACCTTATAATGTGCCATCTTATAAGTATCTTGGTAGTGGCATTGCTCTGGGCATCCCTGTCTCTGTTATAATTTTTGTTGTTATTGTAGCCATTGCTGGCTTTCTTTTAATATATACTCGGTTGGGGCGGTATACTTATGCTATTGGGTCGAATCGTGAAGCAGCTTTCCATGCCGGTGTAAGTGTGGATAGAAATCTTATTTACATATACACCCTTACCGGTCTTTTTGTAGGTATAGCGGCGATGATTGCAACCAGCAGAACCGTCTCGGCTCAGCCGACAGCCGGTATCGCCCTCGAGCTTGATATTATCGCCTCGGTTGTGATTGGTGGCGCCAGTTTGTCTGGCGGCAGAGGAACCATAACCGGAACCATAATAGGAACACTATTGATAAGCTTTTTGCGAAATGGCTGCACATTGCTCGGAATATCTACTAATGTTCAGTTGATTGTGATTGGAGCAATTATTATAGCAGCGGTTGCGGTGGATCAGTTGGCAAGGGCCAAGGCCCAGGCAAGCCGGACCGGCTAATCTGCTCGTCAAGGCGAAGGCCTTGCCGTAGCTCTGGAAGACCCCAGCCGTAGTACGACACACCTGTCTAACGACATCCCATAAATACAACGAGCCCCCCCTTCTTGCTTTCGCCCGCAGCCCCGACTAGCGTCGGGAGACGCTGGGGCTTGCAAGAAAGCAGGGGGGCTCGAATTAACTCAAAACCATTGGTTAACCAAAAACTTTGATACCAATCAGCGTTTCCTTCGCAGCAGAGTTTACGCTCCGTAGCCGCGCTTGCGGCGAAGGAGTGTCAATCCACCAAGACCCAACAGACAAATCGTAGTCGGCTCGGGAACCGCATTGACGCCTTCGAATCCGACAGAATAGGACCCGCCAGCGTCCCATGTATATAGTTGGACGAGCAGATAGGCCTCAGAGAGGTCTTCATCTGGTTCGCTCCAACCGTAGTTGTTCCAGTTGTCTGTGCCGTAAGTTAGCTCTGCACCGTATGGGCCACCATCGATAGACAGATATGCCGTGCCGCCTGTCCCACCAACATTGGGAATCAACTTCAGGTCAAAGTCAAACGGTGCAGAAATGGCCTGTGCCTCACCTGTGCCACCAGGGAAGTCTCCCGCGTAGTCAGAAGGCATAGCAAAATCGCCGCTGCTGCCTTTCATTGCCATCATGAAGACCGCGT
This sequence comes from uncultured Pirellulales bacterium, assembly GCA_964440735.1. GTDB lineage: Bacteria > Planctomycetota > Phycisphaerae > Sedimentisphaerales > Anaerobacaceae > CAZBWE01. Next base: position 16,862 of record CAYTTK010000022.1, read on the forward strand.
GGTTGAACATGTAGGAGGGCACACCATAGGTGACCAGCGCCCTATCCCGCTGATACTTGGTGATTAGACCGATTTCGAACCACCCAGCGTTGACATTCGCGAAGCTGTAATCTGTTACCGTTCCTGAGACATGAGCTTCGGCTACGTCCTGGGCATTGATTGTAGTGGAGCTTATAGCGCAAGCATAGCCGTCTTCACCGCTGGCACTGAGCCAGCCATCAGAAACTACAATTTTGGCCCCGTGGGCCTCACCTACTGCCACAAACATTAGTCCTGCTGCTGCAAAAATAATTAATAATTTTTTCATCTTATTGTCTCCTCCACTTTTTATTAACTCCTCAACTTTTTTTTCTTATCTTAATCCTTTTAGTACACATAATACTCCTAATTACTTTTTACTTTAGTGCACATATTCTTATCGAGTAGAAAGACATGTGGAGTGTCCTTGCAGCCCTCCATACTCGCATATCCTTATGATTTTAGAGTATATCAGGCATTGCGATAAAGTCAATAAAAAAATTAAGAATTTTTCCTATATTACCTATCTTTTTTATTGTTATCTTCCAATCTTATCGATTTTAACTATTTTTACTCATTTTTATAAAATCCTATGCCTTAATGCCCGATTTTTTGCCATTTTTGGCAGTTTTATAGAGTTAATTATCCGAGAATCCCTATAAACTGGCATTTTTTTTGATACAATCTGGCTTTCGTATCTCAGATGTTAAGTAAATAGCAAGGGAAAGCTATACACTTTTTTAAGCATCCGAAATCTCAATGGCTCTGTAGAATGCAGGTAACTTTCCTAAGCATATTTTCTGTAAAGGCATGTGAAAATTATCTTTGGTGTTATGAAGTTAGAAATGACCGAGAAATGTCTAACAAAATGTTATAATTTCTTATTCTTAAATTAGTTATAAGTCTAAAGGTTGGTGGCGTTCGACAGTGTCAGTAAACTTTTTCGAAGATTGAGTAAAATTCCTGTAAGTTTGTCGAGGTTCTTCTGCAAAAGTGTGTATAAACGGGTCATTTGTATCTTCAATTAGAATAGCGGTTCCGCCTTTGGAGGTTGCTGCCCGTGTGTTTCCGTATGCGCCGATATTTATCCTTCCACCGTTTGGCTCAGGTTCCAGTGAGTAGTCCGAATTTGGGTCGCCGGAATCGATGCAGGATGAATGTGGTTGCAGATGATAATCGGCCTCAACCCAGGTGGCATTTGGGTCGTGCGGTCCGGTTTGTGCGTTCGGGTTATTAGGGTCGGTCCAATGGCCCAGTTTAACAAAACAGGGGTTCTCAACAATATTGCCGAGCCCGGCAGAAATATTTTGGTCATTCGGGTCGGCGTCCTGAATACAACTATACGTGACAGCAGATACACTACCATAAATTTGCGCTGAATTAGCCACCTCACCGCTGTCTTGGTTGTCCCAAAAAATGCAGTTAGTCAAAGTCGGGTTGCAATTGAAACTGGAATTGTCATTGTAAATTCCACCACCTGTTTTTGCAGAATTACCACTTAATGTGCAGTTCGTGAGTTTGGGGCTGTTATTATTAAATACCGCGCCGCCATTGTTGTTCGTTGAGTTTCCGCTGAATATGCAATTTGTCAGTACCGGGCTGCCTTCACGATTGTACATTCCGCCGCCGTCGCTGCTGGCTGAGTTGTTGCTGAATGTGCAGTTTGTCAGGGTTGGGCTGTTGCTGCCGTTGAACATTCCGCCGCCGCGGCAATTGGTTGTGTTGCCTTTAAATTTGCAGCCGACCAGTGTTGCTCCGCCGTATAATTGAAATAGTCCGCCACCGTTGCTGTTGGCCTTGTTCTCATTGAATGCGCAGTTGGTTAGTGTCACTATGCCGCTTTGGTTAAATATCCCGCCGCCATTACCGGCAGCCGAGTTCTTGCTGAATATACAGTTAATCAATGTTGGATTGCTGTTTTGGTTGTTTACTCCGGCACCGTCCTCGGTCGTTGCGTTTTTGCTGAACAAACAGTATTTCACTGTTGGGTTGCTTTCTTCGCGATTGTGTATCCCTCCACCGTATTTGGCCTTATTGCCCTTAAATGTTGAATTAATTATTGTCGGATTACTGTTGGAGTTATTTATCCCGCCACCGCCGTAAGGGCTAAGATTTTCGTTGAATGTGCAGTTTGTCAGAGTCGGTTTACTGTTTTCGTTGGACATTCCACCGCCATTGTATTGAGATGCATTGTTGCTGATTATGCAATTAGCCACTGTCGGGCTACTATCTTTGCAGTATATTCCGCCACCATTTGTAGAATTACCGTTTACGATGCTCAGGCCGCTCAATATCGAGTTTGCATCTTCGCCACTATGGAAATAAAATCCTCGACCTTCGTTTTCGCAATTGATAATCGTTGAGGCAACCACATATTGCTGGTTCGGATTAGTGCTTCTGACAGTGATGGCCTTGCCCTTGAAGTCGATATCCCGATTGCCGATGCCGGTGTGAGCTCCGGGGCTCAAAACAACGACGTCACCGGGGTAAGCAGCGTCGATAGCTAATTGTATGGTGGGATAAATAGATGGCACCAAGCGTTGGTTGTTATATTCGTCAGCCCCAATGTCGACTCGGTCGTTAATAACCCGCGGTTCGCCGTCAATGTCCGTTTCCCCACCCGTAGCCACGTAGTTTACATCGCCTACATTAATACATGGTGATGTCGGTGGTAGATGATAGTTATTATTAGTCGGGTCTATAAATTGTGGGTCTTTGCTGATGTTACCACTTACACCTAAGGTATCTTTCAATCCTTGGATGCAGCAATAGTTGACGGCTGGTGTGCTGCTGGACGTATCAATCTGTGCAGACTCGGCATTACTACTATCGTCATTATTTAACCAGAGGATGCAGTTAGTCATCGTTGCATTACTGTTTTCATGATTGGATATTCCACCGCCGCATTGCTCTGCCGAGTTACCGATAAAGTTACAGCAGGTCAATATAGGGCTGCTCTCGTAGTTTCGTATCCCACCTCCGTAGCCCGCTGTTGAGTTACCCGTGAATATGCAGCTTGTCAGTGTCGGTTTGCTGCCGTTGTTATTCATCCCGCCTCCATCACTGCTGGCTGAATTTTTGCTGAATGTGCAGCTGATTAGCTTCGGGTTGCTGTTATAGTTACGCATTCCTCCGCCGTACTTTGCTGAATTCTCGCTGAACGTGCAGTAGCTTAGTTCCGGATTGCTGTTTAAGTAATTGGCCATCCCTCCACTGTATTGTGCCGAGTTTCTGCTGAATGTGCATCTGGTTAACGTTGGGTTGCTTTCGTTCTTGCAGTAAATCCCGCCTCCATTCAATGCTGTGTTTTCGCTGAATGTGCAATTTGTAAATTTTGGGCTGCTGGTGGAGTTGTATATCCCGCCGCCTGCATCACCCGCCGTATTTCCCTTGAATATACAGTCCACAAGCGTCGGATTGCTCTGGTCGTTATACATTCCACCGCCGTTGCCGTTCGCTGAATTCTCTGTGATAGTACAGTTAATCAGTGTCGGGCTGCCTCTGTAATTGTAAATCCCACCGCCGTTGCTGTTGGCATTGCCGCCTCTGATGATGAAGCCATCCAGCACAGCAGTCTTGTTTGTCCCCATACCTGTTACCACATTGTAGCTGTTATCGTTGTTATTGGCGAAGTTTGGTTCGTCGTCGCCGTTCAAGTCGCCGCTTAGAATGGTTTTGTAGTTGTTGATATTCCGAGCATTAGAGTCAAATTCGGTAGAACCGGCGTAGCCGCCTTTAATGGTCACGCCATTGATTAGTTGAAATGTTGCTCCTCGGTCTTCGGGTGTGGTCTCCTTGCCTTGGTCGGGTTTATAAATACCGTTGGCTACCAGGATATCATCATCGCTTGAAGCAGCATTCAGGGCATCCTGCAGACTGTTGTAAGCATTGAACCAGTTTGACCCGTCATTTTTCCCTGTAGCGTTTGCATCGACGAAGATTTGTCTCGCAAAGCTCGTCTCCGTCACTATCAATGACAGAAAAACCGATATTACGAGCAAGGTCCTTCTATTTGTTCTCCCACCCATAATACTCCTCTGTGACTGCATCTTTATCTTTTTTAACCAAGAAATATAGTGCATCGTATTAAGAACTTAAGCGGCTATGGTATCTGCGTTTTTTACTTAAGGCCTACTTGATATAAGCCAGGCAAACATTGTGCCCTGACGCTGGCTTAAAATTGACAGAAGTAGCCTTGGAAAGAAGAGGGTAAAGGGCTACACGTAAAAGAGTTTTGCTCCTCACCACCTTCTCCTCATTATACGGTAAAAAACTCTCTACCTATTTCCTACTTCGTTCCGTGTATCCTCATCGGCAATTTATCTTGTATGATGCAATTTGTCAAGGAAATTTTTGGGTTATTGGGTTCTTGGGGTGCATCTGTTGTTTGTTAGGCAGATTCTCAATTACTCTTGTTTTTTACAAAAAAAACCATTTTTATAGTACTATCATTCTCGCGAAAACGTGAATCTATACCTCAATAATGCGATTTTACCTACAAAGTCCAGATGCACCCGTTCTGTTTAGGATGTTTAGATTGATGTCTTATGTGGTCATATTTCGCCTGCAAAGTGTATATTTTTACCTCTATCGAGCTGTTTTACCGAATGTTTTTAGCTTTTTTAAAGTTCGCTAAGAACGTATATCCTCATTATAAAAAAGGACTTATGATAAATATTCGATGTGTTCCTGGGAAAAAATAAAAAAAACACTTGACTTTTCAAACAGATGTTTTAAACTTTAGTATGAAACGGTTGTTTAGGGATTTGTGATATGGAGCTTTCAGCTAATAACAAGCTAAATTTTGGCTCTGATAGGCCTGTTCAAGAGCGGTTACTTGATGTGGCGGAGGAGCTTTTCTGCGAACGTGGTTTTGATGATACAAGTGTTCGAAAAATCGCAGTTGTAGCTGGGTGTAATATTGCCGCAGTCAACTATTATTTTGGTGGAAAGGACAAATTATATATCGAGGTTTGGCGCCGCCACCTTCGTGTCCTGCGTGAGACTCGCCTCGATAGTATAGAAAGTGTAATGTCTCGTAGCAATGGGCAACCTTGTTTGGAAGATTTACTTAGGTCGTTTGCAAATGCCTTTGTTGGCTCGCTTATGGACGAAAGCAAGGGTCCTCGGTTTATAAAACTAATGATTCGTGAGATGCTCGACAGACGTTTGCCCGGCAATATATTTTTCGAAGAGCTTATCATACCTACTATGAACGCCTTTTCAAAAGCCCTGATGAAAATCTGCAGAACTCTGGATAGAGCGAAGGCACAGCTGGTGATTATTTCGTTCATTGGACAGTTGCTGCAAACCCTTCAAGTAAAAACTATGTTTGAGCAGATTGATAATCCGGAATTGTTAAAGTTTGACCCGACGGAAGCAGTTGGCCACATTGTTAGATTTTCTGCTGCGGGGATTCGGGCTTATGCCGGGGAAAAATCGCAGTGACTGGTCGTGGTGTATTAAGTGTTGCTTATGCCCTTATGGCTCGTGCGTTTTAATGGGTGGAATATATGAATCTGATGAGGCAAAAAGTCGTTTGGTTTAGCTTTGCTGTAATGACAATGTTGTTTCTGGCTGGCTGTGTCAGTAGTGAACGATTATATGAAGATGTTAGTTTGTCCAGAGATGATGCTTATCGGCAGTGGAAAAGCCGTAAAGAGCACCAGCAACGTTCTCAAATCTGTATAAGCGGCGAGTTGAGTATCGAGGACTGCTTAAAGCTGGCTTTAGTAAACAACAAGGTTTTACAACGTGTCGTTCAGGAAAAAGAAATTGCTCGTGGAGAGCGCTTAAAATCATACTCAGCGATTTTGCCCAGTGTGGACCTTACCGGAGAATGGCAGGAGATTGATGAGGTCGCATCCATGAGTATTCCCGGTGGCCCAGGCGGAAAAATCACAATGGGTGATATACATACTTATTCTACTAATCTACGGGTAACTCAGCCCCTTTTTGCCGGCGGGTCAATACCGGCTACGATAAATGCCGGCAAATTGTTTTCTTTGCTCACTGACCAGACTGTTCGAGTGGCGGTGCAGGATGTAATTTATTCTGCATCTCATTCTTATTATGATGTTCTGCTTAATCAGCATCTGCTGGGGATTAGCGCTGATGCTGTCCGTTCGGCCGAGGCTCATCTTAATGATGTAAAACAGAAACGGCAAGGCGGGGTCGCTTCTGATTTTGATGTTCTGCGAGCCGAGGTGGAACTATCGAATTTCCAGGCCGAGTTCATACAGAATAAAAATACCATAAATGTTGCAAAGGCACAGCTGGTTAAAGCAATGGGTGTTTCTCAGGATAGCGGTTTCATCCTGTCGGATAATCTGGTTTATGCTCCTTCAAATGTGACAATGGAAGAGGCAGTTAAGGATGCTTTTCGTAGTCGGCCTGATTTGTTTAGCCACGAGTTTGATATAAAGTATCAGAAGGAATTACTTAAAATTTCCCAGAGTCGATATTGGCCGACTGTTAGTGGATACTATGACAATATTTGGTCGAGACCTGACCCCCATAATAGGATGTTGATTGAATGGGGGCATATGTGGCAGGTTGGTGTAATGGCTACGCTGCCTGTGTTTGACGGTTTTTATCGAGAGGGTGACATCATTCAACAGAAAGCGCGAGTTAAACAGGCGCAAATAGATTTAGTTGATACTGAAGAGACCGCCTTGTTTGAATTGACCAGTGCCTTATTGAGCATTCAGGATGCCGAGGAATTTGTCGAATCACAGCGCTTAAATCTTACCAGAGCACAGGAGGGATTACGGCTTGCTGAGGTAGGTTACAAAGAGGGCACAAACACCCAGGTGGAGATGATAGATGCCCAGGCAGCTTTGACAACCGCCGGGGCAAACTATTACCAGGCCATATATTCGCATATCATTGCTAAATTGGATTTGCAAAAAGCAATGGGATCGCTGACAACACTTGAATCAAATGGTTCCGAAGGAAAAATTAACAACGACGAATTAAAAAATGCGAAAGAAACAACATCAGCGGCTTTTATAAGCGAAAGGCAGAGCGGGCAAAATGAAAGTAGGTAGAAGAATTATATATTGGATAGCGGTGCTTATATTGGTATTCGTTACTTTTTGGTTTGGCTTTTTTCATAAGTCCACCAAAAGTCAGGAACAGGAAAAAGTAGTTCCAGTTGAGGTTGAGCTTGTAAGCACCGGCTCGATAGAGGAGACAATAGAAGTAACCGGCTGGATCAAGGCAAACAACATTGTAGATGTAACCTCGAAGGTGCCGGGGAGAATTGAATCTTTACAGGTTATTCTAAATGGTGGTGATGTAATTGCTGTTGAAGAGGGATTGATTGTCAAGAAAGGCCAGCGGCTTGCAGTTATCGACCACGATATTTATCTTGCACAGGTGGATGCTGCCAAGGCGGATTTACAGGCCAGGGAAGTTGAGTTGGCCGATGCCGAGAGAGAAAAAGAGCGTATGATTAGATTATTTGAAGGCGGCTCAGCTACCCAGCAGAATAAAGACAAAGCTGTAACCGCTGCACAGCTGGCTGCGTCAATGCTTAATTTGGCCAAAGCTAATCTTCAGCTTGCTCAAATAAATCTGAGAGAATCAACCATTATTTCTCCTATCGATGGCATAGTTACAGCTAAACATATTGACCAGGGCAATCTCATTAGAGAGGGAGACAGGATTGCTACAATAGCCGACATGAAAACTGTCAAGGTAGTTGTTGCAGTTGCAGAAAAATATGGTGGCGAAATTGTCGTTGGAACACCTGCGAGAATCAAAGTTGATGCATTTGGAGACAGGGTCTTCAACGCCGAGGTGTATTCTGTCTATCCTGCTCTTGATGAGCAGACGCACACCATACAGGTTGAAATACGGATGAACAACGACGAATTGTTGCTGAAACCCGGTATGTTTGCCAGAGTTACTTTAATTACAAAGAGCAAGGATGATGTGGTTGTTATTCCGAGAGATGTTGTTCTTGGTGGCAAGATAGATGAGTTTTATGTTTACGTAGTGGAAGATGGAACCGCACATAAGCGTTTTGTGAAGCTTGGAATACGCCAGGCAGACAGATATGAGATAACCGACGGCTTAAAACCAGCAGAGGAATTTGTAGTTAATGGGATGAATTATTTGACCGACGCAACTAAGGTCGAGGTTGTGAAATTGGAAGAAATAGGTGTAAGTTCACCCCGTTAGAAAGAAGGCTCTGTCCTTTGGGCGGAGTAAAAAAATAAATAGCGAAGGTAAGGCTTAAAGCCACGCCCGAGCTTTTTAACGGGGTAAGCGCCATTACCTTGGTCGGTGCCCCTGACCT
>CAYTTK010000023.1:0-25164 GCA_964440735.1 uncultured Pirellulales bacterium
GAAGAAGGTGGTGAGAGCTATGATACCGACCTGTACAGCACCGATGCTTTTTGATAAGAATGTTCATAAATGCGTGAATACGAAAATGCGTACAGGCAATGACGTGTCAATTTATTCACTCATTCACTCGCCCGCTCGTTGGCGCATCCACGGTCTTACGCTAACTGAGTTGATTGTGGTGATTGTGATAATCTCACTGTTTGTGCTTTTAGCACAGGTGAATCTTTTCGGTTCACTCAGGAAAAATACTTTTAGGGCGCAAGTCCAGGACCTTGTCTCGACGATTCAAATGGCTGCTGTTGCTGCCGCCGAGAGCAACAGGAGATACGAACTTATTATCGACCCCACACAGCAAAACTATATCCTTCGTGAGATTACTTCGCCTGACCTGTCACAGGTTCTGGAAGAAGAGATTATCGTTGAAAACTATTTTAGTGATAATTGCAGAGTTGTTTATATTGAGTTTGACGATGGGGAGGCCGTCAATAACGGCTGGGCAAAGTTTCGGGCAGGACATTCGGGTTGGCAATACGGCGGGAAAATTGTTCTGGTCGACGAAAAGGAACAACCATATTCTGTGGTGATTAACCGGATAAACAGGATTGTTTCGTTAAAAGAAGGCGATGTTAAACTTTTGGAGCCGAAAGCTCAAGAAGAAGTGCCGTTCTAAATCGCTTATTGAACATAATACAAGGCACAAAATGCGAAATACAAAATACGAGATACCGTATACACGTTGCCGCAGAGCTTTTACCCCGTTAGAAGTAAGCCTCAAAGGCAAAGTGTACCACGTACACAGGAGATTTCTAACGGGGTTTACTCTGATGGAGATGGTAACCGCTTTGGTTATCTTAGCCCTTATCAGTTCGAGTGTATTGGTTGTTATAAATCGCTGTGTGGCCTCGGCGGCAGATTCGGCCTTGCGTATGCAGGCCTTTGAGGTTGCTCGCGAGAATATGGAAAAACTTCTTGCCTCTGACTCGGTGAAACAAACCGTCGAATTCGGCATAAGTGACAGGTTTCCCGAAGTAAAATGGCAGACTGTTGTTGAGACGTTCTACGAGCCGATGACGGCACGAATGTGGGTCAGAGCAGTCTGCTCGGCTGAGTATATCAGCACGGCAGGGGAAGTTCAAACAGTCGAACTGACGCACTGGTTAACCAACGTAACAAAAGAGCAGTTGCTGGAACTTTTAAGACGGCAACAGCAAGAAGCGCAATTAGCTTACCCGATATTCGAAACAATAGAACAAGCAGCCGAATATGCCGGCGTCGATGTGCAAACTATCCAGCTGTGGGTTGACAATGGTATGCTAACGACCGACGACGGCACTTTTATCAAGAACAACATCGATATTTTCGAACAAAGTGGTGGCAATCCCCCTGCCGAAGCTAAAAGCGAGCAGTTAGCATCTCTTGAGGATTTAGTAAAGTTGACCGAAGAGCAATCTACGCCTGAAAGTAAAGAGCAGTCTGGAGAGCAGGCTTGGCGGAACAAGGTGGATCCGATAACGGGCCTAACCTTCGGAGAACTTGAAAAAATGACTTTTGAGGAAATCTGGGATTTATTCGACAAACTTGGGAAATGAATGGAAGATATGACTTCAATGACGTTTATCTGGACTAAATAGATGGAAAAAACCTTTGATAAACTTATCAGACAAATGGGTTTTTCGTTAGCTGAAGTGCTTGCGGCTTTAATAATAGGTGCGATGATATTAATTACGGTGCTTGCTATTTACAGCCGGGCTGAGCACACCGCCTCTGCAGTTACACGCAAACTCGACAGCTCCCGACTGCCCCGCGAGATTCTGCAGCGCATTGCTGAAGACCTCGATAGAATAATTTCATCCGATTCTAACACGAGAATTACCATTTATAATAAGTTTGAAAAAGGGTTGCCGACAGCAAAAATAACGATTCAAAAAACTATCAAAGACAAACAAGATAAAAAGCTGACATTTGAAGAAATCACTTGGCAGGCCAACTTTGACCATGAAGCGGATGCCAATAGTCTTGTTTTATACCGCAGCCACAGCGGTATCAATTTAGAGGATAAACTGCTTGAGGGTTATCCACGAAAAGAAAGATGGGAAAGAGAGCTTTTTGTGCCTATTTGTACCGGCGTAACTTTTTTCAGGATACAGGTCCCAACGGGTGAAGAATTTCAGAATAGATGGGCAGGGGATTCATTGCCTGCTGGTATTGTGGCAACAATTTCTTTTGCAGAGCCCTATAAGACGTTAGATGGCACGTTGGATGTGCCGGATACAGAAAAAATCATACGAACCATAGCTATTGACAGAACCAGGAAGATCGGATTCGAATTAGTGACAGAAGAAGATTAAGAAAAACTGGAATAATGAATAACAACAGTTTGGATAATCACGTTACCCAAAATCGCTTGGGCATTGTGCTGCTGGTGACATTAGTGTTGTTAGTTGTGCTTTCGACATTGGGTTACACCTTGAGCAGTCGTGTGTCTGCACAGCGCCACCGGGAGCAATATATTATAGATTACAGCAAAGCTCGCTATGGTTGTGACTCAGCGGTAAAGTACGCACTTGCCACGCTGGAAGATATCCAGCCGGAATTGATTAGCCGTCCTAATGAGCCTGATTTTTCCGATTTATTTGCCTTTAGCGAGGTTCAGTACCAGGAACTTATAGCCCAGCAGGCTGGCAAATTGCGGCCCACAGAAACAAACGAAGACAGGAGTTTTAAGGATGTCAACAGTTTTGGTGATATCAACGATATTAATGGTGTTGATGATGCTACTGACGTTAGCAATGTTAGTCCTCTGACAATACGTGGTCCATATGGCCCTGCTTGGCCGTTTGTAGCAAAACCGTTCGAGTTCGAGATTGGCACAGCTACGGTTAAGATTGAAATTGAAGACGAAAATGCAAAATATCCCGTCGGCTGGGCGCTGCTCGATGATAAAGAGGTTCAGCGTGAAGCCAAAGCGGCGCTCGATACTTTCTGCGACTGGATGGATGTCAGTGATGCACTGGATGTGTCCTTGGGTGAGGACTTGGGTCCACGTGATTTACTAAGACAGGAGTTAACAGAAATAAGCAAAATTAAACCGTTCAAACTTGAATTCAAGCCGATAACGAGAATTGAAAGAATAACAAGAGCAGAGGCAGCAGTCAGACGCGCAAGAAGAAGAAGAACTAGAGCTTCCAGAGTTAGGTCAACCAGAAGAACCATACCTGTCTCCGCACAAATTGAAGAACAGACTGACCATTTTTCAAAGCTTCTTCACAGTTCGTTGTTTGAAAGAGCAACCGAGTTACTCGCCAGACCAACTGTAGTTAGTGAAAGCAGGAAAGAATCAGCTCTGAAATATGTGGGAATGTGGGGCTCGAGTAAGGTCAATGTAAATACAGCACCTCGGCATGTATTGGAGGCGGCTTTTGCTTTTGGCGGCCCCTCTGATGCTCCTGCTATCGCCGAAGCAATAATACAGCGAAGACGTATAAAGCCGTTTGAGGACATAGAAGATTTGAGGCAGGCATTATTTAGCTATTCTGATTCGCTTAAAAAATGTGAAAAATACATTACGACCACCAGTAGCTTTTTCACGATTAAAGTAACAGCTACCAGTGGCGTAGCCACGGCATCATCTGTTATAGCAGTAACGAAAGAAGGCAAAACACTAAATCGGGTTGCTGTAATCTCCGACTGAGTATTCAACGTGAGTGATGTGCACTGTGTGTCGTGTGAAAAACTAATATATTATGAAATACAATATACGTAATGTGATTTTCAGGGCTTTGCCGGACACGGCCGAACCTGAGAGCTGCTTGGGAATTTATCTGAGCAAAGACAAAGCAACTGTGGTTTGCCTTAGTTCGCAAGGTCGGGACTACGGCGTTTTGGGTTGCTTCAACGTCTCCAGCCAGGAGCAGCAGGGGCAAAATCCACAAGGGCTGGCAACTCTTATTTCACAGGGTTGTGCTGAGAGAGAATTGGCGTTTTCAGAAGTTGCAGTGGCTCTGGATTGTGCAATGTTTATGCAGCACAATGTGCACAGTGACTTTATTGAGCTGAAACAAATCGCTGCAACCGTCCGGTTTGATACGGAGGAGGCACTTGCCAAGGATATAACCGACGTTGCAATAGCTTTCGATATAATTTCAAGCGACCAGGCCGGCTCGCGATTATCTGTTTTTACTGCACAGCGGAAAATACTATCGGATATTCTTCTTGCTTTACAAAGTAATAATATAGACCCGATAACCATAGAGCCGGATGTTAATTGTCTGTCGAGATTGATTTGCCAAAAAATATCTTCGCCCGAGTCCCAGCGAGGCAGGACTTTATTTGGTATGCTTTCTCGCCGCAGCGGTTACCTGGTTGTCCCGCAATCATCCACAGGACCAGCAGCGCAGAAAACACCAATAGTACGAACATTTTTAATCGGCTCAACACAGGACAGAAACGGATTGCTTGCAAGAGAAGTGCTTATGACCACTGCATTGGCTCAAATCGGCGAGCCGGTAAATTGCCTTAAGGTCTTCGACTCGTCTGGCTCTATAGACTATAAGCAGCTCAGCGATAAGCTGGGCATCGAAGTCAGTGCCCTTGATTTGGCCGGCACTGTTGCAACCGACCCTCAAACTCTGGCTAATTGTGACACTCCGGTTGATTTTGCAATAGCATATGGAGCAGCTTTGGCTCACCAGGAAAAAACTAAAAGCACTAATTTCCGCAATGATTTTATGCCTTATCAGGGCAAAAAGGTTCGGCTGCAAAAGGCACTGAAGGTCGCAAGTTATTCCGTCATTGTCCTTATGTTTGCTGTTGGCCTGTATTTTCAAACAAGTTTATGGAAAATAAACAGGGGTCGTAGCGCCGCACGCAAAAAATTTGCGAAAGACTATTCAGCAGTTATGTTAGCCAAAGAACTGCCGGCTAAAACTAACCCCGTGAAAAAGCTCAAGAGCGAATTAAGACGCATCAAGGATGTCAGGAAAGGCCTGACAAACGCCGAAGGAGAAAAATCAATATCATCAAAGCTGACTATGGTGCTCCAGGCCTTTAACAATAAGGCGGCACAAACGGGCTTAAATATTGATTCGATTACAATCACGGAAAAGAGTATTAATATAGCAGGTGATACCTCCAGTCGCGGAAATACACTAAGACTATTCGAAGCAGTCAAAGAAGCCCAACTGGAGATTTTGTCGCAGGGACTCTATGAAAAAGAAGGGCGTGATAATTTTACCATAACGGTTGTGCCGAAAAATTAAGAACTGTTATCCTGAGTGTGAAGTAAAGGAGCTAAATAATTTTTTAGGATTCGTTTTATGAAGGACATATACAGAAATCCAACTTTGTATTATATACTTGTTCCGGCTGTATTTGCTCTGTGGCCATTGCTTATCTGGGGTGTATCTTTGCCGAAGGCAAACGACAACCTGAATAAGGAGTTGAAGGATTATAAAGATGCTGGTGTCATAATTGATGAGATTCTTAAGCTTGACCCTGAGCGGCTGGAGCTTGTTGACCCGAAAATAGATGCTGATGAATTTGATTATGCCCGTGCAGTCCAGCAGGCAGCCAACCTGTGTGGAATACCATCGGCAAGTTATAAACTAAGTTCAGGGATAGTCATGACCTCAGACAAGCAAAAAAGCCAGAGTGCCAATATAGCTTTAAGACAGGTTGATTTGGAAAAATTTGCAAAGTTTCTTTCGGTGATACAGCTTCGCTGGGCGAATTTACGGTGTAACAATATGAAACTTACCAAAAAGAAGGGTCTGCCTGATGCCTGGGACATAGACCTCAAATTCAAGTATTACTACTGATAAGGGCGTAAATACATAAGAAGTAGACTCTTTCTGCCCTCTCATATGCTTGTGTTCTTTTTTGCATTCTCTAAATCTTACCTATCACAATATATAGTATATTGCCCAGCTTTCCCATATAAACTTCTATGTCTGTTTTGGCTCTAATTTGGGATGTTGGAGGTTGTTTTTCTAAAGACCGATTTTTAGTATTATTAAACCGGTTTTGGGCTCAACCTGATGTGATTTTAGTTTTTTTTAGCGGTTAGCTAAGAGCCAAACTTTTCTAAAGTTTTTTGGCTGCTCCTGTCGATATCAAGGTTGATAATTTGTTTTCGGCCTCAGAAGGGATTCAGGGGGCACACAAGATATAGTGGTTAGGGCTTTTGGGCAAAAATACGGACATTTCTACCTGAAAGTATGCCGTGCGTTGCAGGTTTTTAAGTTTAATGAAGCATTTTAACTCAAACAGCCGTTCTGAAAGCCAGAATCAAAAGGCAGATACTGCCAACAGGAACTTGGCTGATGATAAGGATTTGCTTATGGAACAGATCCTCGAAAATATCAATACTACACCTATTGGCCAAGTGCTAAAAAAGATTGCATCGCTGCCGGAAGTTCGCAAAGAAAAAGTGCTTGATGTTCGTCAGCAGCTTACCGAAGGCAAATACGACCTCAACAAGAGATTGGATATTGCTCTCGATAAGGTTCTTGAGGACCTTACTACATAAAAGGATTTGCACTGCATTTGTAGGTTTATCGAGCATATTTTAACGCCCTTGAGAATCTTCCAACAATTGAATAGGAGCTCAATATCTGCCTGATTAGCAGGGGATTGGTTGATATCCGCGTTTTTTATCTTTGGGCTGCCATTTTGCGGTTTACTACAAAACGGCGTACCTTTAACTAATTAGACTACTTCAGGAACATCATCATCAGGTTCGTCCATTTCGACCGGCCTATAATCCGGCTGTTTTGATTTTTCCATTTCTTCCTTGAAGGCCAATATTACTTTTTCCTGAATTTTTTGCCTGCATTCTGCATTAATTGGATGGGCGATATCTGCGTGTAATTTCATTCTGCCTTTTAGGTCTTTCCTGGCCCGGTTTTCCATAAGCGCCGCACCACAGTTATTGCAGAATTTAGCTCTGAGATGGTTTTTGCCCCCGCATTTTTCACAATGGTCGCTCATCTTTCTCGAAGGCATAGCGACGAAAAAACCACTTGCACCCTCGATAACCTTGATGTCGCGAACCACAAACTCGTTATCCATCGTTATCGAGCAAAATGCTTTTAATCTGTCATCTTTGTTGTTCACTAATTTGACTCTGACCTCATTGATTTCCATTTTCTTTGCCTCATTAACTTCGTATCTTGTATCTGGTACTGCGCATATCGTATTTTCGTCTTTTGAACAGAAAAATTTTACTGTTTTTTAGTCTTTTGCTTTTTTACCTCTCAATTTTGGCTTGTTACCATTTATTGTTCCTGACGATTATGGTTCTAAAGCCAAATTTTTTTTCGATTTTGAGCTTGTTTTGCTCAGCTTTTTCTTCGTCGTCAGTATCCATAATAAAGAACATAGCTGAGCCGCTGCCGCTCAAACAGCAAGGAACCATACCTAATGATTCAATCTCACCTTTTATCTCGGCCAATTCATTGTGTAAACTAAAACAACTATTTTGCAGCACATTTATGCATAATTTCAATACTAAATCAATCCTGTTTTTTTGTAAGTAGCTATTTATTCGGGCTTTAAGGTCTTTGTAAAGTGCTTGGTCGTGCCGGTAATTAGCGTAAACCTTTTCTGTAGAAACACTTACATTTGGAAGCATTAGCAGGGCTAAGAAGTTAAAAATTTTATACAATTTTTTGATTTTTTCTCCTTTTCCGCTGCATTTTGCAAGTGGTCCGTCTAAAAAGAAAGCGACATCGCTGCCTAATTGGGCTGCCAGCGTGGTGAGCCGGCGGTTGGAAAGTTGTAAATCGAGGTATTTGTTTAGCCCGATAAGAGTTGCCGCTGCATCACTGCTGGCTGAGCCAAGCCCTGAACCGGCGGGGATATTTTTGGTCAGTGTGATTCTGATATCGGTCTTTCCGGCCTTCGCAGCCGCTTCGGCGGAGTAGGCTCGGCCGGATTTTTCCAATAATAATTTGGCGGCCTTATAGACGAGATTATTTTGTCCTTCAGGTGACCATTCCGGACCTTTGCAGATAAGTTCGATGCCGGTTCTTTCTCGTCGGGGCGAAGCCCGCCGCAGCCCGATGCCTTTCTCGATGAGGATTTCATCGTAGAAGTTTATCTTGGCCATTATGGTGTCTATCTCGTGAAAACCGTCTGGACGTTTGCAGGCTATGAGTAGAGATAAATTTATCTTGGCAGGTGCTCGGACCAATAAACCATCATTGATAACTTCAAATTGCTTTTTACAACTCATAACCTCTCGTACCCTGTTTGAGCTGCTTAATTTGTTCGTTGACCCTGTTGGAAATACCATAATGAGCTAATAATGTAATACAAATAAGGTGTCTAACAGGGTTTACATTATAGCAGGTTGCTCGTATTCTTGATACAAAATTTGTCCGCAGGGGAACTCAGAGAAAGATAGATTCCCGTCCGCACGGGAATGACAGGCAGGAATGATGAATGTCGAATGATGAAATAATAAATTCTGAATCGAGTCACCAGTCACCAGTTACCGGTCACCAGACTGTTGCATGGTGGCACTGGCACAGGCGATTATATAACTGGGTGATTCATTTCGCAGATACACCTCATGGAGAAAGGGCGTTATTTTTGCTCAGCTTCGCCGAGTCGAGCTTCTTTCCTGTTCCGCCGGATGTCTTGCTGGCGCCGCTGGCACTTGGTGCACCGAAGAAGTGGCTTCGGTTTGCTCTTGCGTGTTCGATAGCATCGGTTCTGGGCGGTATTCTGGGTTATTGCATCGGGGCGTTTCTCTGGACCGTAATAGGTCAGTGGGCTTACGCACATCTTGGAGCGATTGGCCTGACAGAAGCAAACTTTGCAAAATTTCAGGCATGGTATGATAAATATGATTTCTGGATAGTTTTTACGTGCGGTTTTACGCCTTTGCCGTATAAGGTTTGCACGATTTCGGCTGGTGTGGCCAGGATTAATTTTGTTGGTTTTCTTATCGCATCAACAGTAAGCCGGTCTGCAAGGTTTTTTATGGTGGCGGCGCTGGTTGGGTGGAAAGGTGAAAAAATCAGGCCTGTAATTGAAAAATATTTTAACTGGCTTACACTCGCCTTTGCAGCGCTGTTGATTGGTGGATTCCTTGTGATAAAATGGCTGCATTGATTATTGCGGTTCGACGTTGACTTTGGTGAGCAGTTCGGCCCTGAGTTTATCGAAGGGGTGATTGGTAATTATGAATGAAGAGCAAAAAAAGATTTTACTCAAGGTTGCACGTGATACCGTTGAGGCGGTTATTAAAGGCGGGACAATGCCTGAGCCGAAGCCTGCCCTGAGCGAAGCCGAAGGGTCGGACGACCCTGAGCTAAATGCACACTGTGGCTGTTTTGTAACATTGAAAAGCCAGGACCGATTGCGGGGATGCATCGGCCAGTTTACCTCTGAAAGCCCTTTGATTGAGCTGGTTGCTGAGATGGCCAAGGCCTCGGCCACTGGTGACCCACGATTCCTTGCCGACCCAATAACCGCTGGTGAATTAGAGCAGCTGGATATTGAGATATCCGTTCTTTCACCGCTTCAACGCACAGATGACCCGCTGAGCTTGCGGCTTGGGATTGATGGTATATACGTAAAAAGTGGGCGTTCCTCAGGGTGTTTTCTGCCTCAGGTTGCCACCGAAACCGGCTGGAGCAGAGAGGAGTTTCTTTCTTATTGCTGTGCCCACAAAGCCGGTCTTGTCGCTGATGCCTGGAAGAACCCGGATACGGAAGTCTATCTATTTACTGCAGAGGTCTTCGGGGCGGCGTTCAGTGAATTGTGAGAAAAAAAGCCACAAACGGATTCAAAACGACACAGTTTTTTTATACTTTTGAGTTCTACTTCCATAGGAATGACATTTTTTGGGAGAATTCCTGCTAAAAAATAAATCCATATAATCTGTGACATGAAGTGGCGATAGTCCGCAGGATGCCTTACGGCGCTAAATCTGTGGCTTAAAATCACCGAAGATATAATCGTGGTAAGAAAGTATGCAATAATTTGGTTAATTGTGGTTTTTTGCTTTGCTGGATGTTTTCGGACCCATAAAAGCGGAACGTACAGCAATTTGGCCCGGCAACTCGATACACCCGCCGGTATGGTCGAGTATTTGCAGAAGCAGAATTTACGGAAATTGGAATCGGTTGAAGTGTGGGAAAATGAGTATGGGCCGGGATTAAAACTTACTACAGCCCATTACGAGATTCTCACAACACTCTTGGAGCCACTGATGCTTAGGGCGGTTCCGGAATTTGTCGAGTCGGCATATCGCAGCTATAATAGTCAATTAGCCGAATCCATCGAGACGACAACCAAATTAACCATTTATCTTTTTGCCAACCGCCAGCAGTGGGAGGATTTTACAAAAAGCTTTGCTGGTGATAAGGCGGAGCTTTTTTTAAAAATCAAGGCAGGTGCTTATTACCTGAATGACGCTTGCGTGGTATATAATATCGGCATAGAGCGGACTTTTACAGCCCTCGGGCACGAGGGCTGGCATCAGTTTAACAGCAGACTTTTTAAGTTTCGCCTGCCAAGCTGGCTTGATGAGGGCGTGGCGATGCTCTTTGAGGCATACAAAAGCGACCAGGGAATGATTTCTTTTGAGCCGGTTGATAATGCATATCGATTAAATGCGCTGAAGGATACCTTGATAAAAAACAAAATGATGTCACTGAGGGAATTAATTGCTATAGACCCCGGAGAAGTTCTTGCTACGGATGAGTCTGAAGCGGTAATGGCCTTTTACAGCCAGTCCTACGCACTGGTGCGATTTCTTCGGGAAGCCGGCTATGAGAAGCGGCTGAAGAATTACCGTCGGTTACTTTTAGATGGTCTAAAGGGAGATTGGCCGCTCGATACAACAACCAAAAGGATTGCGATTAACAGAAACCTGCCGCGAACTGTTCGGTGGAATCGAGCCGTTGGCCAGCTGCTGTTCGAGTTGTATGTCGGCGACGATTTTGAACAAATCGAAAGAGAGTATCTGGCTTTTTGCAGGCAGATAGTTTATCAGAGCAAACTCAAGACACAGGACTAAAGTCTCGATAGTTATGCCTGAGCAATTCCAACCCAGCTCCGCCAACTCGTCTGGGCGAAGGCCCAGCCGTAGCCCCGGAGGCAAGTGCCCCATTATTCTCGCTTCGGCTTCGCCGAGGCGAAGACAGCTATTGGCAAAGGCCGGCTATAAATTCACATCGGTCCGCCCCAATATTAACGAGCCCCGCACCACGGTGGGACAGGGCGAGTCGTCTTTTTTAACTGATGTAATCAGCCCCTGTGAATATGCTAAACGTCTGGCGTTAGCCAAAGCAAAAAACGTCGCTGAAAAGCACCCGGACTGTTTGGTAATTGGGGCCGACACCATTGTGGATTTCAGCGGGCAAGTTATTGGAAAACCCAACAACGCAAAAGAGGCAGAGCAGATTACAAAAAAACTTTTCAGCAAACCTCATAAGGTGATAACCGCCATCGCAATCGTTAAAATAAGCGATAAAACCGAGGTGGTTGAAAGCGATAGTACAACTATCTATCCGAAGAAAATGACCGATGAGCAAATCGCTGAGCATATTAAAGGCGGCTCCTGGCAGGATAAGGCTGGTGCCTATGCTATACAAGAGAACGGAGACGAGTTTATTGAAAAAATCGAAGGCAGTTTGACAAACGTAATGGGCTTACCAATGGAGCTACTGCAACGCCTCCTGCCCGCCTCGTGAGATGCTTACCACATGAGATACGAAGTTATCTCTTCGGGGTGCCGTATGCTATCTAATCGAGGTCCTTCGTAGCTGGTTCTTCCGTAGTCCCTAAGGGACGAAGGATGATTAACACGGACCTGCCCTGCCTGTCCTGCTTGCCCTGCGTAGCTCTGCCGTTTAGAGCGAAGCGGGGAGCTTGTCGAAGGGAGCGACTTGTGGTGAGCGAGGTCGAAGGGAGCAATATCGAGTAATTGACACTTACGAATAAATCTGGTACTCTTCTCGTAAACTGGCGGTTATTTCCCATTGTTAATAATATAGGATACGATTAGATGGCTAAAGTCCCCTCCAGAGTTGTAGAACTTATTGAAACCTTCGACCGCAATATCGAGGCATATCATTCACAGCAATATAACGAGACCCAGCTTCGCAGAGAATTCATCGACCCACTTTTTGAAGAACTCGGCTGGGATGTGACCAACAAACAAGGTTTTGCACCTCAGTATAGAGAAGTCCTCCATGAGAACTCCATAAAAATTTCTGGTGAGACCAAGGCTCCTGATTACAGTTTTCGCATTGGGAAGGAGCGCAAATTCTTTCTTGAGGCAAAGAAACCTTCAATTAATATTAATACCGACCCTGATTCAGCCTATCAACTCAGACGTTACGCATGGTCAGCCAAACTGCCTCTCTCAATTCTCACTAACTTTGAGACATTCGCGGTATATGATTGCCAATACAGACCTAAACATACAGACAGGTCCAGTACCGCAAGGATTATGTTATACACTTATAAAGATTATATTTCCAAATGGGATAAGATTACCGAGGTTTTCAGCAAAGACGCTGTGCTAAAAGGTTCATTCGATAAATTTGCTATCTCACCCAAAGGCAAACGCGGCACAACGACAGTTGACAACGAATTTCTCGCTGAAATCGAAAAATGGCGCGATATGCTCGCAAAAATCATCGCATTAAGAAATAGAAATCTCTCGATTCGCGAACTAAACTTCGCTGTTCAGCAAACCATCGATAGAATCCTCTTTCTGCGATTATGTGAAGACAGAGGAATCGAGCCTTATGGCCAGCTTCGAGCGATAAGCAGCGGCGACCGAACTTACCCTCGGCTTTGCGGAATATTCGAGAAAGCAGACCAGAAATACAACTCAGGCCTATTTTATTTTACCGATGAAAAAGATAGAGCCGAGCCACCAGATAAACTTACACTAAATCTTATTATTGACGACAAAGACCTAAAGTGGATTCTACATACGCTCTATTATCCTCAATGCCCTTACGTATTCTCCTACTTGCCACCAGAAATCCTCGGCAACGTCTATGAACAATTCCTCGGAAAAGTCATCTCCGTCAGCCCTGCCCGTCGTGTAAAAATCGAACCAAAACCTGAAGTCAAAAAAGCAGGCGGCATCTACTACACCCCCGCATATATCGTTGACTATATCGTCAAAAATACCGTTGGCAAACTCATCGATGGAAAATCTCCTAAACAAATCGAAACTATTAAAATCCTTGACCCTGCTTGTGGCTCCGGCTCATTTCTTCTTGGTGCTTATACGTATCTATTGAACTATCACCTCGACTGGTATTTAGATAATAACCCCGAAAAATTCCTCAAAATGAAAAATCCACCTATATATGAGGTGGCTTTTCCACGTCATTGCGAGGAGCATAGTGACAAAACAATCTCAAGCTACCGCCTCACCGCCTATGAGAAAAAACGTATCCTCTTAAATAGCATCTTCGGCGTCGATATTGACTCCCAGGCGGTTGAAGTAACCAAACTTTCGCTATTATTAAAAGTACTCGAAGGTGAAAACCAACAGACCCTCGAAAATCAATATCGACTATTTCACGAAAGAGCGTTGCCCGATTTGGGAAATAATATCAAATGCGGCAATTCACTCATCGGCCCGGATTTCTTCGACAACCTCAATATCAATAATATAACAGATGAACTTCGCGACAAAATAAACGCCTTCGATTGGAACGAACAATTCCCACAAATCTTCTCTCGCAAAAACCCCGGCTTCGACGCCGTTATCGGAAACCCTCCATGGATATTTACCAAGTATGTGGATTGGGGAGAATCTACCAAATCTTATATCACCGCGAATTACCTCCAAACGAAAGATAGCACAGCAAAGGGAAAGGCCAGACAATCTGGGAAAATCAACCTTTTCGCCATTTTTACTTTGCAGGGAATTAATCTGCTACGAAATGGGGGCTTGTTTAGTTTCATACTTCCCAATAACATCCTGCGCACAACAGTCTATGATACAACAAGAAAACGCATACTTCAAACGACAAGAATTAAGACAGTAGTGGATCTAAAAACTGGGGTTTTTCCACGCGTTACCGCTGCCACAGTAATTCTGGTTCTCGAAAAGGGCGGTCCCAGCGTTGGTGTAACGACAAAAATTATCGATAGCAGAACAAAAGGTGAAATATCGGAACAGAATACCCACGAGATAAAACAATCTACTTTTCTTAAAAACACAAGTTATGCGTTCAATATCTTCGCCCGAGGAGAAGACCTTCGGATATTTCAAAAAATGATATCGCAAGGAGTTATACTCAGCACCTTGGCTTGGGAAATCATCGAAGGAATCGTAACCAATAAAGGAAAGGGAAAGTATATTACAACTGAACCAAAAGGGTCAGAATATAAAAGGTTCCTTGAGGGGAAAGACATCGGCCCCTACAACATTTCCTGGCCGGGAAGATATATACTATTTGACAAAGAAGTTCTACACCGGACGAGACCCGAACATGTATGGCAAGCTAACAAAAAGATCCTTGTCCAGCGAATAGGTGGAGGCAATCGGCCACTCGTTGCGACTCTGGATTGTGAACACTACCATACCTTTGCATCGATAAACAACATCGTACTCAATGAAACTGTCGAATACAAAATCGAGTATATTTTAGGCCTATTAAACTCACGATTGTTGAACTATTATTACGTTGTGA
The DNA here is from genome assembly GCA_964440735.1 of uncultured Pirellulales bacterium. Taxonomy (GTDB): domain Bacteria; phylum Planctomycetota; class Phycisphaerae; order Sedimentisphaerales; family Anaerobacaceae; genus CAZBWE01. The sequence continues at coordinate 14,679 of CAYTTK010000023.1, forward strand.
ATTTTACGAACGCTTCTGATCTGACAGTCAATATATCGAAAACTTTTCTTGAACAATTACCTATTTGCTCAATTGATTTTGACAATCCCGATGATGTCAAAAAACACGACAAAACGGTCAAACTTGTTGATAAAATGCTGGATTTAAACGAAAAGCTGGCCAAAGCAAAAGTCCCCGATGAAAAAACCAAACTCCAGCGTCAAATCAACATTACCGACAAGCAAATCGACCAGCTTGTTTACAACCTCTACGGCCTAACCAAAGAAGAAATCTCCCTTGTCGAAAAATCCACACAATCTTCTTAATCCGTGAAATCTGTGGCCGAATATTTTTAGATTTTCCTTGAAAAATAGGCCTTATCTGGTATAATGCACGAATGTGCTCAGGTAGCACACGATAGCGGAGCCCCGCACGCAACGGAACAGAAGTTTCACGAATCACGGAAAGTTCGCCACAAAAAAGCACAGATTGACAAAATGCCTGGGAAAACGCAGTGCTAAACATATTATTAAAAACTCGTGTTATTCGTGGTTAATGTTAATTTTCTTCGTGCCTTTGTGTCTTCGTGGCTGAATATCTCTGTGTCCTCGGTGGCTGATATATGAACTAAATTATGCAAAACAAAGCCAATTTGCTAAATTCTCAAATGAACGTAAGTTATGTTAAAACAAAGAAATATGAGCAAAGGACTATGAACAATGAACCAAAAAACAAACCCAAAACAAACCCAATTTTATCCGCCGTAGCCCGCATGGCGAAGGCGGATTCAGACGTGATGACGGTAGTCTTACCAAAGAAAATGGCAGTTGTAGTGTCGGTAGAACAGGCCTATTGAACGCATAGCAATTATCGCAACAATCTGAACGGCAAGATTTATTGCTAAATCCTTAGCCGTTGTTGCTAACCCGGCACCGGTGTATTGGCTTGTTTGCAATTCGAGAATAACGGCAAAAGCAAGAAGAACCACCACAACAATATAAGGCAAAAATGCTCTGAATATGGGGACTAAAAAATAATCAGGCCTTAATAGAGTTATGTCCTTGCCCACCGCTGTAGTCAGTATCGCCATCGGAAACAGAAACAGCCCAAAGATTAAAAACACTTGCAGAAGCAAATAAAAGCCGCTTCGCTCCTGCCACATATTTTCGTATGTTATACCTTTATCCTGAAGCAGCATAAGTGTGATGATGAAAGGAAACTGCACAACTACCATAGTCGCAAAAAATATTAGAAACGGCTTAATAATGTACCACAAATACGCCATTTCGCCTAAGGTAATACTTGTCGCAAATTGAATCTGTGGTAACTGGTCTATTTCGAAGGCCGCCTCGTAAATAATATTCAAATAAAACGCGAGCAGCCAGCCCCAGACAATCACGAATGAGATATAGTTCAGACAACAGCTCCTCGCGAGAAAAAACTTAAAGCACACCGCCGCAGCGACAAATGTTAGTGAAGAAATATTTTCCGGGTCGATGAATAACTTCCAGCTGTCAATAAATGCGGCATAGTAAAAGCCGGGCACAGGTGCACCTTTTTCGATTTTAAGTTCGATTTTTTTCGGTTTTTCATTGTCTTTGGAAGGGATGATGAAAAGCTGCCCGCAATTTAAGCAACGGGCGCGTTTGCCGCAGTGTTTATCATCAAAAGCAATCAGCTCATCGCAGTTGGGGCAGTTGAACCGGATTGACATACTTTAAACCGCCTCTGGTGGATAAATCCGCTAAAATTGCTTCATAGCGTCAACGAAGCTGTTAAGATTATTGGCCCATTTCTTGGCTTCAAGCAGGTCGACCTTGTCTTCTTTTACCAGCTTTGCCAGGTGGCTTTCCATTGTGGTCATTTTTTCACCGGGCTTATTTTTGGTTTTTATCTGTAGTTGAGAATACAACTGCTCTATTTTACCGGTGCGTATCTGATTGGCGCAGGCATAGTTATTATTAAGTATTTCCATTGCTACAATCCTGCCTTTGCCATCTTTTCTTGGGATAAGTTTCTGGCTGACGATAAAAGCCAGCCCGAGCGAAAGCTGATTTTGCACTTCCTGCTGTCGGTCTGATGGGAAATAATCCAGTACACGTGTGATTGTGCCGGTGGTATCTCTGGTGTGCAATGTGGAGAAAACCAGGTGGCCGGTCTCGGCAGCCATAAGTGTCATTGCTATCGTCTCGGAATCACGCATCTCTCCGACAAATATTACATCCGGGTCCTCTCGCAGCATCGCCTTCAGCCCTTCCCTGAAGGACTCAACATCTCTTCCGACCTCACGCTGCGAAATCATTGATTGTCCATGGCTGTAAAGGTACTCTATTGGGTCTTCGAGGGTTATAATTCGACAGGCATGTTTCTCGTTGATACGATCTATCAGTGAGGCAATTGTTGTGGACTTACCTGCACCCGTAATTCCGGTTAAAAGCACCAGCCCCTGTTTGCGATTGATAATGTCCTGCCAGACATCATTTGGAAAGCCAATTTCCTCTACTTTTGGAATTTTTAGCGATAGCGCTCGAATTGCAGCACAAATACCGTCGTTTTCCTGAAATACATTTATCCGAAACTGCAACTGTCCAAGCCGATAAGACAAATCAACACTGTGCTTGTCTCGGAATTTCTGCAGATTTTCATCGCTTAAAAGCGGATAGATAAGCTGCTTTGCTACCTCAGGCATTACAGCAGGACCTTTAAGTCTTAGCAAATTGCCATCAATACGATATGCCGGCGACTCACCGATTTTGATATGCAGGTCCGATACGCGCATCGCACCATGTTTCTCGAAATAGGCCAACATATCCAGTATGCTGAAATTGGTGTTTTCCGCTGTTGGATAAACCTTTGCTGAAGTGCGATATCCTTCAGCCATATTTACCTCCACGTATTGTAGGAGCGTGATTTGGCCATTAATTTTGACCTTTTTATATCAACAATTATATAAGCATGATTTCTGCAAAGCAAAGATAAAGTTTAGCAATTTGATACCGATGGTAGTAAAGGAGAGGTTCTCGCCCGGTTGAGCTCTCGTCTCGCCGGAGCGGGATACAAAGAGCAATGTTTTTTTCCTTTTTAATTCTGCTTCATAGCATCAATGAAGACTTTAATGTTGTTGACCCACTTTTTTGCCTCCAGCAGGTCAATTTTGCCCTCTTTTACCAGTATTGCCAGGTGCTTTTCCAGGGTTATCATTTTTTCATCCTTCTTGTTTTGAGTCTTTATCTGCAGTTGCGAATACAGTTGCTCAACTTTGCCCGTGCGTATCAGGTTAGCGCAGGCATAGTTATTGTTAAGTATTTCCATTACTGCGAGACGGCCTTTACCATCTTTTTTAGGTATAAGCTTTTGACTGATGATATAGCTCAGCCCGAGAGAGAGCTGATTTCGCACTTCCTGCTGTCTGCCTGCCGGAAAATAGTCCAGTATACGTGTCACTGTGCCGGCTACGTCTCTTGTGTGCAGTGTGGAGAAAACCAGGTGGCCGGTCTCGGCGGCCATAAGCGTCATTGCTATCGTCTCAGGGTCACGCATTTCGCCAACAAATATTGCGTCAGGGTCCTCGCGCAGCATTGCCCGCAGCCCATGAAGAAAGGATTTGACGTCTCTTCCAACCTCACGTTGTGAAATAACAGAGTATTTTTGCTGAAAGAGGTACTCTATAGGGTCTTCGAGGGTTATAATTCGGCAGGCGGTTTTTTCGGAGATTCGGTCGATTAGCGAGGCAATCGTTGTGGATTTTCCGGCGCCTGTGACTCCGGTTAGAAGGACAAGGCCTTGCTTTAGATTGACAATATCTTCCCAGACGTTATTTGGAAAGCCGATTTCCTCTACTTTTGGAATCTCCAGCGATAATGCCCGTATCGCTGCACATATTCCATCGTTTTCCTGAAAGACATTTATTCGGAACTGCAGTGAGCCGAACCGGTAGGAGCAGTCAACATTGTTCCGGCTATAAAGTTTATTTAGATTTTCTTCGGTTAGAAGTGGATAGATAAGCTGCTTTGCCACCTCCGGTGTTACAGATAGACCTTTAAGTTTTACCAGGTCGCCATCAATGCGGTATGCAGGAGGCGCACCGACCTTGATATGCAGGTCTGAAACCCGCATTGCGCCGTGCTCTTCGAAGTAGGCCAACATATCAATTATGCTGAATTTCCCGAATTCTGCGGTCGAATAGACTTTTGCCGAGGCAGGATATTGTTCAGTCATATTTGCCTCCACTCGATTATCGTAATAATGCAATTTACTTGCCCCTGCGTCTCTCCCCACGTCTTCTTGTCGAAGACAAGAGTGGGGGGCAGCAGACCTGTTTATTCGGTCTTTTTATACTGATAATTAGTATATCGGCACAACATGGGTATAGCAAAAGTGAAATTTACCTTTGGTTTTGACAGTATTATTCGGCAATTGTTCCGCCTTTTTTGTTTTTGGGGATTTTAAGAATTCATTTATTCATCAAATAACAATGCATAGCTTGCTTTACAGGATACACTTACCCGGCAACTAAATACTCACTATTAAATGCAATTTTTGCTGGCTTTGCCGACGCAACGGGCTATAATCTCGTCTGGCTACGGCCTGGCGTCTTCGCCAGGACCAGGGATGTGTCGTTTTGCTTGGGGGCAAGGATGTATATTTTGTCAAAAAAACAAAGAAATATACAATGCCGGAAGGTTACTATACGAAGGAGAAAGCTGTCCTTTTTGGGTATTTCTTCGTTGGTGGTTTTGGTGCTCGTCTCGATGGCCTGCTTCGGCGGAGCGTTTCGCAGAGGAGTCGAAGAACGAGCTGTAACAGGACCGGCGGTAGTTTCGTCAGCTATTGAGGGTGATATCCCTGAAACAGGATCGGTTCAGGATATGCCTCAGCAGAAGGCCCAGGCCTTCGTTGGTCAGGATTTGCACATGACAGGGCCGGAGCTTATAAGCTATCAACTAAGTACCGGAGAGCATATCCTCGTTTTCAGCAATGGGTTGTCGATGTCGATAGGAGCCAGTCAATTTTCCAGTGATAGAGCAGTAATCTGGCTGGAAAGTGTAAAAACTGAATTTCGCGGCCGCGCTCATATTGACTATAAGGTGACAGCTTATTTGCAGGGAAGTGTATCTGTTAAAGAAGCCGAAGGTGCCAAGACCACCGATTTGAGTCAGATGACGGTTGAAGAGGGTCGGGCAATGATAGTCCAATTTGAGGTTAGCGGCGAAGTTTTCGTTACAGCTGACGAAAGAGAAATTTCTGACCCTCGCGAATTGGAGCTTTACGCAAAGGCCATTGCTTCGTGTCGGGCCATGGGGATTGAGTCAAGATTTGTTGTTGAAGCCGAGATTCCGGTGCCTGAAGTTCCGGCAGTGAAACCAATTGAAAAGCCGGTCAAACCGGAAGCAAAGGAACTTCGTTTCAGGTATCCTGTTAATATAGCACCCGTTGATGAAGTCGCACCGGAAATAGAGTGGGATGAGGAAAAAGGGATTGGGACAGTGGTAGGCAGGTTCTATCTGTGGCAAAAGCAGGATGAGAAAGGTGGTTTATTGGAATTACAGGCCGACAACGCTGTTATATTCTCGTCGCCCGTTGCTGCTGACTCGTCGCTGGCAACTCGTCTTGGCGAAGCGCCAGGCCGTAGCCAGAAAGGGCCAACGATAGAAAAGACTGGGGATACAGAGAATAGAGCAAAATTAGAAGACTCAGCGTCTTCAACAGTTATGAAAAACGAATATAGTGCCCCGGCTGATATACGCAATATGCACGACGATATTTTAGCCAGCGGAGCAGTGGTAGCGATTTATTTATCAGGTAGCGTTGTAATGACCGAAGGTCAGCGAACGATTCGGGCCGATGAAGTTTACTATGATTTCGAAGGGAAAAAGGCGATTGCGGTAAATGCGGTGATGAGGAATTTTGATGTATCGCGAGGTATCCCGATTTATGTCAGAGCTGAGAAGCTAAGGCAGGTGGCAGAAAATAAATTTGCAGCCGATAATATTACTTTGACAAGTAGTGAATTTTACCTGCCTCAGATTTCACTTAATGCATCAGAGATAATTATTACCGACACAACAAACATTGAAGAGCAGGAAGGTGTAGTTTCTGACAGAAGTTATGATGCACAGATGCGTGATGTGCGTTTGAAAATATATGATAGAACGATTTTCTATTGGCCCTATGTGCGTAGTAATCTGCAAAGGCCTGATGTCCCATTCAAAAGCATAAATGCCGGTTATGACAGCACTTGGGGGGCAGCGTTGGAGACGCGGTGGTATTTGTCCCGGCTGTTGGGATTACGAGAGCCGCAAGGGACTGAAAGCACTCTTGCATTGGATTATTATAGCAAACGCGGCGTTGGTGGTGGCATTGATATTGAGTATGAAAGAGAGAATTATTTCGGCAGACTTATGGGTTATGTGATTCACGATAGCGGCGAAGACAGACTTGGCAGGGACAGCAGCCGAAGACACCTTGAGCCGCCACGAGACCTTCGCGGCAGATTCCGCTTCCAGCACAGACATTTTCTGCCCTACAACTGGCAGCTCACTACGGAGATTAGCTATGCATCTGATGAGAATTTTATAGAGGAGTATTACCGCGGCGAATTTAACGTAGATAAAAGGCAGGAAACACTCGTCCATTTGAAGCGTATTGAGGATAACTGGGGCCTTTCCCTCCTGGGCAAGGCGCGAATAAACAATTTTGCTGATGAACTGGAGGAGTTGCCCAGTGCAGAGTTTCACTGGACCGGTCAGTCACTTTTTGGTGATAGGTTCACTTTGTACAGTGATACTCAAGTCAGTCGGATGCGACAGAGAATAGGCAATGAGCATGCGATAATGATGGACGAAGGAATATTCTCATTTATATCACACAGGACCGAGCTTGATATGCCGCTCAGGATGAATACTTTTAAGGTTGTTCCGTTTATTGCTGGAACTTTCGGCTATGATGACCGAAGCGGTTTTACAAGGTCGCTTGTGGACGGTACTTCTGCAGGACAATTTGGTGAAGATGATGTCTTGATTGGCGAAGCCGGGGTGCGTGTATCACCGCAGCCATACTGGAAGGTTTATCCTGATGTCAAATCGCGGCTTTGGGATTTGAACCAGCTCCGGCATATTGTCAGTCCTTACCTGACAGCCGTCGGTTATATCGAAAGCGACTCTGTTGTCGAACAGCATGATGCGTTGAACGTGGGTATTTCTCAGCGGTTACAGACCAGAAGAGGCACCGGTGATAAAACACGGACCGTTGACTGGATGCGGCTGGATATGGCGTTTACGTGGGTAAGTGACTCTGAAAGTGCAAGCACCACCGGTGCAGATAGGTTTATCTGGAGCAAGCCGATAGTGCCGCTGCGGGTGCTTTCAGCGCCTGCTATCTTTAATGGCGACCTTATGGCGCCCCTTCAGAGATTTGAGATGTTTGGACCGAGACGCAATTACTTCAGTGCAGATTATGTCTGGCGGATGAGTGATACCACAGCGGTATTGTCTGATATGTATTTTGATATGCAAAGCGGAGTGGTGCAGCAATTTAATATTGGTTTTTCGCACCTGCGCTGGCCCAATTTGAGTTATTATATAGGCAGTAGATATATAAGGCGTGTCCAGGTCTTGGACGAAGAAGGCTCAAATGCATTTACTTTTGCGGCTACTTATATGCTTGACCCGCGATATACGATAGTTTTCTCGCAGCAGTTTGATTTCGACTATGGGGCAAATATACTAAGTGATATATCGCTTATAAGGCGTTATCACAGGATGTATTGGGCACTGACCTATAGTGCTGATGAATCGCTGGACAGGAACGCAATCGTATTTAGTATATGGCCCGAAGGTGTGCCGGAGATGGCAATCGGTACGAGGAGATATATGAGATTAGCCGGTTCGTCTGGCTATTAACGATTGATTATTGTATAAGGTGTTCGCCTGCACCTGTGGTAGCGTAGGCACAGGTGACCGAACAGTTTTGAGTTTAAGGTAAATTTAAGAAAGTCAAGGAGAGTATTATGGCGTTGGTTAATACAAAAAAGATGTTTGAGATGGCTTATAAAAATGGTTATGCGATTGGCGCATTCAATGTAAATAATATGGAAATTACGCAGGGCATTATAGATGCCGTAGCCGAAGAAGAAGCCCCGCTTATCCTGCAGGTTTCCAGAGGCGCACGTAAATACGCGAAAATTAGCTATCTGAAAGCAATTATCAATGTGGTCGTGGAAGAAAACCCGGATATCCCTATCGCAACAAACTTAGACCACGGCGATACTTTTGAAACCTGTAAACAATTTGTGGACGACGGCTTTACTTCGGTAATGATAGATGCTTCAAAACTTCCATTTGAGGAGAACATCGCTCTCACTAAGAAGGTAGTCGAATATGCCCACCCCAGGGATGTCTCTGTTGAAGCTGAGCTGGGCCAGTTAGGTGGAATCGAGGAGGATGTTGTCGGAGTTGATGATGTAAGGAAGCATCTGGCTGACCCCGACCAGGCGGTAGAATTTGTTGAAAAGAGCGGCTGTGATTCATTGGCGGTGGCTTGCGGAACCAGTCACGGTGCTTACAAGTTCAAGAGCGAACCGAAACTGGCTTTAGACGTAATACAGGAGATTGCAGACAGACTGCCTGGGTTTCCACTGGTTATGCACGGCTCAAGTAGTGTGCTGAAGGAATTTGTGGATTTGATTAACAAATATGGCGGCAAAATGCCGAATGCGATGGGTGTGCCGGAAGAGGCAATAAGTAAAGCGGCAAAAATGGCAATCTGCAAGGTTAATATAGATACAGACCTGCGGTTGGCGCTTACAGCTAAAATCAGGCAGGTTTTTGCCGAGAATCCCGGTGAATTTGACCCGCGTAAATATCTCGGCCCGGGTAGAGAAGCTATCAAAGATATGGTCCAACACAAGCTGCAAGTCTTGGGTTGCGCCGGAAAAGCAAGTGAGTGTGCATGAAGAAAGTGAAAAGTGTAAGGCGAAAAATGACCAATCGTAATTCAAGATTCAAAACTTACCTATTTTTGAGTTTGACGGTATTGTTCTGCGCTTTTTGTTTTTCGTCTTTAACTCTTGCGTCAGAACCGAACGAACCCCCGATTCAGCCGCAGATTCGATACGGGGTTGTTGACGAACCAACTTCACAAATCGAGCGGATTTGCACCGCTATATATAAAGGTGATTTTGCAGCTGCTCGAGAACTTCTCGAAGGAAGCGAAAAATCCAAAAGTACTTACATTGCGCAGCTGAGAGATATTGTTTCCGAATATGAAGCGATTGAAAAAGCAAGGCAGTCAGCCCGCGAAGCTGCGTACCGGGAACAATTAGCTGAGCTGGAAAAGTTACGAACAAAAACAGAAACCGGTGATGTAAACGATGTAAATAGCGTGAGCACTGTGAGCGATATAAATGATATCTCGGAAGTGCTCTTAACTATTGCAAAGGCCAGCGAGTTAGCAAACGAGCAACAAAAGCCGGAACTTATGTCCAACTCGTTTGTAAAGGAAACTATTCAGAAAGCAATAGACAAGGCGGCACAATATGAATCGCAAGGCAAATGGCTTGATGCATACATTACTTGTTATAGCTGGCTGCAGGCCATCGAACCAAACAACCAGGCGTATACGGATTACGCCAACAAGCTCATAGATAAAGCCAATATTGAAGCATCTTTTCAGGATAGCCCCTGTGAGACTCGCACGGAACGTTTCCAGGGCATCGAGAAAGAGATGTTTATTCGAGCGATTGATTACCTGAAAGTTAATTATGTGGACCTTACGGACTATCGGCAGATGGCAATCAAAGCTATCGAGCGATGTCAGTTGTTGGGTCAAGTTTTAAGGTTATCATCTTCGCAGGTATCGAAAGATTTGACTGGGGTGTCTTCATTGGCCCCTGCATCTCCCGACGCCAGTCGGGACAGGGGGGATGATATTTTTAAGGAGTCCTTTTCGCCGATTGATAGTAGAAAACTTTCGGCCTGGTCAGCAGCTCTGGCGGCGATTCTTTGGGATGAAGTTGACCAATCACCTACAGGCTTTGATAAGGACAAGTTTGTAGATGTTTTTGAGAAGGTGCTGGCGCTGAATTCGACAACTGTGGAAATTCCGGAGCAGACGCTGATTGCACAGTTTGCCGATGCAGCGTTTTCTGTGCTTGACCCTTATACGGTTATGATTTGGCCCAGGCAGGTGCAAAGTTTTGAAAAGACAATGACCTATGAGTTCACGGGCATTGGCATAGAGATTACCAAGCAAAAAGGACTTTTGACAGTGGCAAGCTTGCTGCCTGACACGCCGGCTTATAACTCCGGCCTTGATGCGGATGATGTGGTTGAAAAAGTAGATGGTATTGAAACGAAGGATATGACTCTTACTTGCGCGGTTGCCAAGATTACAGGCCCAAAGGGTACGAAAGTGACCTTGACGATAAGACGTCAAGGCGAGGAAAAAACCAGGGATATTACTATAACCAGAGCCAAGATAACTGTTCCGACAATTCGCGGCTGGCAAA
>CAYTTK010000024.1:0-24979 GCA_964440735.1 uncultured Pirellulales bacterium
GGAATCCACATCTTTAAGGGCGATTTTCACAGAGATTACGTACAATGCCCACATAACAGAAGTCACTAAAGCAATAACCACACCGGTAACAGTTTTAGTCGTGGCGAAATCCTCCTTAAAAACCAGCACCCCAATCACCCCGATTACCGACAGAGCTATACCAAGCCAGAAACGATTACTTTTCAGCAGAGGTCTTTCATCAACGAAGAAGATTATCGAAAAAGCTGCTACCCAGATAATGGAAAATTTTGTCAGCAGAACAAAAAAAGCAGGGTCTATATAGTAAAAACCCGCGGCCCACAAGCTCTGCATTGCAATATTCGACACAGCAGGCAAAAGTGCCCGCCGCCAGACGCTCTTATCAATTCGCTTTTTCTTAAAGGCAAATATTAAAAACGGCAGCCAAAACAGACAAGCCATCAGGTATCGCAGCATGTTTTGCGTCCAAAAGTCCAGGTAGCCGGCCAAGAATCTTATAAAATTCGGACCGATTGACCACAAAATCAGCGTGCCAATACAGGCAAAAGTAGCTAACGCATCAAATTTTCTAACGCTGTTGTTCATTTTGGCGAAACTTCATTATTGCCGGAATTGATTGTTGGCTTTTTCGTGGGCAATTGTTGTTACCGGTCCGTGGCCGGGATAAACGATAGTATCATCCGGAAGGACCAAAAGCTTCTCCCGAATACTATCTACTAACTGCTCCATACTACCTCCGGGAAAGTCTGTTCGCCCGACTGAATCTGCAAACAGCGCATCGTCAGTAAATACAACGCCATCGCCCTTCGAATATAAACATATACCTCCCGGTGTATGGCCGGGCGTATGAATGACTTCCAATTTGATGCCAGCTTCGTCAATTATGCTTTTCTCCTCGACAACTGAATCCGCCGGCTCGGTAGTGAATAGCTGTCCCATCATAGCAGATAGATTGCTGCTGGCCTGCGTGAGCATGTCAGCATCGAGCTTATGGATATAAACCTTTGCGTGGGGGAACTCGGCACGCAATGCAGCTACACCTGCAATATGGTCTATGTGGCCGTGGGTCAGAATAACCGCAACCGCATTTAATTTTTTATGACGGAGAAACTCTATTAACCTGCGAGGGTCCAGACCTATATCGATAATCAGGCAGTTTTTTGCTGTCTCGCTTTCACGCAAGATATAGCAATTAGTTTCATACGCGCCTAAAGCAAAAGCGTCGATTTTCATTTCCTTATTATCCTGTAAAACAATCAAGTCTAACGGAGATGGCACTATGAGTCAATATTTTTAGACTTGACTGCAAGGCCAGGTTTTGTTAGCGTGTTTTGCTTTGTAGCCAAAACTGGAAAATTGAAAAATGAAGGATTTTAGGCGTGTATTCAAATATGTCTGGCCTCAATGGCCGAGGATTATCGTCGTGGTCCTCAGCGCGGTGGTTGTCTCGTCTCTTTTATCACTAAGTTTTATGACCATCATACCGCTTTTGAAAGTGATGATGGGCGAGGAGGGTCTGCACGGCTGGGTAGAGAGAAAAATCAGCAAACACCGGTACGGCATAAACTTCTATGTGCCGGAAAAAATGGATTTCACTGAATCTGATATTGCCCACTATCTGCTGGTAACAGATATTAAGCAAAACAGCCGCGCACAAAAAGCAGAACTGCAAAAACTCGACAGAATTATTGGCGCAGCTAACCTTTTAGTCCAGCAAGACACGGATAAAATCCCCTCTGCCAAGCTGCTTGAAACACTTGCAACCGCATCGGCGAACACCGAGCTTACCATTCAACTGCGCAGGGACAATAAAGAAGGTATCGCTGATACTAAAACATTAACATTTAATACAGGCCCAAAGCCATTTTATGTGGACCATTTAGAAAAGTGCTTGAGTTTTCTGCCACGCGAGCAAACCAGGGAAAACAAAACAAAAGCGATAATCTTCATTATATTAGCGATAGGCGTGCTCACGATAATTCGGTGCATAGCGAAATTTTATCAGGGATATATAGCCCAGAAAGTTGTGCAGTTGGGAATAAACCATTTGAGGGAAGACGCCTTCAGCCATGCAATGGACATGCCTATGGGGTTTTTTGCAAACGAGCGCCCAAGTGACACTGTCAGCAGAATTGTTCGCGATACCAGCGTGATGGGTAAGGCCATAAAGATAATGCTTGGAAAAGCGCTGCGAGAGCCACTAAATGCGCTTTTTATGTTAGCAGCAGCAATGTGGCTAAACTGGCAACTTACGCTGATTTTCCTGTGTGGCGCCCCTTTTGTAATATGGCTGGTAGTCGGTTTCGGCAAAAAAATGAAACGAGCTACCAGAAAATCTCTAATGGCCAGCTCACAAATGCTGGCAAAGCTCCAAGAAACGATGGCAGGACTTAAAGTTGTCAAGGTCTATAACCGCCATGAGTATGAACGAACAATCTTCAAGGCAATAAACACCAGATTGTTAAAACAATTGTTAAAAATATCCAAGGTTGATGCCGCTACCACACCTGTAATGGAGGTGCTTGGAATGGCAGCAGGTTCAGTTGCACTGATATTCGGGGCGCACTGGGTCGCTCGTGGCCAGATGGATCGTACCGAGTTCCTGGGAGTGTTGGTTTTGCTGGGTGTTGCCGCTGAGTCGGTGCGAAAGACTTCCGATATCTGGAACAAGATACAAGAGGCAAATGCCGCTGCGGACAGAGTATTTTCAGTCATAGATGAGCCCTGCGAATTTGAAAAACCCGGAGCAATTGAACTGCCGCAATTAAAGGAAACAATAGAATTCAGGTATGTTGCTTTTACCTATCCAGGCAGTGACAGGCCGGTACTGAAAGGAATAAATCTTACGGTGCAGGTGGGACACATTGTTGCTATTGTCGGCCCTAACGGCTCAGGAAAAACTACACTTGCAAACCTGATACCGCGGTTTTATGACCCGGACTCCGGCCAGATTCTGATAGATGGCAAAGATATTCGCGATGCAACCTTATTTAGTTTGCGAAGCCAGATTGGGATGGTTACACAGAATGTTGTAACCTTCAATGATACCATAGCTGCAAATATCGGGTACGGAAAGGCCGACGCCACGAGAGAAGAAATAATAGCAGCAGCCAAACGTGCCTTTGCTCATGAGTTTATTTCGCCCCTGCCGGACGGTTATGATACAATAATCGGCGAGCATGGTGCCGGCCTTAGCGGCGGACAGTTGCAGAGAATCGTTATTGCAAGGGCAATCCTGAAAAATCCTGCAATTTTGATTTTCGATGAGGCAATGAGCCAGGTCGATGCCGACAGCGAAGCCAAGATTCACAAGGCCATTGAGGAAATTATGCAGGATAGAACCAGCTTCATAATAGCCCACCGATTCAGCACTGTTATTACCGCTGATATCATAGTGGTAATGGATGAAGGTCAAATTATCGCTCATGGACAACACGATGAGCTAATGCAGATTTGCCCATTGTATCAAAGTTTATACGAAACACAGTTGGTAAGGACATAGAACAGAATCGTCAATAGCAAATCGGGCCGCCGATTCTCAAAGTGCGAGGTTCCTGCCCATTGTGTAAACTCACGTGTTCTACGAGAAGATTTTTGCAGGTGGAGTCTGAATTTTCCACTTTGACTTACAGTAAATTACTCATCTTGCCGATTAAAATTAGGTGATACACGAACTAATATCACATTACCCTTTGATATTTTGGGTCAGAAACTATGGCTAAGCTTTCAGAGCCAAAAAAGGCACATGAACTGTTTAAGAGATATAAAGGCAATCCGATACTAACCCCGGAAGATTGGCCTTATCCTGTGAATGCGGTATTTAATCCAGCCGCAGCTAAGTTAAACACAGAGACGCTGCTGTTGATTCGCGTAGAGGATATGCGGGGCTTCTCACATCTGACTGTTGCGCGCAGCGCAGACGGTTTCACAAACTGGGAAATTGACCCCACTCCAACTCTCGAGGCCGACCAAAGCTCTCATGAGGAAAGGTGGGGCCTGGAAGACCCTCGAATTGTCTGGCTCGAGGAGCAAAAGCAATTTGCCATTACATATGTCTCTTTCAGCGAAGGCGGCCCGGTAGTATCCCTGGCGATTACAAAGAATTTTAGGACTTTCGCCCGGCTTGGTTCTCTTTTACCGCCGGAAGATAAAGACGCCTGCCTGCTTCCACGCAGATTTCGTGGTCGCTTTGCACTGATTCACCGCCCTATCGTTCGAAGCGAGGCCCATATATGGATAAGCTTCTCACCCGACCTGAAGCATTGGGGCGACCATAGACTTCTGATTAGAACAAGATCTGGCTATTGGGACTGCCATAGAGTCGGCCTGGCCTGCCAACCCATAGAAATACCACAGGGTTGGATGGTATTCTATCATGGAGTGCGCGTTACCTCGGCAGGAGCAATATATCGCCTCGGCTTAGCACTTCTGGATTTGGAAGAGCCGTGGAAAGCCCTGCGACGGGGCGATGAATGGGTTCTTGGGCCGCGTGAGCCATACGAACGCATCGGTGATGTCAATGATGTCGTATTCCCCACGGGTGTTGTTGTTCACAAAGAAACCAATCAACTCAATCTCTATTACGGTGCGGCTGACAGCACCGTCGCCGTCGCAACAGCTAATTTAAGCGATTGTATAGACTATATTATGTCGTGCCCGAAAGCAGAAGAATAATTGCCGGCAAGGCCAGCACTACAACGTTAACTTAATCCTCACGAGCGTTTTCGCAGCAACACTAAGCCACCAAGCGTAAGCAGACAAAGCGTCGCCGGCTCAGGAACATTCGTAGCGCCGTATGCACTTGTATAGTCATTGTAAAACTTCGCCGCAGCATAAGAAATGATGTGCCCCCCCTGCGGTGAGCTTAAGGTAACAAAGTCGGTGTCAACAAACGGTCCGAATCCACTAATCTAAAATACAAAGCTAACAGTCTGCCCCGGGTTAACAACCGGTGGGTGAATGCCATGACCACCTTTAAGGGATACATCAAACCGACCAAAGCCACCAACAAGAAAGCCGTTCTCCAAATAACCCGGAATCCATCCCTCGATGGCAGAATCATCAGAACTGAAAACATCAATCAATGTTAATTCCTCTACCTTATCAGCGACATTGAAGTATATTCTGTTCATCTTAAAGGCAGGGTCGCCTTCGTTCTCAGGCGTTAGGTTGGTTACGCTAAGTGTCAACGTGCTGCCAACGACCGAGAAATCTAATTTAGCATCAAGATATTCCGCCAGATAAGGTTGGCTCTCGTCTTCCGAGCAATGATTACTGAGTCTCAGGAACGTGCCTTCAACTGGTGATGAGCATAATAAAAACAAAACGATTGAAGCTGTTAACGCTGAGGTGATTAAGCTTTTCATAATTACCCCCCTTCTTACATACACCCATTAGTTAATGGACAAATCTTAAAAACCTACGACCTTCCTGGAGAAAAGTAAGATAAATTTCACTGCCCCCATATTGATTTTAACCGTTGTAGCAGAAGCACTTCATCAAGTCAAGAATAATCACTGCAAAGAACTTAAATAGCTTTAAAATCTTTTTTAATGACTTGTTGTAAAAGACAGATGTTCAATCTTACATTTTATTGCATATATTTACCGGACTACAAATAATAAGAAAACGCCATTTCGGCCATCGCTTTTTCCCTTGGCTGTTTCTTTTAGTAGACCAGCAACCGGACAAAATAAACCTGCCAGATAAAAAACATAGCATAGGCAGAAAGAAAAGCGACATGGTATATCCCATTATGAAGATAAAAGGTGAATATACTCCGTAGAAATCTCGAGTTGATACAGGTTACTTTCGTTATCGCCTATCTATTTATCCCGGCTACAAAGGCGTGAGTCACATTTCGCCGAACAATTACAATCAGTTAAATAACCGGCTGATGGAAAATCACTATCTTCTGCACAGCACTATCATACCCAAGCCAAGCAGCAAAATCGTAGCTGGTTCAGGTATCGGTTTTTCTTTGGGTTTTTCCGTTTTTTTAGGCACAACAATACCTCCCCCTTTCCAAGCCGTACCTGCGGCGCTGCTGGCAAAAACGCGACTTGTCCCACCGCCGCCCATAGTGCCACCACCGCCACCACCAAGGATACCCTCTCCCACAAACAATTGCTCGTATTCAACCTGCCCAAATACTGCAATGACGATTTTAGGGGCGTTAAGGTGCACAATAGTGCTATTTGATGTTGAGTCACTCACATCGCCCAACCAGCACATGAATTGATAGCCGGGTTTCGGAACTGCGGTTAAAACAAGCTTCGTATTTAGTGAAAAGTGATGAACACCTGTATCAGGAACTATAGTACCGCCTTGAACAGGGCTTTGTTGAAGAAGAAGTGCGACGCTTGGAGTCTGGCTAAACGCTGGCTCAAGCAAACCAGCTATAATAATTACCAGGGCTAACAATACACCCTGCCATCCAGTATTTTTATTACCACGTTTCATCAAATCCCTTTGACGTAGCAAATTATTAGTGGGAAACTTTTTGCCGCTCCTCACATTATCCGAACGACCGATATTATTTATATTTTTCGCTGAATGTCAAGGAAAAAATGTAAGAATTTTAAGAAAAAGAAAATCTGCTTCTTTATATGTTATAAACTCCCCATCAATCTTATAGCTCTGTTAGGAGTGGTTTTTAGACATAAGAGGCATGCTATTGCAATATTTTATTAGCTGTGCAGTAAATGTATTACCAACTGGAATTGTTATAACCTATTTAGGATATGGGTTTCGTATTTCGTTGTTGCCTAAATTGATATTGGGGACATTTTCATATTTGCCTGTATTAACATTCGGGGGCATATAAAAGCCAGATTCTAAATTACCACAGAATCTGGCTTCGGAGGAGGGTGATGAAAAGCTATATAATTGCGCCCTAAAAGCTCCGTTTATCAGATTGTAAAACTACTTTATAATATTATCGAAAAAAAAGCAATAATTTCTTTAAAGAAACAATAAAAATTATTAAGGAAATTATACCTTATTCTAATTGTAATCAAACATTTAATTACAAAATCATAAAATTTTTTTTTGTTTTTTTCAAAATAAGCAAATTTAACATAAAATCCATATTAAATTACTCTTGATAAATCATTTTTGTTCTCATATTTTAACTAATATGCTGTTATTTCCCCCAACTGTATTTTCAGAAAGGACAGGTTGTGGACAGAAAAGTTACGATTATAGATTTGCTGACTGCCAAGCATCAAAATCGCAAGCTTGTTGCTGTTAGCTGCTATGACTATACAACCGCCAAACTCATCTCCCAAACCGACGTTGAGATGGTATTGGTAGGCGACTCCGCCGCTCAGGTTGTTCTCGGCTTCGACTCAACACTGCCGGCGACGATGGATTTTATGGTTGCAATAACCGCCGCAGTTCGGCGAGGGGCACCGAATTTATGCCTTGTTGCCGATATGCCTTTTTTGTCCTATCAGATAGGAAAGACCGAGGCGGTGAAAAACGCAGGCCGATTCGTCGCAGAGGCTGGTGCGCAAATTGTGAAAATCGAGGTAAGCGTGGCATATCTCGATGTAATTAAAGCAGTTAGCGATGCCGGTATGGCTGTTATGGCCCATATCGGCATAAGGCCGCAGAGCATCAGTAAGCTCGGACGATTTAAGGCTGAGGCAACAACCGCTGAAATGGCTCTGGAACTGATAACCCTCGCCGAGCAGATGACCCAAGCAGGCGCAAGCTCGCTGCTGCTCGAAGGAATTGCCGCAGAGGTGGCAGATATTATTACTAAACGCTTTGATGTGCCTGTGATCGGCTGTGGCTCCGGACCGGGATGTGATGGGCAAATACTCATTGCGCCCGATATCCTGGGATTGACGCAAGGTCCAAGTCCAAAGTTTTCAAAAAGCTACGCTACTTTAGCTGACGCTACAATTGAAGCGTTCAACACCTACAGCAAAGAAATCAAAAGTAGTCAATTCCCTGACCCCGACCATAGTTATCATATGAAGGCGGGGGAAACTGAGAAACTACAGGAGTTGCTAAAAGACAAACCTTAAGGGTAGCACATTCTACATCTGCACGCCTTGTTGCGCTGTAAACTATGGATTTCTGCGGTTCTGGAATCGTTTGAGAACCACAATTAACCTCAATTCTGAAAATTACCCCCTAATCTTTAAGACAATTATAAGCCGAACAACTGATTGCATATCTTGATTTAATATGGTATAAACACCCGTTTAGATATCGATTAAAATAAGTGAGTATATGAAAGCAGAATAGATGGCATCGGCAGAATTAAGAACGGCGATAGAAAAGTTGGCGGCCCGGGTCGAAACAATCCGGGACTGGCTTTGACTTGCCCAATAAAAAATCGCAATTGCAGAAGCTCGAAAAGACAATGGCTAAGGCGGGTTTTTGGGACAATCCTGACAAAGCCCGGACTGTGGTATCCGAACTAAGCGCACTTAAATCGGTAATTGAGCCAGCGGAGGAAATTCAGCGCGAAGTTAAAGACATTCAAGAACTGTCTGAACTTGCGGCCGACGAAGAAGAAGAACTAAAACAAGTTCAGGATGACCTGAATGCACTTGTTAAAAGATGTGAACAGATAGAATTGGCTGGGCTATTATCCAAGCCGAACGATATGAAAGATTGCTTTTTCAGCATTCATGCAGGTGCAGGAGGAACAGAAAGCTGTGACTGGGCAAATATGCTGCTAAGAATGTATACGCGATACTTCGAGTATAACAAATACAAGTTTCAGGAGCTTGATATAACACCGGGTGAAGAGGCGGGGATTCGGTCGATAACATTGCGAGTTAGCGGCCCTTTTGCCTTCGGCAAACTCTCTTGCGAAGTAGGTGTCCACCGGCTTGTGCGGATTAGCCCGTTCGATGCGAACAAGCGGCGGCATACGAGCTTTGCCGCTGTGGACTGTGTTCCCGAATTTGATGAAGATATTGACGTTGAAATAAACGAGGAAGACCTGCGGATTGATTTTTACCGAGCGGGTGGCGCCGGCGGACAACACGTAAATAAGACCAGTTCAGCAGTGCGGATTAAACACGAGCCGACCGGTATAGTGGTGCAATGCCAAAGTGAACGAAGCCAGCACAGAAACAGAGCCGAGGCAATGAAAGTGCTCAAGGCCAGATTGTATATGCTCGAACAACAAAAACGTGACGCTGAGCTTGCAAAACTGTACAGCGAGAAGGGCGAAATCGCCTGGGGAAACCAGATACGAAGCTACGTCCTGCAGCCATATCAGATGGTTAAAGACCACCGAACAGACTTCCAGACCGGCAATGTTGAAGCAGTGCTGGACGGAAAACTCGACGGGTTTATAGAAAGCTATTTGCGACACCAAGCAAAAAAGAAAAAATAGCCACGAATTAAATAAAAAAAGTTAAAGGCCGGGAAAAATGAAACAGATTATTGATGTTGAGCTGAAAACACGGAAAGTTGATTTTGTTAAATGCGAGACCGATTTGCTTGCGGTGGGTCAATTCCCCGATGTTAAAGGACTAGATACATTGAGCAGAGAACTAAACAGTAAGCTCGATGGTGAGATTGAGCGAGTGATTAAGTTGGGTGATTTCAAGGGTAAAGAGGGAACCAGTGCAGTTGTTTATGGCAAGGACCGTGTAGCTGCTAAGCGGGTTCTGCTGGTCGGTCTGGGTGAAAGAAAAAAGGCAACGCTTGACACAGTCCGTAAGGCGGCGGCTAATGCAGCAAATAAGGCGGTAGAAAATAAAGCGAAAACACTCGGCCTGACACTGCATAGAGCATTTGGAGGGCGTTTCGATTTGGCAGCTATGGGCAAAGCTATGGCTGAGGGGACATACTTAGGCAGCTATCGCTACGATGAGTTTGTTACCGGGAGCGAGAATGGACGATTGAGCTCACTCAGCGTTGAAGTGATAGATTCCGACTCGGCGAAGATAAAAAAGCTGAACAACGGTGTTTCCAGCGGAATTATTATCGGTAAAGCACAAAGTTACGCACGGACGCTGGCAAATCGGCCGGCCAACATAATAAATCCGCCCAAATTGGCGGCCATTGCAAAGGAGTTAGCTCGTGCTTCAAAAAGATTGAGCTGCACGGTTTTTGATGATAAGCAGCTGGCAGCAAAGGGAATGGGCGGTGTTCTTGCAGTTGGTTCCGGTTCCAAAAGTCCACCCAGATTCATTGTTTTGAGATATAGCCCGCCTGGAAAAGGCGCCGGTTCTAAGCCCACAATTGGTCTTGTTGGCAAGGCGATAACTTTTGATTCCGGGGGGCTTAGTATTAAGCCAGCAGACCATATGAACGAGATGAAGTTGGATAAAACCGGCGGTATCACCGTATTAGGGACGATGAAAGCGGCAGCGGAGATGAAACTGCCTCTGAATGTATACGGAATTATTCCTTCAGCAGAGAACATGCCGGGCGGGACAAGCTATCGGCCCGGTGACATTATCACTACTTTCAGCGGCAAAACCGTTGAAGTGCTGAACACCGATGCTGAAGGGAGAATGATACTATGCGATGCTCTTAGCTATGCGGTCAAGCAAAAGTGCGACATTATTATTGACATAGCAACGCTGACGGGCGCATGCAAGATTGCTTTGGGTAAATATATGGCTGCGCTGATGAGCAACGATGCGCAACTAACGAAGCAACTGCAAAAAGCAGCAGAGGATAGCGGAGAGAAGGTCTGGCCTATGCCGAGCGGCGATGAATATGCACAAGAGATGAAGAGCAAGATAGCTGATTTGAAGAATATCGGCAGTAAATGGGGTGGCGCCTGCACGGCGGCAGCGTTTTTGAGACAATTTGTAGATGATGCAAAATGGGCACATCTGGATATTGCGGGAACGGAGATGTTCGAGAAGGCCACGGAATTTACAACAGAGGGCTCAAGTGGATTTGGTGTACGGCTACTGACTACTTATCTTATGAATCTGGCGGTGAAGTGAGCCAAGAATTGATATAAATTCAGACGAATTGTGAAAAAGGTAGGAAGATGAATACCAAAGGCAGAACGGATGTAGATACCGAAAGGATTAGGAAAGCGGTCACGGAAATACTTTTGGCGGTTGGCGAAGACACTAAACGTGAGGGGCTAGAAAGAACGCCGGAGCGGGTGGCGAAGATGTACGCGGAACTTCTGGCAGGAATGCACGAGGACCCTAAGGAGCATCTTCAAAGTGTCTTTACCGAAAACTATGATGAGATTGTTCTGCTGCGTGACATACCTTTCTATAGTATTTGCGAGCATCATCTAATGCCGTTTATCGGCACGGCTGCTGTTGCTTATTTACCTTCCGGTGCAATACTTGGTGTCAGTAAGTTAGCTCGCATTGTTGACTGCTTTGCCCGGCGACTGCAGTCCCAGGAACGGCTTACGTATCAGATAGCTGATTTTATAATGAGCAGCTTAAAACCTCAGGGCGTTGCGGTTGTGCTGGAAGCGTCACACAGCTGTATGACGATTCGCGGCATAAAAAAGCCCGGGTCGGTAATGGTAACGTCGGCGCTTAGCGGTATATTCAAGAGAGACCCGAGAAGCCGAAATGAGGTTTTGAGCTTAATGCACAACGGCAACAAGTAAATTGAGCTTTGTTTATGCATAAGACGGCAAGGCGGGTGCGATTTTCGATTAATCCTTTTTTGCCAAAGGACAGTAATGGCCATAATTCGTTTGCATCCAAGCCATCAGGTGAGGGATTATCAATATTTTTCGAATTGCTCATAGAAGTAGCTGGTGAAGTTGAGCCGACGACGGGATTTGTTGTTAATGTAGTTGATATTGACGAGAATGTTCGCCGGTTTGTTGTACCGATTTTTGCCAAGCGAATAAGAGAGAATTTTCGGCAGAGAAGACATATTAGTTTTTTAGAGATAGATGAACTTTTAAGAGAGGCGTGGGGACAGCTGACCGATAAGTTTGGCTCGGCGAAGTTAAGCAAATTGAGCATAAATCTGAATCCTTTCAGGAAAGTGGAGATAGATTCAGTGGATTCAAAGATGATTTATTTCAGCGAGAAGTTCGAGTTTGCTGCGACACATAAGCTCTGGAATGAGCAATTTAGTGATGAGCGTAATGTTGAGGTTTTCGGCAATTGCGCAAACCCTACCGGCCATGGGCATAATTATATCGTTGAGGTTACTATAAAAAAGCCGGCAGTTGGCTTGCCTCTGCGACTCTCGTCGCAATACGAGGCAGCAGGTGACAGCTTTTGTATTGCGGATTTTGAGAAAATAGTGAATAACGAACTTATAAAATTGGTTGACCATAAGAATCTAAATATCGACGTTTCCGAGTTCAGAGAGATTAATCCTACCGTTGAGAATATTGCGGTTTTTGCGTGGGACAAACTAGCAGGTAAATTCAGTGGAGCTAAATTGCACTGTATTACAGTCTGGGAAACCGATAAAACCTATTGCTCATATTACGGAGAGTAGGTAAGTTTTTTTATCTTGTAAAAAAAATAACTTTATGTTCTCAGTGGTCGTTCCTTCTATGTTTTCTAAGCATTGCCATGCTACCAAGACCAATCAACAAAATCGTAGTTGGTTCGGGAACAGCCCAGTCGGGGTGTCTCTGGGCACCTGGCAATGTGGTCAACTGATAGCGGTTGGCCCCGCAGGTTTCCATTACCCACAGGTCATACGAGCCATCCACCAAGCGATCGTAGGTAATGTGCGACATATCGGGGGACCAAGACGGATAACCGTACATTATCGATGGGAAACTGGCATCATCAGTGAGAAAGGTTACATTGGGGCTTGACGCATCACCCCAATTGCCCGATTGGCCTGGGTCAATTATGGCAATGTTGTGGCCCCACAAGAAGGCAATATCTCCGCTCGGTGTCCAGTCTGCGCCAAATTTGGTTGTCGATTCACTGCTCGCGCCCTCTGTCAGCCGGTGGTTGATGCCATTCATAATATCTCCTGTTGTAGTGAAGTCGTAAATCCAGAGATCGTGGGTGTAAGAAAGACCAGAGTTGCGTCTATCGAACACAAACGCTGTGCCGGTCGGAGACCATGAAGGATTTGACACATATCCACTCTGCACCGGGACAATCTGCCGTCCTGTGCCTTCTGCATTGGTCACCGTAATGTGTGGATTGTTGTAGCTAGAGTCCTCTCTAAAAAGGATTTTGCTGCCGTCTGGTGACCAGGCAGGCTAGTACACACCATAGGAGCCGTGGTCGTGGCCCTCATAGTCGTGGGCATCGTAAATCTTGGTGTTCGTGCCTGCGACCCAGTCGTATACCCACAGTTGGGCATTGTCGCTTGAGTATAGAATTTTAGTTGAATCTGGCGACCATTGTGCGGCGATCTGATGCCCAGGGAGATTCGATAGTTGTCGTAGGCCTGTGCCATCGGGCCTAATCGCCCAGATGTCCCAGTCACCATCTTGCGTTGACCCAAAGGCAATCCACCCCGTCATCTCAGCGTGGCAGGTATTATACATAGCCGAAATGAGAAACAACGTTACCGTCAGCCCTGCCATACACATAAAATTTTTGAAATTGTACATTATTCTTTATCCTCTCAAAATTTGTCTTGTTCTTTTGCAATAAAATGCGATTTTTTGTGGGGGAAAGCTTGAAATGAACTTCCTTCGGACCTGTCCCCGCTTCCACCACCATCCTACAAAGAAATATAATACCACAATTTGGACTGAAAAGTCAAGAAAAAAGTCCTATAAATAAGAGAGTTTTTTCGCAAAGGTTCGTTTAGGAAATGAATTTCAACCAAAAGATAAAAAGTTCAGATTTATATTTGGTATAATAGGCCGATAAAAAGGCGTTTTTGGACTTTTTGGATAGGTTGTATTTTATGAACTCAACAGGTTTTGGGGGCGTATAGGTTTTTATGTAAAAATTGGTGAAAGGAGCTCGCAGGAGGCGTGTCTTAACTAAAGCTATGTCCTTTATTTGCCGATACTTATGCTATACAGAAGCTGTCTATCATCCCGCACCAAAATGTGGTAAAATAGGTAAATTCGCATTTACCTATAGCTGTTAAGTAGGATTGTGGTTTTGGTGCGAGACTGACTGCTGAAAAGGGTATCCATAGAAAAGTTGGATACGAGGGGATTTTGTTTGCGTTTTTGGCGCAGCCGAGGGGGACGGAGTCTGTTAAAATTGATTATCGATTAGTGATAATTGATTAATAAATAGACTTTTTCAAAAGGAGCGATACTCTTAAAGGAGAAAAGTGAAAGCACTTGTTACAGGTGGTGCAGGATTTATCGGTTCTCATCTGGCAGAGCGGCTGCTTAAGGACGGTAATAAAGTAGTTGTTATAGATAATCTCAGCACCGGCAACTTGGAAAATATCGAAACTTTCAAGACCAACCCCAGGTTTGATTTTGTTGAAGGCGACATCCGTGATGCTAATCTGATGGAAACTCTTGCAGAGCGAAGCGATGTTGTATATCATCTGGCTGCGGCGGTAGGCGTCAAACTGATAGCAGATAAGCCGGTTCATACGATAGAAACGAACATCAGCGGCACTGAGGTAGTGCTGGAGGTGTGCAATAAATTTGGCAAAAGAATCCTGCTCGCTTCAAGCAGTGAAATCTACGGCAAAAATGAAGCTGTTCCCTTCTGCGAAGATGACGATATTGTGCTCGGCAGCACAAGTTTTTCGCGATGGTCATACGCCTGCAGTAAAGCGATAGATGAGTTCCTGGGTTTAGCTTTTTATCAGCAATATGGATTGGACGTAATAATAGGCAGATTTTTTAACACGATTGGGCCAAAACAAACAGGCCAGTATGGAATGGTAGTGCCTCGCTTTATCCAATGGGCATTAAAAGACGAGCCAATTTTGATATATGGGACGGGCAAACAAAGGCGATGTTTCTGTTATGTGGCTGACCTTGTAGATGCGGTTATTGACTTAATGAACTGCCAGAAGGCAGCAGGGAAAGTATACAACATTGGTTCGACTGAAGAGATTACAATCGAGGCACTTGCTGATAAAATTATCGAACTGACAGCAAGCAAAAGTGAAAAGAAATTTGTTCCCTACGAAGTTGCTTATGGCAGGCCCATTGAAGATATGATGCGTCGTGTGCCGAATCTTAAGCGAATCAAAAAGACAATCGGCTGGGAACCAAAGACAAAACTGACTGAAATACTGCAAGTGATTATCGAAAGTGAGAGAAAAAAATGAAAAATTTAAAATCTTAGGGCAGAACTCAAGAGCAGATTTTTTGCTAAATGTGGCTGAAAACATTAAATTCACACAGAGTCGGGAAAGACACAAAATAATACAAGGGACATTATGAAAAAAGCGTTAATTACCGGTATTACAGGACAAGATGGCTCATATCTTGCAGAACTTCTTTTGAAAAAAGGTTATGAGATTTGGGGCATTATGCGTCGAAGTTCATCGTTTCACACCGGCAGGATCGACCATTTGTATAAAGACCCTCACGAAAACCCGCGGCTTAAACTTTTATATGGGGATTTGACTGATGGTGGAAATCTGTCAACAATTATGAGCGAGATTAAGCCGGATGAAGTTTATAACCTGGGCGCTCAAAGCCACGTTCGGGTAAGTTTTGATATGCCTATATATACGGTTAATACGGATGCGCTTGGGACACTTCGTCTTCTTGAGACAGTCCGTTCTATGAAGAATCCGGCGAAGTTTTACCAAGCCTCCAGCAGTGAGATGTACGGCAAGGTTGCCGAAAAACCGCAAACAGAAAAGACGCCATTTCACCCCCGAAGTCCATACGGCTGCGCTAAGGTATATAGCTTCTGGCAGACAGTGAATTATCGAGAAGCTTACGGCTTATTTGCCTGCAATGGTATCTTGTTTAATCATGAATCGCCGAGGCGCGGTGAGACGTTCGTTACAAGAAAAATTACACGAGCAGCAACGCGTATCAAATGCGGCCTACAGGACAACCTCTACTTAGGAAATATCGACGCAAAACGTGACTGGGGATTCGCCGGTGATTATGTAGAAAGTATGTGGCTTATGCTGCAGCAGGATAAACCCGATGATTATGTGATTGCAACCGGCGAAACACATTCAGTGCGTGAATTTTTAGACGAAGTTTTTAGCTATCTTGGATTAGATTGGAACAAGCACATTGAAATAGACCCGCGGTATTTTAGGCCGAGCGAAGTTGATTTCCTGCAGGGCGATGCGAGCAAGGCAAAAAAACTTTTAGGATGGGAACCAAAGGTAACCTTCAAAGAGCTTGCGAGGATGATGACCGATGTAGATATGAATCTCGCTGAGCAGGAAAAAATATTGAAGGACCACGGCAGGAAATAGAGATGAATGGTTTTTTCAAGGAACGTAGGATTGTAGTTACTGGTGGAGCCGGTTTTCTCGGTGGTTTCGTTATTGAAGGGCTGCAAAAACGAGGATGTAAGAATATCCTCGTGCCAAAGATTGAAGACTATGACCTGATTAAAATAGACGATATCATACGGATGTATAAAAAAATGAAGCCGGATATTGTTATTCACTTAGCAGCGATTGTCGGGGGCATCGGCGCCAATAGAGAGCATCCGGGCGAGTTTTTCTATAAGAACTTAATGATGGGCGTTCAGCTCATAGAGCAGGGCAGGTTACGAAACATCGAAAAGTTTGTAGCAATCGGAACGGTTTGTGCATATCCAAAATTCACGCCGGTGCCTTTTAAGGAAAAAGACCTCTGGAACGGATATCCGGAGGAGACCAATGCGCCATACGGGCTGGCAAAAAAAATGCTGCTGGTCCAATCACAGGCATACCGAGCGCAGTATGGTTTTAATTCGATATTTCTGCTGCCGGTAAACCTTTATGGGCCTGGTGACAATTTTAACACTGCCAGCAGTCACGTGATACCAGCGCTTATCAAGAAATGCGTTGATGCAGTTGATAGCGGAGCCGACCATATTGTCTGCTGGGGGACAGGTAATGTGTCACGAGAATTTATTTATGCCGCTGATGCTGCTGAGGGAATACTGTTAGCGACGGAGCGCTATAATGGCTGCGAGCCGGTCAATATCGGAGCGGGATTTGAGATAACTATAAAAGAGCTGGTTGAGAAGATTGCGAAACTGACCGGTTTTAAGGGCCAGATTCGCTGGGACAGCTCCAAGCCGGATGGACAACCGAGACGATGCCTGGATACATCACAGGCCAAAAAGCTATTTGGTTTTAAAGCCAAAACGTCGTTTGATGCAGGCCTGAAGGCCACTATCCAATGGTATCAGGAAAGCAAAAATAAGCTCAGATAGAGGCAAAAAACAGATCAATCAAAGTTTGGGCGTAAGCCAATCTGCCCTACGAATTTACCGCAATCATAATTCACTAAGTCCAAATAATTTGCCGATAAATACATAAATAAAACTGTGATTTGTGCTTATGACACGGATAGTAGCACGAAAATTTGGGTCCTATTATATCTGCGTTATTGGGGTCTGGGCAACATTTTGCACCCGTGGGGGGACGGGGTCCCAGTAGAGACAGTGATACATCTACAAATTTTATTTCACTGATAATTAACTATTCAGGTCAAGTCTATGAGCACTCCAGTGATAATGAGCTTTTAGAATGTTTATAGGTCCTCTGTGCACAGACCATAATCCCGAACTTACCAATGAAATGCAAGATTATGTGGCGGAGACGATTCTGGAGTTTTTGGGTGAGATATTTAATGGTATCGTATTTTGCAGCGTTTGCGGAAACGAGATGATTTGATTGAGGAGCGGTGGTTTCCGCAAGCTTTTGTTCATACTATGCGGCGTCGCGACAGAAATATAAGCAAACTGTCTTGGAAGGCTATATTAGCTGCTAGCAAGGACGAATTGAGTTGGTTACTTTATTAAAACGATATATAATTTTCATTTTCTTTGTGTGCAGATTTTGTTGCTGTCGTGCCTACGGGGAAAATCTGGCGTTGGGGAGGAGCTATAGTTTTTTACCAAGGCCTAATTATACTTTGTGCACAGATGGCTTGGATAGTGTTCAACTTACAGATGGAAGGGTGTACGGTAGCTGGTGGGGAAACAAAAGCACGGTGGGTTGGCAGATGCCAGAGCCAGCGGTGGAGATTGTGATAGACTTTGAGCAATGGGTGCTTATTGACCAGGTGAAAGTTTATAGTGTTGGTGGGGGCCTTTCTGACGTTGAATTTCCGGAGTTTATCGCCGTTCTTGTAAGTAATGACGGCAAGACATACGGATTTGCCGGACTAATCAGCAGTGAAGACCTGGCTAATCTTCGCAGCGTCGGACACAACAGAGTACCACATACATTTATAATCGGAAATTTGAACACGCAGGGTCGATTTGTCAAAATTGTGGTTCGCCCGAACCGAAGGTATTTTTTCCTGGATGAGATAGAAATTATTGGAAACAAAAGCAAGTTAGGCGGGCAAACTGGTCGGCGTGAAGATTTGCCTCAGTTTACCGACTCAAGCAAGGTATTAAGGGCTATTGAAGATTATCAACAATTAAGGGTAAACATTGTCGAAACAATTAAAGCATTACAAGATGGTGGCAACAGATTTCCTGTGGATTTTGTTAAGAAGGTTTTGCCTGAACTTGAATCTATAGCTAAAGAAGGCAAACTGCCTACGGACAAAATATATTCTCAAAATGAACTATCTGTCCTCCGCATGAGATTGGGAATGCTCCGAGCCCAAATCTATAGAAAAGTATATAACAGTGAACTTGCCTGCTTTGCCACTAATCCGATGGAGGCTGTATTTGAGAAGGACATGTGCTTTCAGGAGAACCTTAAAGAGATAAATGTTCAGTTGTGGCAGAATGAATATGAGTCGGCGGCGTTTAACATTGTAAATTGCTCGGATGAGCCGATGAGGGTGAGTGTGTCGATTTCGCCATTAGCGGGTGGGGGCGGGGAGCAGGTAGATAGTGACAAGACGGTTACGGTCAGGAGGACGATATATGTTCAGGGGGCTACGGTTGGTTCAATAGCGGATGCGCTTGTTTTGCAGAAAGACCGCCCGTTTGTTTTACAGCCCGGTGAACTGACGCAAATATGGCTGACGGTATTTAATCCGATGTTGACGGCTGGGGTCTATAAAGGACAGATCGGTATTTCAGCAAGGACCGTAACGGGGAAAGATTTGCCAATAGAAACTATTGCAGTTAGCGTGGATGTTCAGAAGAATAAATTTCCTGAGAGTATCGCTCTTAATACATGGAATTGGGCATATTACAGAGTTGGTTCTGTATCTGAGACAGTCGAGGACCTGCGAAGTCATTACATTAATATTTGCACCCCACACAGTGCCGACATACCCTTTCCAGGACATACATCCGATTCTACTGGCATTATCAGGAAATCCGATTTGGAAAAATTTGATAAAATTCTCCGCGAACATAACTATGCCAGGATGTACCAGTTTTTTCTCCACTTCACGAGCGATGAAAAAGATTATGGTCGATTTGGCCAATGGATGACCCCACACTGGAAAGCCTCCTTTTCATCGTGGTTGAAGGAATTTGTAAAGCATCTGAATGATATCGGTGCTGACTATGATGAGTGGGCACTGCACCCCTTTGATGAGACTTTATGCGATGAGTATTTTGAACTGGCTAAACTTGTCAAAAGCATTGACCCGAAAATCAGATTGTATGCTAATTCTTTCGGTGAGGGTCCAAAACAGTTTATGCGATTTAAGGAGCTTATTGATATATGGTGTCCTGAGGACAAACAGTGTGAGCAACACCTCCAGTGGCTAGAGTTAATCAAAAGCTTCGGGCAAGAGGTCTGGACTTATGAATGTTTGGGTCCCGCTAAGGCTCATAACCCTTATTCGTATTACCGCCTTATGCCCTGGCGTGCCTTCAAGCGGGGCCAAACCGGGGCTGGTTTTTGGGTCTATCACGATGGGCTAAATCATCAAGGTGGTGCTATATCCTGGGATGATACTCTAAGGCCGTATTACCGAAATTATGGCGTTATTTATGGTGCAGGTACCAGCCCTGTGGACACGCATGGGGAGCAGATTATTCCATCAAGGCGCTGGGAGGCATGGCGTGAAGGAGTCGAGGATTACGAATATTTATGGCAACTTCAAAAAGCGATTGACAAACTCAAGGGCAAGGAGCCTCAGAAAGCAGACCAGGCACAAAAGATTCTTAATAATGAATTAGAACGAGTCCTAAAAAATCCCACAAATTGTGAAGTTATATATCAGGCAAGACGAAATATTACTTATGGACTTTCGCAATTGCTTATCGGAGAAAACTGATTTTTGTTCAAATACCAAGACCTCAATAGAAGAACAAATTCATTTTTCTATACCGTATGAATGAAGGAGAGCTAAAATGGAAGATATACTGGTAACTGTTGATCTGGATAGTGAAGAATTACACGAAGTGGCAGACCAAGAGCGTGTGGCAGGAGCATGGCTTAGAGTCTTCGTGGGGATGGCGGTCATTCTGTTTGCGATTGTAGCTTTCAGTATAGATATCAGTATAGGCTATTACCCACTTAAGTTGTTTATTCTGGGCAGTGTATGCCTGCTTTTGCTTTCTCCGCAAAGCTATCCATATCTTTTGGGTTTGGCTGTGTTTATGTACTTCGAGTTAAAGACCTTTCAAGCAGCCAATC
Source organism: uncultured Pirellulales bacterium (assembly GCA_964440735.1). GTDB lineage: Bacteria > Planctomycetota > Phycisphaerae > Sedimentisphaerales > Anaerobacaceae > CAZBWE01. The sequence goes on from CAYTTK010000024.1 coordinate 20,557, forward strand.
CTGCAACTTCTTATATGATACAAGCTGCTTATGTAATCTGTATACTTATGGCTCTTGGAACTTTTCTTCATAAATCTCTGACCGGCAGGCAGCAGCCTTATAAGCGTTTTGATTTGGCTTCAGCCTGCCTCTTGGGATGGATTATCATTTCTATATTTGGCTTTTTTACGGCAGATAATCCGTTTTTGTATGCCCGCCGATTCCTGGAAATACTTGGTTTTGCTTGTGCTTTTTACGTGGGCCGTTCGTATCTAAGGACGCTACCAGCTTTGAAGCTGTTGCTTTTCGGCCTGAGTCTCGGGCTTATCGCCTTTATAATGCCCTGGACAATAGGATTGGTATTTCGGCGAGGTTTAGGTATTTTGGGATCTTTGCATCGACTTAGACTTGAGGTGGGAATCAGTTCCCCTGCAACAGAATCCGGAATTGTGATTATGGCTTTCGCTTTTGCCTATTCTTTGTCTGCTAGTGGTGCTTCCCCTAAGACTAAGCTTGTATCACGTTGGCTGGTGGCGTTGCCTGCAGTGATTGCGATACTACTATATCTGAGTAGAGCTGCTATCATTCTAATACCTGTGACTATTGCCTTAACGTTATTCTTTTCAGGTCGCAGATTAGCTGTTTTGTGGACGCTAATAATAAGTGTAATTGCCGGTGCGCTGATATGGTTCTATTTGGCGGATTTGAGCGTGAGTATTCAAGAACGTATGGCTACAATGCGGGCAGCACTGGATACGAGGCAAGCCATCTGGGCTTTAGGTATTAAGGAAGGAATAACGCATCCTTTGCTTGGACTAGGTGCAGGCCAGTTCCCCAGAGAGCAGTGGTATCACGCACATAACGACGAGATAAACGTTTTTGCCGAACATGGCATATTCGCATTACTATTTTATATCTTGTTCTGGATATATCTTGTATATGCAACATTAAAGTTGTTGCTCTCTAAAAATATCTTTTTGAAAAATTTCGCAGGCTGCTTTGTGGTTGTTATGGCCGGTTATTTCATTTTTTCTCAGGTGGAACCAATGTATTTTAATCGTGGAGGCCTTTTATTTGCCTTTTTGGCCGGCATGATGACAAAGTTATATCACCAATTCATGGCCGGGCCTATATACGAAGGAGAACTCACACCTGAATTCGAGGGAAGCTGAACAATTCTCTAACCACGACGTGAGAAGCAAGAAGCTTTATCTGCAGCCGTTTCAACTCTTAACGGACGGTGTCCGGAATGTCAAACAATACTAACGAAACTTACAGCGAGAGCCAGTACCTAAGAGGGATGGTATGGACATCCGGTGGCAATATTATTGCTATGCTGGGCAGTATGTTGACGGTTGTCGTCGCATCCCGTCTATTAAGTCAAGAGGAACTTGGTGCTTACTTTCTCATCCTAATGTTGGGCAACTTTGTAAATGTTCTTGGTGGCTTTGGTTTGCAGATAACCGGTATTAAGTTCATCTCATCTGTGCCACTTAAAGAAAGGTCACATGTTGGTAATGTTCTATTAAGTATTCGTTTTGTCCAAATAACACTCGTGTGCATTGCAATGGCTTGTATCATACCAATTCTCACGCGGGTCTGGGACAGTGAAGTATTTGCATCCACAGTTTGGTTTATCATCCCATTTATTGCGTTGCAAATGTTACAAACGGCAATGTATATGATTTTCGTGGGCTATCATAAGTTTGCTGTTTTCTCTGCCATAAGTGCAAGCAATGGTGTTGCTAATGCCATCTTGGGTGTAACATTGCTTTTTTTAGGCTTTGGCATAAAGGGGCTGGTTTGGGGTCTGATTGGTTCATCGTTTCTTTGCTGTGTTATAGCTTGGCGAATGCTGCCTTTTAAATTGAGTTTAACCTACGGTAGCAGCAAAATGTGGGAAGTACTTAAATTTGGGGGTTGGATGTATGGGTCCGCTGTTTTTTCGATGGCTACTGTCAGGGCTGCAGCAGCTATTTTGGCCACCTACGCTGGCCCAGCATTGGTGGCCATTTATGGAAATGCAGAGCGAATACCCGCTCTACTTTTACGTTTGTTTGAGGCAATCAAGCCGGTAGTGCTCAGCTATGTTTCTTCTCAGCAAACAGATGTTAAACGGGCAACTGTAATTTCGGTCCGGATTCTGTTGGGGGTGCTTTCAGCCTGTTCTGCGGTTATCATGGTATTTTCCAAACAAATTGTTCTGGTTTTATTTTCAGAAAAATATCTGCAAAGCGTGCCCATCTTGCGTATGCTTTCTTTCTGGATTTCCATCAGCATTATTTGTTACTTCTTTACCCTGTCTTTAGTGGGGATGAATCGTGCTAAGCCGGTATTTTTCGCAGGGATGATGCAGTTCTTGGTAATGGTTATATGTAATTTACTGCTGGTTCCCCGATATGGGGCAATGGGGGCGGCCGTTTCTCTTACTATAGTTGCGGCACTGTACGATTTGATGGCTATTTTTATAATTGCTGGCAGAGAAATCAAAATGGTGCTGAGTCTGGTCACGGCCATGTGCCGTTCAGCGATTCCTCTGTTTGGACTTCTCTTGGTGTTGCAGCTGATGGACCCGCCGTTGTTCATTGCAGTAGTTTTACTGGCATTGTTTGGGGTAGTTTTACTCTTACTAAAGGCGATAACCCCAAGGGATGTAAAGATATTATGGACCCGAACTTTTTGCGAAAAAATGGTTCATACCCGGTGAAATAATAAGAGGAGGTTTATATAGAAGGTGCAACTATGGAAAAGGCCTTATCGGTTGACAATATATACTGCAAGGGGATAGTTTTATGAGAATGGCATCTTTTAATGATTGCTTACGGGTGTTAGAGCACTATGGAATCGAGCCCTCTTCCGGGACAGCGATAGATGTGGGAGGGACAGAAATGGTTTATCTGAATCAACATGGCATTGCAGAGGTAGCTCGTAATCCTATTTTGCAGGTTAAACCAGATATTACATTTCTGGACCGTGGCTACAATATCGACCGATTAGACACCCGTGCGGATAAAAAAATGGACTTTCTCGATCGTCACGCGGTAGAACATCTGCAAAATAAGTTCGATCTTACCTTTAGTTTTGATACTCTTGAGCACATCTCGAATCCATATATTTTTTGTGACCATTTAGGTTGAATAACAAAACCAGGCGGGTATATTTATGTTTCAACGCTTTTCAATTTTGTTTATCATCCCTCCCCTGAAGACCATTTCCGATTTACGCCAACGGGACTGCGTCAGTGTTTTGTGAATCCTGTTAATCGTTTTAGGAATGACATTACCATCCTTTGGTCCGGCTGGGAACAAGTGACAGGTTAGGTGAGGGTATTGTGGCCTGTCGGAATATATGCGACAAAATGCTCGGGATACTTTTGTAATAGATATAGATAGTGAACAAGGTGGCAGTAACCTGCTTTTAGGAAGGTAACTCTTATGAAAGAAATGAACGATGCCTGGGAGGATTTAATTAATTCTATCCAAAATGAACAGGCTACATCTTCTCACATAGAGCTAGATAAGGATAAAGAAATTGAATATATGAGGATATCCAGATATCGGTTTCAGAAAATATGTAGTGCCGTTCCTCGGTCGTCGGAGTCACTTAGAATACTCGACATAGGAACTACTCCTTTCACCTTTTTCATCAAGAAAACTTTTCCTCAGTACGAGGTCTGGACCATAGACCGGACCAATCTTATGGAAGATCGCTGCCGCGACTGGGGAGTCCAGTTTAAATCCTGTAACCTCGACAAACGGTCAATTCCCTTTGAAGATGGTTATTTCGACGTTATTATTTTTACTGAAGTTTTAGAACACATTTTTGCACCCCCTACACAAATTCTGCGGGAACTATGGCGAATATTGAGCGATGAGGGTAAACTTATCATCAGTGTCCCTAATATTGCCAATCTGCGCAAAAGGATTAGATTCCTCTTCGGTAAATCTCCCCTCGCCCACCCGAACGACCAGCTGAAAAGCGATTGGGTTCACGGTCATGGCCACATACGGGAATATACGCGGCAAGAGATCATCTCACTCTTAAAATCCTGCGATTTTACTGTCGACAAAACCGAATTCATTCAGTCGCTGGTTGAATGGCACTGTCTCTTTCCATCCCGCGATTGTGTAATTAGACCTATAATTAGGGCGCTTCATCGCATTGCCCTATTTTTGTGTCCTCCGTTTCGCAAAACAATTTACGCTGAGTGCTGCAAAAGGAAGGTGAACCGTGTCTGAGCATTTATATAAAGGGCAACAAAGAGAAATGAGGCTATTGTTTATTACTTGTCCAAAAGTTGAACTTCGCAAAAATGTATTGGAAGTACAAATAGAGAAAACAGCAGAAGGGAGCATTTTATGAGGATGGCATCTTTTAATGATTGTTTACGTGTATTGGAGCACTTAGGTCTACTATTTTTCATGGTAAGTGAACATTCATTGGT
>CAYTTK010000025.1:0-24065 GCA_964440735.1 uncultured Pirellulales bacterium
AGCTTTTCTTCCACATGAGCCCTCTCCTGTGTTTCAAGCTGCAGGTTCTTCTCCATCTCAGATAGCGCTTCGACGTAAGACCTTACTTTTTCTTCAGCTTTGGTTCTGGTTGCAGCTTCGGCATCCGCCCTCTCTTCTGCCCGGGTTCTTGATATGGATTCTTCCTCAAACTTTTCTTCTGCTTTGACCCTCGCTTGTGATTCAAGCTGTAGGTCCTTCTCCACTTCGGATAGTGCCTCGACGTAAGACTTAACCTTTTCTTCAGCTTTGGCTCTCGCTGCAGCTTCGGCTTCTGCTTTTTCTTCTACCTCAGCCCTCGCTATGGATTCGACTTTTAACTTTTCTTCGGCCCTCAATCTTTCAGCAGTTTCTGCTTTGAGATGTTCCTCTGCTCTGGTTCTCGTTTTTGCCTCGGTCTTGAGCTTTTCATTAGCTACTCTTATCGTCTCCTCATAGGCCCTTTTTTCAGCATTCGCCTTAGCTTTCGCCTCAGCTTCGTCAGCTGCTTTGGCTTTAGCTTCAGCTCGTGCTTTTGCTTTTGCTTCAGCTCGTGCTTTTTTCTCCGCTTTAGCTTTTGCCCTGGCTTCGGCTTTGGCCTTGGCCTTGGCTTTTTTCTTATTAACACAGGGAACTAAAGGATGGTGAGGCCAATGTTTTTCTCCGCATATGCTACAGGTAGGTACGAATTTCTCATTTGACGATGGGGGTGTTTGTTGATTCATCTCGGGACTTGATTGTTCTTTACCCTCAAATGTCTTTTCAGCACTCATATATCACACAATCGAAACTACTATTTTACCCTTTCCGTTAAGCGGCCGTTAAGTAGTGAAGTAAAATTGTGCTCCGAACGGGCACTATACCATCCCGGTCTTAACATATCAAGTATTCCGATTTATAATGAAGAGCAAAATCTAAAATTTATATTGCCAAACAACCGGCTGTGACCTCGTTGCTGGCGACTTTATTCCTTGTTTTTAGACGAAAATCACAGCTTTTGCCGCTATGCAAGTAATAAATTAGAGAGCGATATTCCTCGAAATATTTCGAATGAAATAAGGAACGTAATGCGCTCCGTTGATATTCGCTGTTGCTTGCTATCTGTAAAAGCATATTATCTGCGCTCATTACTGTCGGCCACTAAAAACTTTCGTTATTAAGTAGTGGTATAATAAAAAGGGCTGTGAATCTTTTCACAGCCCTTTAATGTGCTGTCAGAGCTGATAGCTATAACTCAAAACCTTCGTTTTCTCATCAAAGCTAATCCGCCCAGGCCCAACAGAGCTATTGTCGCCGGCTCAGGAATACATATGGTGTCGATTACCAACTCATCAACCAGAATATCACCCTTAATAGTAATCCATTCTTCAATCGGATTCGGCCTAATAGTGATTTCGAACGTCGAGTGTATCCAGCCAGCCACGACCTGCTTGTCGTCGTTGCGATACATAGTCATATCGTCAAATGGTGCAACAGATACAAGGGGCTGGTCTGCCAGGAAAAGATTGTCATCTTTTTCAGCCGCCTGCCAAGTCAACTGAATCCAGATATGTTTATGCGTATCCGGACCATTCATCTGAGCGTTCGGAAGATAAACATCTATCTCGCCTAACGGCCAGGCTCCATCAATCCAATCATATATTGTATTCACATGTAGGCTCGGAGGTGGTTCATAGGGATTATTGAAGGTATCGGGATTTGGTATCGGCAAGGTACTTTCCGTTTCAAAATCCCATTCCTGAAAAGTACTGCCGGTGGCGCCATGCCAAGGTGGAATATCAACATTATCTGCGAAAGCTATCGCTCCTGTCAGCAGGGTTACAAGACAAACAATAAAAAATTTGTTCACCATCCTTGTTTCCTCCATGAAATTTAACTCAATCCATTATACTCGTGCAACTCACTTCTGAATTTTCAGATTATGAGCACTCGAGTAACAGGGGGAAACACACCCTTCTCGTGTTTAAGTACCGAAAACACACTATATCTTCAGTTGTTCCAAAGTCAAGAAAATTTTTCAATAAGTCCGAAAAAATCGCTATAATTCTCCCAGATAAAGGTGTTTTTGTCAGAAACCTCCGTTTCCACCACAAAATAACTTAAGCCCTTCATAAAAAAAATGCGCTTTCTCAAGAGCTCCTTAAGATAGGTAATTAAAGTAAAACAGGGTAATCAATTTTGCAGTTACACAGTGGCTTACTGCCGTGAGCACTCACTTTTTATGATTCCTATTATTCCTAATTATGTGCTTCGCTTAGGTTTGTTGACGCTTTTCATCTGCAAAAAGGATATTACCGGCGTTCGTTCAAAACTCGTAGGACACTAAGAACATTCTTATTAAATGGTTGCAAAATAGAAAGGGCTGTGAAAGAATTCACAGCCCTTTTAACGTGCCGTCAGAGCTTATAGCTCTAACTCAAACCCTGCGTTTCCTCATCAAAGCCAATCCACCTAGTCCCAGCATCAACATCGATGCCGGCTCAGGTATGCATATGGTGTCAATTATCAACTCATCGACCCAGATGTCACCTTTGACGGTAATCCACTCTTCAAGAGGATTCGGCCACATTTCAATTTTGTACAGCGAAACTATCCAGTCATCAGGCATGTCATAGTCATCGCGGTACCAAGTAGCAAAAACGAACGGTGTAACGGCAACATTCGGTTGGTCCGGTAAGGATTTACTGGGGTCTAAACCTGCTGGTTTCCACGTCAACTGAATCCAGATTTCTTTCCATCCATCCACTACCTGTCTGTTAGGAAGATAGATATCCATCTCCCCCGATAATGCCCAGGCACCGTTTTCCCAACCAAAAGGCGTCTTCACGGTTAATTCCGGATCACCGTAGGGATTGTAGACATCATCAGGAGGAACAATAACAGGAGGAACACCACCTGTATTAAACTCCCACGCCTGATATGTGCTGCCATTTGCACCTCGCCAGGGTGGAATTACCACCTGATTTGCGAACGCCATTGACCCTGTAAGCAGGGTTACAAGACACACGGCAATTAATTTCTTCATCATCCTTATTCCCTCCAAAAACTCCATATTTTACATTGTGCTCGCGCAATTCTCTTCCGCATTTACAGATTACGATTGTTTGAGCAGTTAAGGAAAACATCCTCCTCGTGTTTAAGTACCATTGCGCAATATACTGTAGATTGTTCCCATGTCAAGAAAATTTTTCAAAAAGTCCGAAAATATCGTAAATATTATCCGAAACAACCGCTTTTGGGCAAAAAAACATGTTTTCTATACAAAATGCCTTAATAAAAGCTGAATATGATTGTTCGGCTAACTGGATACAGCTTAAACAGCCGTATTTTAACATTGAACCTGTCTCACCTCTTGCCATGTTCCGGTATTGGCAAGCCGAGTTCTGTGAGGACCTTTTGCATATCCTCCCAGACCCTTTGCCGATTCTCAGGGGTGTAACTTCGCAGCAGATAGGCCGTATGATATGTAGCCATCAGCTTTATAGGTGGTCTGCCGAGACCGGCGTAATACTCGTGGAATTGACCTCGTAATTGACCTATTGACTTGGGGGTATTTAACAAAGTTCTGGCTGCATGAGCACCCAGAGCTACAATAATCTCCGGATTTATTATCTCAATCTGTCTCTGAAGATACGGCAGGCAGCTTATTATCTCCTCGGCGGCAGGGTCACGGTTTTCCGGCGGCCGGCATTTCAAAATATTGCCTATAAAAACTTCACTTCGTTTTAGTCCGCATGCTTCAATTACCCGGTCCAACAGCTGGCCGGCTCTTCCAACGAAAGGTCGCCCTTGCGCATCTTCATCAGCTCCGGGTGCTTCTCCAACAAACATTATGCGTGCGTTTGGGTCTCCCTCACCTGGAACCGCATTAGTCCGAACCGACCCTAAACCGCATTTGCGGCATCGGCTGACTTCATCTGCGATTTTCTCAAGCTCGGCGGCCTTCTCGGCAGCTGCCATATCATTTTTCTGTTCTGGCAGCTTAGATTGTACAGATTTACCCTTGACTGCAAAACCGCCCGTAAAGAACTGTTCCATTTCGAGGTGCTGATGAACAGCTTTTTTGATATCAACATCTTTTCCCATCATGCAAATTGTAGCGGAATCTTCAAGCTTACGCAATAAAAAAAGGGCGCTTACCTTAGCATGCGCCCTTTCAAAATCCCATGGTTAGCTTTTTTATACAAGGCCCTGGTCGAGCATTGTATCAGCGACTTTGACAAATCCTGCAATGTTCGCACCCGTTACGAGGTTGCCCGGCTGACCATATTCTTCAGCGGCCTCGAAGCACTGCTTGTGAATGGCAATCATTATATTATGTAGTTTCTCATCGACCTCTTCACGGCTCCAGGACATTCGCATTGAATTCTGAGACATTTCAAGGCCCGAAGTAGCGACACCGCCGGCATTAGCGGCCTTGCCGGGACCGTATAGTATCTTCTTTGCCAAAAACTGCTCAATCGACTCTGGTGTGCTCGGCATATTGGCTCCCTCTGCAACAAGTATGCAGCCGTTGTTCAGTAACGTCTTGGCATTGTTGCCGTCTATTTCATTCTGAGTTGCACTTGGAAATGCACAGTCGCATTTGATGCCCCAGGGCAAGGCATCTGGTTTATACTCAACCTTGAACTTATCTGCATATTCTTTAATGCGTCCGCGCCGGACGTTCTTTAGTTCAAGCACAAATGCAAGTTTCTCATCATCAATGCCAGCCGGGTCGTAGATTGTGCCATTGGAGTCGGACAAACTAACCGCTTTAGCACCAAGCTGGTTAAGCTTTTCAATGGTGTACTGCGCCACGTTTCCAGAGCCGGAGACTGTACAGACCTTACCCTTAAGACTCTGGCCGCGGGTCTTTAGCATTTCTTCGGCAAAATACACACACCCGTATCCGGTTGCTTCCGGACGGATGAGTGAGCCGCCCCAATTGAGACCTTTGCCGGTGAAAACGCCGGTAAACTCGTTGCGAAGGCGCTTGTATTGACCGAACATAAAGCCGATTTCACGACCTCCGACGCCGATATCACCAGCAGGGACGTCGGTGTCTGGGCCAATATGCCGGAAAAGCTCGGTCATAAAGCTCTGGCAAAAACGCATAACTTCATTATCAGTCTTTCCTTTGGGGTCAAAGTCTGACCCGCCTTTACCCCCGCCCATCGGCAAAGTTGTCAGGGCATTTTTGAATACCTGCTCGAATCCAAGAAACTTCAGGATACTGGCGTTAACGGTAGGATGGAATCTCAGCCCACCTTTATATGGACCAATAGCACTGTTGAACTCGAACCGAAATCCGCGGTTGACGTGAATATTGCCCCTATCATCCTGCCAGGGTACACGGAACATAATCTGCCTTTCCGGTTCGACAATCCTGTCAAGTATCCTGGCATCAACGTACTCGGGATGTTTTTCCAGAACCGGCCCCAAGGAGAACAGAACTTCTTTTACCGCCTGCTGGAACTCCGGCTCGCCCGAATTGCGTTTGAGAACCTGTTCATAAACCGCCTGAATGGTAGTGTTTACTGCCACTTTCAAAACCTCCATAAAAAATAAAAAGTTAAAGTTTCTACTTTCTGCTACAACTACAATAAGGTAAACTAATAACAAAATCAGATTGTTGCGTTATATAATGCAAAACGTTACAATAACATAATTGGCTTGTATAGCCAAAGTTTTAATAATAATATACTTTATTAAAACAGCTTATAATGCACATAGAAACACTAAAGATATTCTGCGATTTAGCCGATTTACGGAGTTTTTCAAAAACGGCTGAGAAACATCTTCTCAGTCAATCAGCAGTCTCTCAGCAGCTTGCTCAGCTCGAGCTTGCGTATAAGTGCCAGTTAATCAATCGAAAGAAAAGACCCATCGAACTAACCAAGGCAGGCAGATTACTTTATCAGGCATCCAAGGATTTGCTCGATAGATACGAACAATTAAAAAGTGAGATAAGTGTTTTGAAATCCTCCGTCGGTAGTAGAATAAACGTAGCTGCAATCTTTAGTATTGGTATGCATACGCTGCCGGATTATGTTAAAAAGTTTATGGTCAGCTATCCAAACGTCAATGTCCATATTGAGTACTTCAGTGCTGAGAAGATTTATGAGATGGTTTTAGCAGGCGATATAGATATTGGTCTTGTGGCTGTTCCTAAAAGAGACAAACGGCTGGACGTGTATGACTTCGAGGCTGAACAGCTTGTATTGGTCTGCAGCCCGATACATCATTTATCCTATGAATCGCGGGTTGATATCCATAAATTACAGTTTGAAAGGTTTATTGCCTTTGAAAAAAATGTCCCCACACGTCTTTGGATAGATGGTATTTTAGAACGCTATAACGTTACGGTTCGTCCGGTGATGGAATTCGATAACATCGAAACCGTCAAACGTGCGGTGGAGATAAACTCAGGGATTAGCATTTTACCGCAGACCGCGCTACTTCAGGAAATCAGCAGCGGAACACTGAAAGCAATTCCATTTTCAAATGAAAATTTTGCCAGGCCTACGGGTATAATAATTCGCAAAGGCAAAATTATGGGTCAGGCCGGACGATACTTTGTTGAATTGCTCCGTAAAAAAGCAAAATAGGAAATCAAAGATAACCAACAACATTGACAGATTGTTTTTGTCATTCCTGCAAAAGCAGGAATCCAAAAGAGCAAAATTAGAAAGGCATAATAAATTCCCGCTTATACGACAATAACATAAGGAATTACGCAATACTATATACGAATCTTATGTCGATTAAAGCTGTAATATTTGATCTGGACGGCACTATTACTCAGCCCTACTTTGACTTCGACGCCATTCGCGAAGAAATGGGACTGGAGAAGAATTCCGGCCCGATCCTGGAGTCGATGCAGAAAATGCCGCCACAGAAGCGCAAAATCGCTGAGCAGATTCTCCATTCTCACGAGCAACGCGCCGTGATTGAATCGAAGCTTAATGCCGGCGCAAAAGAGACCCTTGATTCACTTCGTAAAGATGGTATTTACATCGGGATACTGACACGGAACAAGCGTAACAATGCCTTTGCCATCGCCGACAAACATGGTTTAAAATTCGATGCTGTTATCGATAGAGAAGATGGCCCGGTTAAGCCGGATGCTTTTGGTGTGCTGAAGTTATGTCGGCAGTTTGGCGTCGAGCCGCACGAAACGCTGCTGGTAGGTGATTATCTCTTCGATTTGCTTTGCGCAAAAGCCGCAGGTGCCCTTGCAGTTCTTCTGACAAATCACAAACAATCTGTTGAATTTGCCGGGAACGCGGATTTTTGTATAGAAAAAATCGACCAAATAATTCAAATTATCAAAGATAAAAAAACGCTTAAATGACGAAAAACCAGAGAAGATAATGGATAGGAAGATAACGATTCGAGCTTTTGTTATCCTTTTACTCATAGCTGGTACCTGTTGGGCCGGTTGCACTCCAAAAGGCCAGGTTAGCCGCCGGATTATGGAAACAGATGCAAATTGTGTTGATACAATCCTTGAGCAGCTAAGCAGAAAAACGAGGGAGCTTCAATCATACCAGGCAAAGCTTGAATACAAATTCAGCCAGCCGTTGCTGGAGTCGCAAAGCATCAGAGAAGGTGTTCTGTATTACACAAAGTCTGACAGGCAGTCTTTGCTAAGAATAAATTTCCAAACGCTCAAGCAAGATGATGAAAAACAGCAGAAATACATCGAGCACTTTATCTTCGATGGCGTCTGGCTTACAAATATCGATTACAAAGTCAAGACTGCAAAACGTTATCAATACGCAGAGCCAAACAAGCCGATGGACGCCTTTGATTTGGTCGGTGAAAATCTGCCGATAATCGGTTTTACTAAAATAGAAGACCTGAAAAAACAATTCGAGGTACAATTAGTTGTGCAGACACAGTCCGAACCTTCCCCGTTTTTTCAGCTCCATTTGAAAGTAGTGCCTGATTCAGCATATAAAGATGATTATACCTCTATCGATTTTTGGATTGATAAGGAATTATATTTGCCGATAAAAGTGGTTGCTGTCACAACCGAAGAAGACATTTCCGAAATAAAATTTCTTAAGCCGATGATTAACAAAAAGCTCGATAAGAAAGTCTTTGAGTTTGAGATTCCCAGAGGGTTTAACGTGGAAATTACCCCACTAAAAAATCCGGAAAGTCCCGTAACCGAAGAATCAGAGTCAAAAACCAACGACTAAATTAGCCGCAAAAGGACACAGAACAAATAAATAGAAAATTAAAGTGAGATACAAACCGGCAATGCCTTTTTCATAAAAAAAGGAGCAAATCTATGGACCCGGTAAGGGTTGATGACAAAGATTTTCAGCAGTTAATAGCAAATCGTGCCCAGACATTGATAGGCCTTGCCAGCTTTCTGGCAAAGTCGCCCTCCCGCAATAAAATCCTCACACGTCCGTTTCTTGGCGATTTTTTTTCGCAGTCCGTGCTGCTTGAGGAGCTTCTTGACACCTACAATGCACGCAATAACTACCGCTGGTGTTCGTTCAGGTCGCTGACAGCGGCGATTAAGCTTTTTTCCGAAGTCAGTTACGAGCTCCTCCACATCCGGCACGCATTGCCTGAATACCGGCTTTTGCCGATAGAACAGGATTTTGTTAAGGCCACGAATGATGTGCTTGAGTTTACCGGCGGTGTGCTCCAGGATGTGTCAAGGCAAATAATACTACGTGCCGGCCAACTTGGCATATCGGTCCCATCGGAGAAGCTGGATGAAAAATCATACAGCGAAGAGCTTCTACCCGGCCGATTGTCGCGTGACTGCGGCACCCGCAAGGTCGAAAAGGTCTCGGAAACGGTAACCTTGCTGGCCACTGCTTTTTTGAACCTTGCTGCAGACAGCAAGGACGTTCGCTCTGCTGGCAAGGCCAAACCCGAGCAGTATACCTCCTATACATCGGATTCTGTTAGCGAGGAAAAGCTGCGAAGTCTTGAGCTTCGATTCCATAACCTCCAGTCATTGTACGATACATACGTCTCAGGAACGGAAGCCGAGGACCTCGATACAGACCTGCCCGTTCTGAGAGGTCACATAAGTGTTGTTTTTCATTTGCTGAGCACGGCCACATTGTTTGCTCACTATTACGAGCGGCATGTGAGCAGGCAGTCCTGTGATTCGCCGGACCGTCAGGTGCTTCTGGTGGAGTCGCAGGCATTGCTGTCGGTACTTATGAACTATTCTATCACACATATCGGGCTATATATCGACTGTGCGGTGCGGCTATGCCAGAAGATGTTAAAACGCTACGCTGAAGTGGGCCAGTTAGAAGTGGCCATACCTCAGTATCGCGGTTTTCACGTCCGTCCGTCCACGCTTATTTCGAAGCTTGTCCTGCACTACGGAAGCGAAGTTGTGATGCGGCTCGGCGGCGATGTCTATGATGCCAGTTCCGCGCTGGACCTATTTAGAGCAAACGAAAAGATAAACGCCCAGAAACGGCGATGGCTGGCTGAGGAAGTTGTACGTATTAAACCTGCATCGGAGGAGACAGACGATAACGATATCAACTCTATCGTGCGGAATGTTGTTCTGATGTTGGCCGAGCAAAGTAAACTTATTTTGTATGAACAGCCCTTGCAATTGCCGGACCAGCCGGTTCAAATGGAAGGAACGTTAGTGCAGCAGGTTACCGATGAGTTGGCCCGGCTGTTGGCAATAGGGAAAATTGATGTCGAGGCCGAGTTAAAAGCAACATTTGTCGGCGATAAGCGGGTGCTGGCTGACATTAAACTGCTGGCAGAGGCCGGTTATGGCGAGGATAACTTCGGAAATAATGTCCCTCTGCCGGAAAAGCTTGTTTACCTGCGCAGGTAAAACTGGAAAAATTCTGCTAAAGAACAAGGCAAAATAAATCGTTATTGCAAGGTTTGGAGAGTAACCTCATTGTGTCTGTCATTGCAAGCCCGCCGTAGGCGGGCGTGGCAATCTCGTTTTGAATAACTGAAATAAGTCGATGGGAACAAAGCAATTTTATGTTTATATAATGACCAATAAATCAAATACCGTTCTTTACACCGGTATGACGAATGATATTAGAAAACGTGTGTATGAACATAAGAAGAAACTTGTAGAGGGATTCACAAAGAAATATAACGTTGTCAAACTTATTTATTATGAGGCATTTAAGGATTCCACAAGCGCTATTCAAAGGGAAAAGCAAATCAAAGCTGGGCCACGAAGAAAAAAAGAAGAATTGATAAACAGCATTAACAAAGAATGGCGTGACCTATACGACCAGTTATGAGATTGTTTCGCTGCGCTCGCAATGATTTATTACTTTATTCTCGTCATTGCGAGGCCTGCGAAGTTGCCTCATTGCGGCTGTCATTGCGATTCCGCCATAGGCGGACGTGGCAATCTCAAAACATTAAACGGATATCTTAAGTGAAAAGGAAAGAAGCAGCCGCAGATTTATCGATAATCAGTTGTAAATAGCCACTTAGATGCGACAGAATAATATTTGGCATTTTGGATGAGTAAAAAGATGGATTTAATAACGGTCCTGATAAATTTGTCAATCAACCTATTTGCTGGCATTCTCATATTTTTACTCGGTCTTTTTTGGCATTGCATACCAAAATCATATCGTAAGTTTCTCCTCACTCGTTTTTGGGGAAAAGAGGTCTGTGGAAAGGATTTCGTAATATGTTATGGTACATTAATGGACTCTCG
Source organism: uncultured Pirellulales bacterium (assembly GCA_964440735.1). Classification (GTDB taxonomy): domain Bacteria; phylum Planctomycetota; class Phycisphaerae; order Sedimentisphaerales; family Anaerobacaceae; genus CAZBWE01. The sequence continues at coordinate 10,679 of CAYTTK010000025.1, forward strand.
CCTGACTCAGCCAAATCCTCCCCCTTATCGATATGTTAAAAGTTATCCTGACGGTCGGGTTGTTAACCTTGTTGGTCCCTGGGGTAACATAGTTGGTGACTGTGAGATTCGGTCAGTTTCGTACATCATAAACGCGCTTAGCTCATATCGGAAAGATGCTATATCAGTTATGGATGACAAAACCGCATTCAAAGATATAAACCGAACAATTATTGCTTTAGGTAGCCCTTCATCTAATCAAATAACCGATATGATACTTCGTGAGCCCAACAACATATTTACAGAATTTGGACAAGATGGTTCCGTTAGCTTCATACGGGACAAAATAACTAACCGGAGATTCATAGGTTTCCAAGAACCTATCAAAAAAGATTACGCGATTGTCCTAAAAATTCCAAATTTGCGATTCCCTAAGCACTTCTTTTTCGTATGTGCAGGATTAGGAGAATGGGGTACCTCCGGTGCTTCTTGGTATCTCTCTACAAAGTGGTGGGATTTGAACAAGGAGTTTGGCAATGCTTTTGGAATTGTCGTTGAAGTTGATATAGAGTCTGATGGAACCGCTCGCAGAGTTTTTCCTTTAAGAGAAAAAGATTTGGAATAAGGAACAAATAAACTATCATCCCAACATAACAAGCGAAATAGAAAGGGGCAAAAATGGCAAAGGGAATTGTGATTTATTATTCAAGAAGCGGCAATACAAAACAAATGGCGGAGATTATCGCCAAGTCAATGAATGAAGCGGGATTGAAAACAGATTGTAAATCTATTGAAAAAGTAAAAGCAGAAGACTTGTTCGGCTATGATGCGATAGCAATTGGCTCGCCTACTTATTATGGCCATATGGCTGGACCGATTAAAGATTTATTTGATGAGTCGGTAAGTCATCACGGCCAACTCGATGGAAAGGTCGGTGCGGCATTTTCAAGTGCGGCCAACATCGGTGGTGGAAATGAAACCACTATTATGGGCATAATTGAGGCGATGCTAATTGCCGGTATGATAGTTCAGGGCGACCCGCAGGGCGACCACTACGGACCAGTCTCGATAGGTAAACCTGACAAAAGAGTTCAACAGCAGTGCCAGCGCAGAGGCCAGAGAATCGCAGAGCTGACCAAAAAACTTCATTCGTAACAGGAAAAATCGAAAGTTCGCTGCAAAAATTATAAGTCACGCTAAATACAGAACTTAGAAGAATAAATACAGCCAAATACTTGTGTCTTGGTGACTTTGTGGAAAAAAAATATTGGTTTTTTTACAAAAAAAAGCGTTTTTCTTTGACAAAGTTGTTGCGTGTAGTTAAGTTTTGAGCGATTTTAAGCTGTAAACAGCAATTTTAACCTACAAAGTGGAGGTTTACTTTGATGCAAGAGTATGAAGCCCTTAAAGTGTTGGTTGCTGAAATTGAAGCTGACATCAGCAAAGCCGAAGGCGGGAATAAGGCAGCTGGAACGCGTGTTCGAAAGGAAATGCAGAAGATTAAGCAGGCTTCCCAGGCCGTTCGCAACCGCATTCTTGAAATCAGATCGACCGACTAAAACACCGTTGGTATGTGAAAACGCTGAATGTTGTGTGCATGTGGTTCAGCTGGATCGCTTAACTGGCCTACCGAGACCGCTCGGATATTAACATACCTAATGCGCAGAACTTTTCTGCACCGAGGTCAATGATGCCGCCACCTTTATTGTTTGATTTATCGAAAATAGACCTGTCGGCAAAGCCCATCTTCGACAAAGAAGCTATTGGCAGGATAAATCCCCAGCGGTTTGAGATGCAGCAGCTCGATGGTATTCTCTGGTTTGATAAGAAAAAGTATCTCATTCTGGGCTTTAAGGATGTAACGGAGAACGAATTCTGGATTCGCGGTCATATTCCAGGTCGGCCGTTGATGCCTGGCGTAATAATGGTCGAGGCGGCGGCGCAAATGCTGAGCTTTTTCGTAAAGCAAATTTATGAAGAGCCGGGTTTCATCGGCTTTATCAGTATAGAGTCAGCAAAATTCCGTTCTACTGTCGAGCCGGGTAAACGATTATACTTGCTCGGCCACATCACTAAATTCAAAAAGGGCAGAAAATACAGCACAAGCATTCAGGGGGTCGTTGACGACACATTAGTCTTTGAAACATCCATATCCGGAATGACAGTTTAGCCGCAATAGCCCCAAGGGGATTTATCCGCCGTAGGCTGATTCGAATTCGCTTGCGGCGGTTTATAATATAGAGGGTGGAAAGGGGCCAGTTTAGTCTTTCTGATAGCGAAAAGGTCCTACATAGTATCAGTTTATGCATCAGGATAAGTTAAAATCTTAAGCTTTTGCGCCTGAGACACCTGATCCCGATGTACATGACAGTAAGCCTCATGGTTATAGATACTCAAGATACACTTGCAGTGCGGAAACTTGCATTTCCTGCCATCAGCCGAAGTCTTTAGTATTTTTCCCATCGTTACTCCTATCGGTAGAGTGCCAAACGCAAAAGTCACAAAGATTAGTTGTCTTCCTCTACTGCCTAAAGATTTTCTAATCTTTTGTATTGTATTACTTATAACACATTATTGGGCTTTGTCAAACAATCTTTTACTAAGGCCCTGAGCTTGCCGAAGGGTCATTCTGAACGACTTGTCCTACGAAGCCACCGCGAAGGAGGAAGTGAAGAATCTCAATCACTAACAGTAGATACTTAATAATAAATTCGTGGGCCTCTTTTACTCATTTACCCATTAACTCATTATCTCATTAACACATTTGTGGAATCCTAATCGCGGAGGAAATTTCATCAGGTTTGGGCTTGCGGGGAATTGTCTTTTTAGGTATTGTTTGGAGTGAAATACGGAAAATATTCGCGAGAAGATTTGGAGTTTGCTAACAAATCGTGTTTTTGATTATTGTGTTTGAATAAAAAATAAGAATAACATGGCAAAAAAACGGAAAATAGGTGAAAAAGAAGCTTTATTACCGTATTTAATAGAAAATGTCAGTTTATATAAAATTGGATAATAATTATTAGAATAAAAAGAGACGGACTGAATATGCCTCTACACCCTGAAATTGAATTAACAATAAAATTAGATAGTGTTACAGGCAATCATGAAAATGACCGGAATGATTTAAGAACTCTACTGTTGGATAGATTAGTCGAGGAAAAAGCCGGAACTGGGAAGGGAGAAAATACATCTAAATATCGTTACAATGTAGAATCTTTATCTTGTGGGAACAGAATCTATTTGACAAGGCCTGTTCCACTAAACAAAGGATTTGATTTCATTATTCATGTTAATAATTATACTTTTATGAATCGCAAAGACAATCCAAGGCATGATGATATATTGAATGATTTGAAAATGAAAAAACAAGAAGGCAATGCTAAATATGAACAACTTTTGCTCTTGATTGATTCAGTTTTTCTTTGTAAAGATCCTACGGACATTTTTTTACAACCGACTGAACTTCTTTTCGAGAAAGGCTTTCCAGTGGACATGATATTAAAGGTTATAAAATGGCTCTTCATTGAGCAAGATATAAGGTATTGGAATTGGTCTGGGCGAAATATGTTTATGAATGGAATAAGAGGCATATAAAATGCGAACATATTATTCACAAAAAAATATACGACTATATCATGGAGATGTTCTGGCAGTATTAGGCAAACTTCCTGATGAATGCGTCGATCTCATATTTGCTGATCCACCGTATAACCTTTCAAATGGCGGATTTACTTGTCACGCAGGGCGGCGTGTAAGCGTAAATAAAGGTAAATGGGATAAGAGTAAAGGCATCGAAGAAGATTTTCAGTTCCATTACAATTGGATTGAGGCGTGTCGTAGAGTGCTCAAGCCAAATGGTTCTTTGTGGATTTCCGGAACCTATCATTCCATCTATGCATGTGGTTTTGCATTGCAGAAGCAAGGCTGGCATGTGATTAACGATATTTGCTGGTTCAAGCCGAATGCAGCACCAAATCTGGCCTGCCGTATGTTCACAGCCAGCCATGAAACATTGCTTTGGGTGAGAAAAGACAAAAAGGCCAAGCATTATTTTAACTATGAATTTGTAAAAAGCGGAGATTGGAGCGGAGATTTTCTCAAGAAGCCGGATAAACAAATGAGAAGTGTTTGGGCAATATCAACTCCTAAAAATGGGGAGAAGAAGTACGGGAAGCACCCCACACAAAAACCTGAAGCATTACTGGAAAGAATAGTTTTAGCTTGCAGTCGAGAGAATGATATTGTGCTTGACCCGTTCTGTGGTAGTGCGACTACCGGTGTGGCTGCACTGCGAAACAATCGAAAATTTGTAGGTATTGATGCAGAAAGCGAATACCTTGACAAAATAGCCGTACCGAGAATAAAAGACGTACTTAGCCAAAACAAACTTTTTGATTCTAATAAACAGAATGAAGTAAAAGTAAATAAAAATCAAAAAGAATATGTACTGTTACCCTGATGGAAAGAAAAGAAGCGATAGAGAAATTGCGTGAACTTGTCGGCAAAGAACTCCATGAACTTGCCAAAGAATATGGAGTAACTATCTATCGCGAAGGCAAAGTAAACAAAGGTTGGGCTGGCCATGTCTTCGAGCGACATCTTCAACTGCCGATAAACTCAGCTCAATCTCCGAATTTTGGTTCCTGGGAATTAAAGTCAGTACCTCTTAAATACAAAAAGAATGGGGAACTTACCTTCAAAGAGACGATGGCTATCACAATGATTGACTCCGTGAATGTGCAGCAGAAAGAATTTGAGGATAGTCATTTGCTGGCAAAGTTAAGAAAAGCTGTGGTAGTGGCGAGAATTGTGGGGAACAATGTTGACGAACCAACATACATTCACTCGGTAACAGAGTTCAACCTGTCTGGTAAGTTGTACGAAGCTGTAAAAGCAGATTATGATTTAGTTCGTAAAACGTTGCTTGATCCAAGCAAAGGATTTTTTTCTTTAACAGGAAAAATGGGTGTTTACATCCAACCAAGAACCAAAGGTCAAGGTCATGGCTCAACCTCCAGAGCCTTTTATGCCCGCCCTAAGTTTTTAGCAGAATTTATAAAATTATGATTCGAGCCAATCGGTTGATTGTAAAATAACATCGCACTAAACCACAAAAGACCGTGAATTTCCTTGTCAAAAAGTACGTAGTTCTACGGATGAAGGCAATGCTATGCCAGATTTGAGTTCTAAGTTCTTAGTTTTGAGTTAGTAAATCTGTCATAATTTGTGCATTTTCGTGGCAAAAAAAATTATAAAAAAAGTTAGATTTTTATTGAAAAATGGGCAGAATTTGGTATAATAAAGACAATTGGGGGAGGCCCCGGATTCGGGGCTGCGCAGAAGCGCTCGAAGAGTCTCGCATGTATATGCGGACACGTCACAGGACAAGCCGTCCAAGTCAAATTTAGCCATAAAGTCTTATACAATAAGGATTAATAAATGGTCAATAACCACAAACCACGAACTATGAACCAATACAAGCGACGAGCGACTGGCGACCAGCGACTAAAAACGAGTCACGGGTCACGGGTCACAAGCGACGACGGATTCATCGAGTATCCAGTATCCAGCATCGAGTATCCAGCATCCAGCATCGAGCATCAAGTATCCAGCATCGAGCATCCAGTATCCAGCATCGAGAATCCAATATCCAGAATCGAGAATCGAGCTTTCTCTACAATTGTCGAGAACACTCTACAAATCAGCCCTTTTTTATGCAAAACAAACCCAATTTTATGGAAAATCGTGTGGACGTAAGTTATGATAAATCAAAGGGATATGAAAATGCACCCCCCGTTTTTGGCCCAAAAATCCCAAACCCAATTTCAAAAACGCTAAAATAAGCATAAGTCCTGTTAAAACAACGCACTACGCACCACGCACTACTCACTACGAACAAAAAAACAAACCCAAACAAAGCCAATTTCAAACGAGGCGCTAAGTATGGCGATTGACAAAGGTGTCGGAGGCGGTACAATATCATGGTATTCAGCGGTTTTTATGGTGAGAGTAGCTCAGTTGGATAGAGCACCGGATTGTGGATCCGGGGGTCGCGGGTTCGAATCCCGTCTTTCACCCTTTTTTCGTGATGCGTATTGCGTGATGCGTATAGTCCAATCCCCCCTTTGTTAATATGCAGGATAAATCTGCAGGCGTGACCTTATCGCCGAATATTATGTTGTTTGCTGGTTTCTTATCCGCCTGGGCGGACAGGAAAATTCATTTACGGATTCGGGTAATCCGGATGTTCGAACCAGGTTGTGGTATCGCCTACAATCTGGTCGTTGTACATTGTGACGTTCGTGTTTATAGTGCTACTGGGACCTTCCTTTACTTCAAGATGGAAGCTGTTTGCGGCAAATCCAAAACCCGGGGTGTCCGACAAGCCGAAGACAGAACCATTGTAGCTTCCGCCTGCACAGCCACCGGTAAAGCTGTCTCCTCCGGCGCTGGTATTAGTGAATTGGTCGTTCACGGGGGTGCCGATGAGGGCTCCTGTGGGGTCGCGCTGCTCAAACAGGTACTCAGCAGTGTCGCTTAGAGACTGGGCGGTTCCTTCGAATTCCTGGTAGAATCCCAAGGCCCAGGTGTCGGTAGCAGAACAGGCACCAGCTTCGCCATAAATGAGTTGGTCCGTTGGTGAAAATTCGAGCGGGCCGACGTTTGTTGCCGAGACGGTCTGCCTGGTATCAAAGGTCGAGCTTGTGCCTTCGATGTTCCGGTATGACTGGACCTGGAAGGTCGAAGATAAATCAATCTCTGACCCATAGTATGTTCCAGTCAGCCAGGTCCATCCTGTCTCGCTGTTTATAATACCTTCAATCGACCCGGACGTGTGGCCTGAGCCGACCATAGAACATTCAGCGGTGGTGATAGAAGGATTACCGCCACCAGGGTCGGTGAGCGTAGTAATAATGGAGATATCCGGGCTGGTAACGTCGAAGTACACAGTAACGTCAGGAGAGGGCGGCGTAGCCATCGCTGGACGACCGAACATTATTAATGCTAAAACGGCAATAATAGTTACAATTATATTCCTGGTCACTTTGAACCTTCTCCTGTTCGAATTCATAGAATCCAAAAACATCTCACAATCTCAAACGCTCGCCTCCTTAATCGAGGTGCGCTAGTGAGCTTGTCAGAGTAATTCACTCTTTTTCCAAACTAAACCAACTATCCTATCACATGGCCCTTCCGGCTGAATGGCCAAGCTGCGTTACGGTCAATATCCGTTTGTCAGGCCTTGTTGCGCACTGTGCTCTGCCAAATTACCTGAGAAATCGATTTCGTATCCGACTGCCTTCGGAGTACCAGAACTCGGGAAGTATGTGCCATAGAAAGGTCCACCAGGCCAAGATCCCGTAAGCGGTGTATTCCAGTTCTGGTGATAGTCGATACCAGTCGTGAAGGTTCCGGTATGCGTTACCTGAGCCGGTGTACCTGCAGGGAAACCAGGAACAGGCGGCGTTAGGTTGTCGAATTTTGCACTCACCGACATCGTATCCTTCGTGCCCAGTATTTTGTAATCCATAGGTTTTGTACCATTATATGTAGCTGCGTTAACAGTGTAACTGCCGCTGCCAGTCGCTGAAATATCACCATACACCGTGTGCTTAAGCTGTTGGCAGTACGAAATGGGATTTGTCATAGTCATAGAGCCAAAATCTTCAGGATTGGTCGGTAAGTTCAGCTCTACAAATGCCTGATGCTGGTTTGTACCGGGTTGTGTGAAGGTGGAATTTACCGTCCCAGGATTAGTGGGAAGTACGTCCATCTGCAGGTATGTGCCTGATTCCACGAGCGAAGTGTCATTTCTTGACTCGCAGTTGATATTATTTTCGCCCCATCCATTAGCTTGTAAGTCAAAACCCTGAGTTGGATTGGTACCATAGAACTGAGGTGTCATGTCTAAGTGATAGCTTAGACTCTGAGACTGGTCCACCTGCCAACTCTGAAGGTGCTCATGGACCAATTCAAAAGGACTGGGATCAAGATAGCCGTATGTATGGGGCTGTGTCGTAGTATTTGTGTTTATCAGTCCGCTGGAAGAACCCCATATATCTAAATCAGCAACGACCGGTGCAAATGACGGATTAACAACGGTACTGACATCGTATTGAGTATGGGCCCCGGGGCCTGTAAGCCAGGTCGTGTTCATTGTAGTATCAGCACGTGCCATTACTGTTAGTCCGAGGACCAAAGCCATTGATAAATAAACTATTTTAAATTTCTTACTCATTTTTAAACGCCCTTTCATTCCCCCCAAGGTTTTCAAATTCAAAGTTACCAAAAAACAATCAATAATCCCCCCAAGTACAAAATTTCATCTTTCCCCCAAGAAATCTCCAGTTACTCCATAGGCCCATTATCCTCCAACATTATGTTGCTGTTTTTTATATTTCCTGGGTTGCGAGCTCGTCTTTGCTCGTAGGCAGAGCTTCGCTTGCAACCTCATCTACGGATTCATTATTTTCCTGGGTATTCTGAGCATCCAGCTTTTTGCTAAGCTGCTCAGTAGCCACATGTTCGCTTTGCGGCTGGTCTGTTACATCGCTTATTTGTTTATCTGTTGCTGGCTGGCTTTGCTGAACATCAGCTACCGGACTTTTTTGCTCATCTGCGGCTGCTCCAGTTTTCTTAATATCTGGTTGTTGTGCTTCCTTTATCTCCTTAGCGCTTATGTCAGCGGGAGTTGCATTGCTTAAGTCGGTCAGCCCGATTTTCTCAGCGAGGTCTTCAGCAAGGTACTGAATCCTGCCGGCTCTGTAATGGAGTCTCTGTGTGAGATATTCGGACCTTTCTTCTCTGAGCTTTTTAAATGCCTTGTAGAACAGGAAGTCAACAAGCTCAACCTGGACCTGCTGCTTAATCATCTCTCTTGCAGTAGTGAATTCGATGTTCAGGTATTCTTCATTTCCGCCAAAGGAGACGATTCTGAAGGCGTCGGCTCCTATCCGCTGCGCGGTAATCCTGTTTTGTCCCATTACCGAGACAACGAGCTCGCCAGTGTAAGGGTCTGTTATCTCGAGACTTCCTGCTACGCTGGTCTGCACGACTTTGCCGGATATGCCAGCTCCAAAGAAAGAAATGCCCGCGGCGGAACTTTTCTCACCGACGGTTACCTCAGTTAGTGAGCCGGTTACAAAAAGTTCCGGAGGTATATTGTTTCTCCAGACCTGCTGCTCAATGACATCCTGCGGCAGGGCGGTAAGTTTTGTAAGGATGTTTCCTTCTCCAGAGACCTCAATCAGCACCTTTCTAATTTCGTTCCAGTCGTAAGGGTCTCTCAGGGCGACTCTAAGAGCATTTGCTCTGTGAGCGCTCCATAAGAAGTATTTTCGAGTTGCCAGGCCAACGACGGTACTCTGGTCGATTTGTCCGGCAGCGGCTCTTTCGAAGACACCACTTTCATTTGTTATCCTTCCTCCGATGGCTACATACCAGGGCCAGAGGAAATTGACTTCTTGTTCCTCTTTCTTCTCGTTTTTGCCCTTGAATTTATACTCGGGAACCGGGATTCCGTCGATACAGACTTCCTGAGTAGCCGGTTCGACCAGGCTTAGTGCCGGTTTGCCGATTTTCGGTTCACTTGGATTGCAGCCAGCTACCGAAATTATGAGAAGTGCCACTAAACCGACCAACATTAAATTGCTGATTACTTTTTTCATTCTCTTTCCCCCTAATTATTGCTAATTAGAAAAATAATTATTCAAGCCCATCATTCCAGGTATTTATTTCAACGTTAGCGGTAGAGTCGCCGGAATTAGCGACATCTACGTCGAATGTGTTAAAGGTACCGGCCCTGTGGTCATAGTAGTAGTTTATTGTTGTGTATCTTTTTTTGAAACCCAGAAATGAATCAATTGCCATCTGGTACTTCAACTGGCTAATCGTGGAATTGCCATTAGTCCACCCAGCGAAAAATGAGCTGATATGAACACCTCTATCAAGCGTTCCGGCCTGGGTGTTGCCTGCCAAGAGCAATGTAACAAATAACACTGCTAATATAACTAATACACGTTTCATTTTAAGTTCTCCTTTCTGTTTTAGTTCAAGTACCCTCACAGAGTAATGAACTGGATAGCGATAGTATTGTTTGCTGATATTACAACAACCCTCCCGGTTAGATGTACGAATCAGACTTATCTATTTTTACTATTCTACCTAATTTCACCCATCTATGTCAAGTAAAATATGTTAGCCAGTCAAAGATTTATGCAAGAGAATTAGATGCGGACTTACAAAATGAGTTTTTCAAGTGGAGCTTTGTAAAAAAAGAGGACAAATTTACAACGGGAATAACAATAAAAGATTCGTTAGTGATTGTAATGTATCTTAAAGAACAAACGAAAGCTTTTTTCATAGCGTAAGAATATAACAATTATAGGACGTGTATGAAAAAAATGAGTCTATAAGATGTCAGTGCTTGATAAAGTTATAATAAAATCAAACAACGTCCTATAAAATTATAGGGTAAGTACGCCTTGAATTTTTGGTTACCGAGAAAGCAATCTAACGAGATTAATATTGGAGCCTGAAAGGTACAGGGCTTAGCTTTTTTTGAGTTTGTCAATAATTTCCTGTACCTCTTCTGCTCCTTCATCGTAGAATTTTTCCTCGTCCGGCGCGAGCTGTTTTAGCAGCCGAAGGAACTCACCAGCATGTACACGTTCTTCGTCAGCTATATCTATCAGGACCTCCCTGGCGAGTTTTTCGTCGGTTGATTCGGCAAGCTGCATATAAAGCTGTACTGCTTCATACTCAGCAGCAACCATAAACCTTATGGCGCGAGTCAGCTCGGCTTTTGTGAGCTTTCTATCGTTTGCAAGACCGGAAAAAGGTGAACCGAATTCTGGCATAATGAGCCTCCTGTTTCTAAATTAAGGATTCTTTAGCAAACTAAAACCTGATGAAATTTTAATTCTGACAGTCAAAATAATCAAACAAATAATCTTCAAGATTATAAATGTATGCTATAATGATTATAGTCTTTCAGATGTTTGATTAAGAAATTGAGAGGTATAAAATGATACCTAAATTAGTAGTAATCGGAGCAGCGGGGCGGATGGGTAAGCTAATCCTTTCATTAGCAGCAGAATCGGGGCAGTTTGATATCATCGGTGCAATTGAAAGAGAGGGCCATCCCCAAATTGGAGAAGATGCGAGTGTTCTTACAGGAATAGAGCCGCTGAATGTAGAGCTGGCTCATTTTTATTCTTTTCCAGCTCATGCTGATGTGGCAATCGATTTTTCACTGCCGGATGCGGCAGTGAAGACAATCGATTATTGCCGCGAGAGTAAAGTAGCGTTGGTATTGGGCACGACCGGTCTGAACGAAGAGCAGCGAGAAAAAGTAGAGGCAGCTTCAAAAAGGGTACCGATTATGTATGCAACTAATATGAGCGTAGGGATGAATGTATTATTTTCCTTAGTCGGCAAGCTCGCAGTGATGCTTGGTGAGGATTATGATATAGAGATAGTAGAGCAGCACCATCGGTTCAAGAAGGATGCACCAAGCGGTACGGCTCTTACCCTGGCAGAGAAGATTCGCACGGCGACCGACAGAGACTGGTCCGGTGCTATTGCATATGGCAGAAGCGGCGATAGCACGCTGAGACAGAAGGGCAGTATCGGTATCCATGCAGTTCGTGCCGGAGATATCGCCGGTATTCATTCTGTGATTTTCAGCACGTTGGGCGAGACGGTAACAATCACTCATACAGCGCATAGCAGAGAGACCTTCGCCCGGGGGGCCTTACGAGCGGCAAAGTGGCTGGTAGAGAAAAAGCCGGGTTTATATTCCATGGCTGATGTGCTTGGTATTGCAGATTGACAGAGAAATGGGCAACAGGTCAAGGTGTCAATCGCGGCCAGTCGATTCCTTTGATGCCGCCAATTGTCAGGTTCGGATTAGGGTAATTGTCATTAGCAGGGCGAATATCTTCTGCTGGGATGTAGCTCACATGTCCATCAGTAAAGAGAAAGTTACGGCTTCCCTGCCAGCACCACCATCCGCCGTAATCGTACCAGCCGGTTTCAGTTACTCTTAAATGATTGCTGTACCACTCCCCGATAAGAATCTTTCCGTAAGGCGTGGCCACATTCGTGCTTCTTTGCGGTATTGGTTTTGTGAACGGGTCGTTGTCGCCACAGGTATAACTCGGGCTGTTCATGTCTGCTATCTGTTCGGGACTGTGGTAAAAGGCCATCGAATAGGAATAGCTGGTAGATTCAAAATCTTCTTCGGGAGTAGGGTCTTCGGGGCAAAACAGTACGGAAGGATTTTTAACATTTATGTTTCCACCCAGATATGGTTCGACGAAACTTCGCCAGCCGCGCCCCATCCATAACCAGATTATTTGGCCGGTAACCGGGTCTGTATAGACAGGGTCACTTGCGGCTGGATATGTATCATTGTTACTGTTCATATATAGACGTATAGCCAAATCAATTTGCCTGAGGTTGCTCATACATACCATGCGCTTTGACAGCGACCTTGCCTTTCCAAGCGCTGGCATGAGTATCGAAAGCAAGAGAGCTATAATAGATATGATAACGAGGAGCTCTATGATGGTAAAGGCCATCTTGATAGAATTTAGAATGTAGAATCCTTCGACTCCCTCGACTACGCTCAGGACAGATTTTGAATTTCGAATTTTTAAGTTCATAGTAATTTTGGCAATTAATACCTGATAATGAACTATTCGACTGTGACACTTTTTGCAAGGTTTCGAGGTTTGTCAACATCGTGGCCGCGCAGGACGGCGGCGTGGTAAGCGAGAAGCTGTAGCGGCACGACGGTGAGCAGGGGCTGGAGGAGCTCCGGTGCATCAGGGATGGCAATAAGATGGTCGGCGTGCTTTTTGATGTTCTCGTCACCTTCGGTGGCAACGACGATGATTTTTCCTCCGCGTGCTCTGACCTCCTCAATATTACCCATTATTTTTTCATATTGCGGTCCTGCGGTTGCGATGAAAACAGCAGGCATATCGTCACTAATCAGAGCAATTGGGCCATGCTTCATCTCAGCAGCGGGCAAGCCCTCGGCGTGGATGTAGCTTATTTCCTTTAATTTCAAAGCACCTTCAAGGGCGACAGGATAATTAAAGCCCCGTCCGAGGAAGAGCCAATTTTCCTTGTTTATATTTGCAGATGAAATTTCTTTTATTTTGTCGGACTGCTGGAGTATCTGTTCTATCTTATCGGGTATCAGAGAAAGCTCATGGATGTATTTCTCGGCTTCGGAGCTGCTGATATGTTTTCTTCTTCCCAACTCAATCGCCAGCATTGAAAGTACCGTTACCTGTGCGGTGAATGCCTTTGTGCTGGCGACGCCGATTTCCGGCCCGGCGTGGAGATATATGCCTGCATCGGTGGTTCTGGCGATTGATGAGCCGACGACGTT
>CAYTTK010000026.1:0-18789 GCA_964440735.1 uncultured Pirellulales bacterium
GCCCAGATGGTCGCCTTCGCTTTCGTGTTTTCTGCTGTAAGGAAGCAGGACCCCGACCTGCGTTCCTATTCCGTAAGAACGCATAAACAGGTCCTTTGTTTGCTCAGGTCTGTTTGCCAGGGCCTTCGATAATGCCATACCTCCCATCTCCACAATGAGACCCTGTGTCATTCTTTCAGCTCCGTGCCTTGCGAAGGCGTGCGCGATTTCATGGCCCATTACCACCGCCAGTCCGGCTTCCGTTTTGGCCACCGGCAACAGGCCGGTATAGACGACCGTCTTTCCTCCCGGCATAGCCCAGGCGTTTACGTTGGGGTCTTCAACGAGATTGAATTCCCATTCATATCCTTTTAATCGGTCTGGTATGCAGTTTTTGGCACAATACTGCTCTACAGCTTCTTGAATCCTGCTGCCTACACGCTTGACCATCTGGGTTTGCTGGGAATTGGTGCTTAGTTTGTGCTGCGAGAGAAATTCGCCGTAGGACTGGAAGCTCATTGAATTCATCAGCGAATCGGGAACGAGATTGAATTGTTTTCTGCCGGTGATTTCAACCTGCGAGCAGGAAGAAAGTAACAGCAAAGAACCACACAAAATAATCAGTCGTAATTTCAGGGACGGTTTCATAATATTCCCCTTTCTTTTTTACTTTTCTTCGATTTCGTTTTTTATCTGATTCAAGAGATTGATTGCTTCAATCGGCGTTAGATTATTTATGTCCGTTGAGGAAAGTTTCTCCAAAACTGATTTATGTTTTTGCACAAATAAAGAGTCCTTGTCTGGTTCTTTTGTTTTGTGACGAGATAGATGTGTATTGGTGGCTTCTTTGGCGAAGGTTGATTCCAGCTCTTCCAGAATTTCCTTTGAGCGTTCGAGGATTGGTTTCGGCACTCCCGCAAGTTTTGCAACGTGGATTCCGTAAGATTTGTCCGTTCCGCCGGGTAAAATCTTGTGCAAAAAGACCACTTCGTCCATCCATTCACGCACGGCGACGTTGCAGTTCTTAACGTTCGTAAATAATTCTGCTAATTCGGTCAGTTCGTGATAGTGCGTGGCAAAGAGCGTTCTGCACCTGAGCTTGTTCGCGATGTGCTCAGTAATCGCCCAGGCAAGGGCCAGGCCGTCATAGGTGCTTGTGCCCCGGCCGACCTCGTCAAGAATGACAAGTGATTTGTCGGTTGCGTTATTCAGGATGTTGGCGGTCTCGGTCATCTCGACCATAAAGGTCGATTGGCCCCGCACCAGCTCATCGGAAGCACCGACTCTGGTGAAGATTTTATCGACCAGGCCTAACTCGGCATCTTTGGCGGGAATAAATGAGCCGGTCTGTGCCATCAAAACCAGAAGTGCCGCCTGCCTTATATAAGTGCTCTTTCCGCTCATATTCGGGCCGGTTACAACGAGAATGTCACCCCTCGGCTTGGTTCGACTTTGCTCACCATAGGTCGCTCGGGACAGGCCGGTATTGCGGTTCGACAGTCCTGAGCCCTTCGGCAGTGAGCTCAGGGCCGAACTGCTCACCGTCGAAGGATTGCCAAGCTTGATATCATTGGGGACAAATTCCGGCCCAAGCGATTCAGCTAAAACAGGGTGTTTACCCTCATTGATAATAAGCTCGGTGCCGTCAGTCATTTTGGGACGGATGTAGTTTCGCCTTTTTGCCAAATATGCAAGGGCGGAAAGACAGTCACACTGAGCGATAGTGTCGGCGAGGACCTGCAGACGACTTATATATTGGCCGGCCTGGCTGCGTATATCTTCGAAGAGTTTTTGCTCTAATTCGAGTGCCTTTTCCTCGGCGCTTAGTGCCTGGGTTTCATATTCCTTGAGCTGCTCGGTAATGTAACGCTCTGCATTTTTAATTGTCTGCTTACGGACGTAGTCAGCAGGAACCTTATCCGCCGATGAGTGAGTTACTTCAATGTAATAACCGAAGACCTGATTGTAGCCGATTTTCAGATTACTGATGCCGGTTCGCTCAATCTCTTGCCTCTGGTAGTTCTGCAGCCAGCTCTGGCCGTCTCTGGAAATGGAGTGCAGGCGGTCGAGCTCTTCGGAAAAGCCGGCTTTAATCACGCCGCCATCACGAAGATGCGAAGGGCAGTCAGGCCGGATTGCAGATTCGAGCAAATCGGCTAATTCGTCCATACTGTCGCATCGGCCGGCAAGCTGAACGAGTAAATCTGCGGAAAATTGCTGCAGGGTTTGTCGTAACTGTGGTATCTGTCGCAGTGTATTTGCAAGGGCCACCAAATCCCTTGGAGTTACGCGGAAGGTGCTGATGCGGGCTGCGATTCGTTCGGTGTCGGCTATTGGGGAAAGCAATTTGCGAATGTCGGTTAATCCTTTGTCCGCCTCTTTTAATTCTGCGATGGCGTCCTGACGCAGTTCTATGGCACCGCGGTCGCACAACGGCATACACAGCCAGTTTCTGAGCATTCTGCCGCCCATACCGGTTATTGTTTCGTCGAGGCAGTCCAGCAGCGAGCCGGCTTTGCTTTCTGTGCGAATAGTTCGTAGGATTTCAAGACTGCGAAGCGAGGTCGGGTCGATTTGCAGAAATTTTTGTCGATTTATTTGTTTCAGACTCTGTATATGGCCGAGCGTGGTCTTTTGCGTTTCGTTGAGGTATTCGATGATGGCGCCGGCAGGGGGGATAAGGCCGTCGTCATCATCGCTGATACCAAAGCCTTCGAGTGTGGCGGTGCCGAAATGCTTCAGTAGTCGCTGCCTTGCCTGATATGGGTCGAAATACCAGCCGGGGCGTTCGGTGATAACGGCATTGGTTAGCTGCGAGATGTCTTTTGCGAATTTTCTTGTCTCAGCTTCGAACAGTTCACCGCGTCTATCAGGCAGAAGGCACTCAGCAGGCGACAATCGCAACAGCTCATCGAGCAGTTTTTCTTCCGGCAGTTTCTGGATGAAAAAATGGCCGGTTGATATATCGACCCAGCTAATTGCGGCATTGGCCCTATTGCCGAGATTGACTGCACAGAGGAAATTGTCCTCTTTGGCGTCGAGCAGGATATCGTCGGTGAGCGTGCCGGGGGTTACGATACGTATGACATCGCGTTTGACGACGCCCTTTGCAATTTTGGGGTCTTCGACCTGCTCGCATACTGCTACCTTGTAGCCGGCCTGGAGCATCTTGTTAAGATACCCTTCGACTGCGTGATATGGCACGCCTGCTAATGGTATGGGATTATCGCCTTTACTTCTGCTTGTAAGGGCCAGACCGCAAACCTTCGAGCATGTCTTGGCGTCTTCGTAGAAGGTCTCATAGAAATCGCCCATACGAAAAAACAGTATGCAATCGGGGTGCTTTTGCTTGAACTGGTGAAACTGCTTCATCGCGGGCGTCAGTTTTTCATTTTTTACAGCCATAGCTCCAATTATACACTAAGCCGGCCGTTTAACAACTCTGTTATGATGGAGGCCGCCTGCTGGGTGGATTTGGCTTTTTTGAGTTGTTTAAAGAGGAATTCCTGTCGGTCGGTGAAGCAGACAGGAGTTTTCAGGTCGAAGTTATTAACTCCGCAGATTTGTCGGATTTTTTCACATAGATTTTCAATACCGGTACCAAATTTGGCGCTTATTCGCACCGTGTTTGTAAGATTTCCAGGCAGGCCAGTGGTATCGAACCTTGAGGTTAAATCAGATTTATTCAGAACTATCAGGACTTCTTTACTACTAATTTTTTCAAGCAGGTGCTCGTCAAGCTGCTCTATAGCTTGGCTGTTATCCAGAACGAGCAAGGCAATGTCCGCCTTTTGTATAATCTCGACGCTTCTTTTCTGAGATTCTTTTTCGATAATATCATCAGGACTTCCAGCGAGCTTTTCACCCAGCCCCTCGGAGGGGCGGGGTTCATCCAAGCCGGCAGTGTCAAATAGCTCCACGTATAGCGGTTCTATCCGGCATTGTGCGCTGACCCAGTCGCGAGTAGTGCCTTTGATGTCGGTTACGATTGCCTTTTGTCGGCCGGCCAGGTAATTAAGCAGTGTGCTTTTGCCTGTATTTGGCGGACCTATTATTGCAGCTTTGCAGCCAAATATAATCAGTTTTGCAGTCTGACTGTTTGTCAGTATCTCATTTGCCTCGGCTGAAATTTCACTAAGAGATAATTTGTTTATGTCTTTCTGCCATTGTTCTATTTTTTTGCTCAGGCCGGCATAGATTTGATTTGCGATTATTTTTGTGCCCTGGATGGTTTTTGCTTTTGGCTGAGCCAATTTGGCTTCGACAGTAATTGTATCGAGTTGTTTTTGTGCCGATAGTATTTTGGTCATAAGCTGTTCAGCGGTCAGGAGTTTTGCACCTTTTTTAGCAAGTAGCTGCATTATCATCTCAACGATGAGCGGATTTCCGTGACAGTTTATCACGAAATTGTCAGGTCCTTCGCAACCAATCGTGACATGGTCGATTGTCTCGGTGCCGTCATTGATTGTTCCGAGCAGGATTTTGCCGGCTTTAAAAGTTGGCTGTTTTGCTGTAATCGGTTTGAATATCTTTTTGATTATTGTCTGGGCCGAATCGCCGAAGACCTGGATTGTTGATATTGCTCCGGTTCCTTTGCCGGTCATTACCGCAGCAAATATACTCGTAGGTAATTTAGCAGGCACGTGAGTATGAACCCCTACCGCGATTTTTGCTCGATATATTTTTGATATGCAAGAACAATGCCTTTTACGACGAGATTAGGCACGTAGTTATCTATGAACTCGCAGTCGTCCTTTATAGTTGAAGCGCCGGAGCCGGTTATTACTGTTTGCGGCCATCTGCCGATTTGCTCAGCATAGCGTCTGATGACTTCTTCGAGAGCGCCGATGATGGAATAATACAGGCCGCAATTTATGGCATCGGCAGTATTTTTGCCGTAGGGTGCGCTGGGTCTGGTGACTTTGATATTCGGTAGTTGGGCGGTATTTTCTTTTAGGGCCTGTGCACTAATTTCAAAACCCGGGCAGATAATGCCACCCTGGAAAATACCATTTTTGTCAACCAGGTCGATGGTGACAGCGGTGCCGAAATCGGCAATGACTACCGCATCTTCGACTACGTCATAAGCCGCTGCTGCTGCGACGACTCTATCGGTGCCGACCTTATCCGGCTCATCGACCCAGCAGGGCATTGGCAGTGGTATGTCTTTGCCGATGATGTAAACTCTTTCGCCGAGAGCATCTTTTACAATATTGGTAATCAGCTCGGTCCAGGTGGATTTAACGCTGCTTATAACAACTACGCCATCGCGTTTTTTCTCCTTGGAGCTTTTGGCGACAGGGACTTTCCCCCAGGCGGTCTTGAGACAATCTGTCAGTTCTTCCCGGCCCTGCCCGGAGAAGGACCTGATGAATTGTTCCTCACCATCGAGGAAAAACCCAATATTGATATTCGTATTGCCTATATCTACTGCGATTATGTTCATAATTTATCGTGCGTATTGCGTCGTGCGTAATTATTCTTTCATGATTCGTTATCCATCCTCTGTCGCATTTGCTTCTTTCTCATTCTTGTTCCGGCCACAACAAACAAGTCATTCGTGAGTTGACGATTCAAATTCAGTTACTTGGTTGCGTCTTACTTGCTTTCGACAAATCTGTCCTTTTCTAAAGAGGGGATTTCCAGTATCAAAGTCATGCCACTTAGTTCCATATAATGTATAACGTTTGACTGAAAAAGGACCAATCCACCATTACGCAACTCAAAGTGGTTATCATTATTATCACTAACTTTTCTGTAATAGCCGCTGATTTTATGTTCAGAAAAATAAATCTCAGAATGATTCTTATGGTAGTGCTCGTCTTGTTCAGCCTTTTCATCTGCAAACGAAATTGCGAAGGGTCCCTTTCCCCCAGCAGTGATTTCGAATGTGAAGTCAGCCGATTCACAGATCTTATTGGGCTTTGTTTTACAAGACCGTTCCCATCGATTGCCATCCAGTTGTATTTCCGGCTTTAAACGTTTTCCGTTTCTCATCAGTATCTTATGTAGCTCATCAGTTAGAATGCTGGGTGCCACAATTTTGATATCTTGTCGTTCGTTTGTTTCAAAATGTCTCTTTACTTCTTCTAATGGGATAATTAACACATCTCGCTTCATTTGAATTCTACCTTTTGAAAAACAGCCATAACACATATTCGACAGCAACTCAATAGCCTCTTCGAACTGGCTATACTGAAACTACGTTAGGCCGTCAAGTTTGCTGAATCAAGGACTTGATAACACTCAGGAAAGTCTCTGCAACTCGGATAGCTCTTTCTGCGTCTTGTTGCGACACGTGGATTGTAACTCCATAATCACCCACATTGCGTAATTCAAAGAGCCAGTTCAATTCCTTGCCCTGCTCTTTATCCAACTTGTCGGTCTTGACCAGTCGTTGATGTACCGAAGCGATGACGCCGCTATGCTTGCTGAATTCCAGCCCTTCGTCCAGCAGTGCAGCGGTTGCAGCATAAAACGCTGCATAATACGCACGCGAAGCCACAAAGTCATAGAAGCCGCTGGCTGCCATTTCCTTGGCTGCTTGAATAGATTGCTCCGCTCGCTCAAGATTGGCAGTTATCTCTCGCTCATATCCCGACATCACAACAATATCCCTTCTCGCCTGGCGTTTCGGTAAAGGCCAATGCTGCCATTTTCAAACTCGTCGAGAGGAGCAGGCTTAGCCGAAATGAGTTGGTCTGTGTCGAGTTGAATCGGATAAAGCAGGTCTATAATTCGACGCAGTTCTTGGAAGTAGTCAAAAGGCTTACCTAGCAAAACGAGCAGGTCGATGTCGCTAGCTGGGCTGGCTTGGTCACGAGCCGCAGATCCGTACAAAACTAGGCCCTTGAATTGTGAGCCATAATGACTTTCAAGAGCGATTTGACACTTCTGCACTACTTCAGTTATTACCATCTTAAACTCCGTATTTTCTTCACTTGCAGTGGGCTGGCTAACATTTATTCGACAGCGATTCTACAGTCTATTGCCCATAGCACTATACCTGAAATTACTGCAGGCCGTCAAGATGGAAATCCACTGGGATAATGGTTATCTTCGGTCTTTAGCTTCTTTGACCTTTTGCCAGAGCAGTTCACGTAGCTCTTTTATTCCTTTGCCAGTTACTGCTGATATTGGATAAACCATCTTCCTTAATTTTTTCTTCAAATCCCTAACTTTTTTGCCATCAGGGTTAAGGTCTATTTTATTGGCTACGATAACTTCTGGTTTTTGAGCCAGTGCTTTACTATACAGCTTCAGCTCTTGGCGGATAGCTTTGTAATTCTCAGCAGGGTCGGAACCGTTCACAGGCATTATATCAAGAAGGTGCACGATAATGCGGGTCCTTTCTATATGGCGAAGAAACTCAATGCCAAGCCCTGCGCCTTTGTGGGAACCCTCAATTAGACCTGGTATATCGGCTATAACAAAGCGGCGAAAGTCGCTTAGTTCTACGATGCCGAGCACCGGCTCGAGGGTAGTGAATGGGTAATCAGCGATTTTCGGCCTTGCACCTGAGGTGCGGGAAATCAGGGTGCTTTTGCCGGCGTTCGGCATACCAACTAAGCCGACATCGGCGATGAGCTTTAATTCGAGCCGGATGTTTCTTTCCTGACCTGCTTTACCGGGTTCGGTGTTTCTTGGAGTTTGATTGGTCGCAGTTGCGAAGGCCTTATTGCCTCTTCCGCCTTTTCCGCCACGGCAGACGCATACCTTCAGCCCGATTTCGTTGAGGTCTTTTAGAAGCAGGTTCAGGTCGACATCATAGATAAGGGTGCCCGGTGGAACGCTGATTACAAGGTCCTGGCCGTTAGCTCCATATTTGTTGTTTGAAGAGCCGGGCTGACCATTTTTCGCCTGCCAGTGGTGCTTGCCGGCGAAGTCCATCAGGGTATCGAGGTTTTCCATCGCCTGAAAATAGACGTTTCCTCCTTTTCCGCCGTTGCCACCGTCGGGACCACCTTTGGGAACGAACTTTTCCCTGCGGAAGCTGACGCAGCCATTGCCGCCGTCTCCTGCCTTGACCCAGATTTGTGCCTCATCAATAAACATATCTCGTTTCTCGTCCATTCTCTATAGCAGCCCTAATGAATCAGGTGCTACTGTGAAGGATGAATCGCTCGTCGTTTGTATACCGTATATAGTATTGCATTTATATAAAAAAAGGATGGTAAAAAACCATCCTTTTCTCTCGCATAATTTATTTTTATGTTTGTCAGACTATGTGGACTTTTCTGCCCTGGTAGCGGACCATTCCATCTGCGGTGGCAAATAGCGTATAGTCTCTGCCCATACCGACGTTGCTGCCGGGGAAGAATTTTGTCCCGCACTGGCGGACAATGATTGAGCCGGCAGTAGCGTTCTGGCCGGCAAACAGCTTTATGCCTCTAAATTGAGCATTGCTGTCTCTGCCGTTTCTTGAAGAGCCCTGTCCTTTTTTATGTGCCATACGTGGTTACCTCTATTTTGAACAAACAAAGTTATCGATTATTAATAACAATATATTAACCTGTTTGTTTGGTTTTGTCCAGCGATTTTTAAGATTTTGGAGAAAACGGCATTTTTTCCCGTTAATACTCTGGTTCTGCATATAGTATTGCTTTGATTTCGTTTAATGGAACCAGACCGGCAGTAGCGAGTTTTATCCTGCCCGAGGGGTCTATAAAGAAGCTGCAGGGCACGCCACTGGTCCTATAAGCCCTCATAAAGCCGAATGGTTCCGGCATGTCGCCTTTTTCGAGAAGGACCGTATAGTTCATTTTTTGCTTGGTTACGAATTTTACTATCAATTCCGGTCTCTCGTTTGTTATGGCAAGCATTATGAGATTGTCTTCGCTGATGGTTTCGCGTAATTCTATCAGGTGTGGTATCTCAATTCTGCAGGGCGGGCACCAGGTTGCTCATAAGATAATCATCACGTTTTTACCGCGATAATCACTTAATTTATGCTGTTTGCCGTTGATATCGGGTAAAGTGAAGTCCAGTGCATGTTTGCCAGACCAGGGTTTGTAAGCAGGACCCCAAGTCTTTGCCGACCTGAGGACGTCTTTTAGAGTCATTTTTGAGATAGTAGTATCGGTGGATGGTTTATCGGTTTTTTCAGTAGATGGTTGAGATTGTGAGGATTTGTCGGGATATTGCTCCGGCTGAATCTTTTCGACAGGTTCCTTTTTACACCCCGGCCAAGTTATTATTGCAGCGAGTATCATTATGAGAACAAAAGATACTCGCCGGATGACCGTTTTTTTGTCTTGCCTGGGTATCTTATCTTTCTCCTAAAAATTGCAGTTCAACAGTATATATTATTTATTCCACAGACCAAGACAAAAGTTTGTAAATTGTGGTTTTGAACGGCAAACATGGAGGACATCTTTTTTGACCTGCAACTGCAGATATGCTAAAATCCTGGTTCTGGTTGAAAGTGGCGTGCGAATATTGGAAATTATGTTTTACTTAATTGTTGTAAATTTGAGGTGCTAATACGTGAGCTGTAGAAGAATCAGTTTTTATGTATCGGTCGTTTTGGTCGTTTCATTTGCCCATGTAATGGTGTGGGTAGATGCGGCTTTGGCTGATGTGAAGCTGCCGGCTGTAATAAGTGATAATATGGTTTTGCAGCAGTGCAGAGAAGTGCCTATTTGGGGCTGGGCTGAGCCGGGTGAGCAGATTAAAGTCAGCTTCAGTTGGAGTAAGAAAAAGGCGGTGGCTAAGGCGGACAAAGATGGTAAGTGGATGTTGGAGATAAGCCCACCCAGGACAGGCGGGCCTTATAAGATGACCGTCAGAGGTAAAAACAATGTTGTCAAAATTAAGAATATTTTAGTTGGTGAGGTCTGGCTTTGTTCGGGCCAGTCAAATATGGAATTTCCTGTCGGTGCAAGGGAAAGATGGAAGACCGGAGTTTTTGATTTCGAACGGGAGATAGCAGCGGCTGATTATCCGAACATTCGATTGTTCACTGTCAAGCAGGTATCAGAAGAGCAGCCGCAGTCGGATTGTGTGGGCAATTGGCAGTTGTGCAGTCCGGAGACGATTGGCGATTTTTCGGCTGTTGCCTATTGTTTTGGCAGAGAGCTTCACAAAGAGCTTAAAGTGCCTATCGGCTTAATTCACACATCGTGGAGTGGAACACCGGCTGAGGCGTGGACAAGACGAGAGGTGCTTCAAGCGGAACCGGTGCTTGAGCCCATTTTAGAGCGGTATGAGAAGCTGGTTGAGGAGTATCCACAAGCAAGGGCAGAATATCAGCAGAAGTTGGAACAGTGGAAGGACGCAGTTGAAAAGGTCGAAAGAGAGGGGAAAAAACCGCCCGAGAAACCGCGTTCACCGACAAAGCCCGGAAATCGGTTATCGCCATCAGGTTTGTATAATGGTATGATTGCACCACTTATTCCGTATGGGATTTGCGGAGCGATATGGTATCAGGGCGAGTCGAATGCTGAGCGGGCGTATCAGTATCAAAAGCTATTTCCTGCATTGATTAAAAACTGGCGCAACGATTGGAGGCAGGGTGATTTTCCTTTCCTGTTCGTGCAGCTGGCTAATTTCAAAGCTGTCAAACCAGAACCATCTGAAAGTGACTGGGCGGAGCTGCGCGAGGCACAGCTGATGACATTGGCTTTGCCAAATACGGCAATGGCGGTGACCATAGATATCGGAGAAGCTAACGATATTCACCCGAAGAATAAACAGGATGTTGGCAGGCGGTTAGCTTTATGGGCCTTGGCCAAAAGCTATGGGGAAAAACTAGTATATAGCGGCCCGGTTTATAAATCAATGGGTGTCGAGGGTAATAAGATAATTCTGTATTTTGACCATATTGGCAGCGGTCTTGTTGCCGGTGGCGGTGAGCCATTGAAAGGTTTTGCCACAGCCGCTGCAGACCGCAAGTTCGTTTGGGCCGAGGCGAAGGTAGATGGTGATACTATTGTAGTTAGCAGTGACAAAGTTTGCCAACCGGTTGCTGTTCGTTATGCCTGGGCAGACAATCCAGTATGTAATCTGTATAACAAGGAAGGCTTGCCGGCTTCACCATTCCGTACCGATGATTGGCCTGGCATCACAATCAATAAAAAATAAGACACCGTTATAACTACAGTCCTTGTATAGATTTCTGATTTTTAATTTTTGTTCTCTGTGTTTCAACCGCATTTTCCTGGCCGTTCTTTTATCGTTTGACAAAACAGATTCTGAGATTAACATAGGCTTTTAGATAATTGTGATAAGTGATTGTTTTGAGTTTTTTTGTTTTCTTATAAAGAATGGCAGTGAGTGAGTTTTCGGTTAACATATTGGCTCAGGGTGTTGAGCATCTCAATATTATTTTGCTGATGGGTCTGGCCATATTTTTTGGCACAGTAGGTGCGGGTATCTTTCAGAGGTTTCATATTCCACGGATAATAGGTTATGTCACCATTGGTATAGTCCTCGGGCCGGTATTAAAGATAATTTCCCAACAAACGGTCCAGAATCTTGAATTGTTTAATCTGTTTGCTCTGGGTATTATTGGTTTTTTAATTGGCGGTGAGCTTAAGCGTGATATCTTTGTAAAATTCGGCAAACAGGTTTTTGCAATTTTACTATTTGAGGGAGGAGTAGCATTTTTATTGGTTGTGGTTGTTAGTTTCATAGCACTTCATTATTTGACACATTATGATTGGCAAACATCGTTGGCGGTGGCAGTGGTATTTGGTGCTATCTGTTCAGCGACAGACCCTGCTTCGACGGTAAATGTATTGTGGGAGTATAAAGCCCGTGGTCCACTTACAACGATGCTGACAGCAATTGTTGCTTTGGACGATGCTCTTGCTCTTGTGCTATACATTGCTGGTGTCAGCTTAGCGAATTTTCTTACCGGTCATAGGGAAATTGGTATTTTGTCGATGATTTTTCATTCGCTTTGGGAGGTGGTTGGCTCTTTAGGGCTGGGTGTGACGGCAGGGGTGATATTGCGATGGATTACACGGTTGATTGACGACGATGAAAAAACTCTAATTTTTACAATTAGCACTATAGTGTTGGTTATCGGTTTGGCGATAGCTACGGGGCTGGATGTGATTCTGTCGTCTATGGCTTGTGGAGTTACTTTGATAAACTTTTCGCCCAGACGAAGCCTCAAGAGCTTCGAGCTTGTTCGTAAATTTTCACCTCCGATTTATGTTCTGTTTTTTGTTTTAATTGGCGCCAGACTAAGGATTAGTTTGTCCGGTCAAATTTGGTTATTAGCCGCTGCTTACGTTATTGGAAGCACTGTTGGAAAAACTGCAGGGTCGTTCTGGGGTTCTATTTACTCTAAAGCTGTACCGGCAATCAGGAAATATCTTGGATTTTGTTTGTATCAACAGGGCACTATCGCAATTGCGTTGTTGATTATGGCAAGCAGCCGATTCGAAGGACAAATTAGAGATACGATGTTGTCGGTAATAATAATAGGTATATTTATACTACAGCTTATTGGCCCTCTATTTGTAAAAGTGGGCATCAAAAAGGCCGGAGAGGCCGGACTTAATATCACAGAAGATGACCTGATTAAAACTTATAAAGTTGCTGATGTGATGGACACGAATGTGCCGGTCATTTCTGCAGGCACATCCCTGAGCGAGGTAATCAAGGTGGTCAGCGATACTGATAATTTTTATTATCCTGTTGTTGATAGTGATAAAAAGCTGATTGGTGCTATTACACTGAGCGGCATCAGAAATACTTTTACGACACAGGAGTTGAACGATTGGCTGGTAGCACTTGATATTATGGAGCCGATTATTGCTAAGATGAAGCCGGATATGGCATTATCCGAGGCGTTTGAGCAGGCAGGCCGGCTTGATTTAGAGCATCTGCCGCTAGTGGCCTCCAGTGAAGATACCCGGTTTGTTGGAGTTCTGGACTGTCGAGCGGTTCGCCGGCAGCTTTCTGCAGAGGTGTTGTCGAGGCAGAAAAAGGCCGATAGTGCATCAAGTGGCTGATGCACATAATTTGTGTAAGATTTCGAAAAAGGAACCACTGTGATTTATCCGTTTGTTATTGCGAGCAGTGAGGTTATTGGCCATTTGAATTTGGCCTTGTTGTTCGGGCTGGTAATCTTATTCGGGGCATTTGGTGCACGTCTTTTTCAGAAATTCCGCATTCCTCAAGTTGTTGGTTGTATTGTTATTGGAATACTTTTAGGCGATGTCCTTCATTTAATAACACCGAAAACCATCGAGTCTCTCAAACCATTTACCATGTTAGCGCTGGGAATCATTGGTTTTATGATAGGGGCGGAGCTTCGTGCTGATGTATTTAAAAAGTATGGCAAACAATTTTTCTTTATTCTTTTTTCGCAGGGCATAGGGGCTTTTTTGTTAGTTGCGGTTGGCACTTCGATAATAGCGTGGCTAATATTGGGCGATGTGTTCTTGTCAATTGCAATGGGTCTTGTTTTCGGTGCTATTGCCTCGGCTACAGCACCGGCAGCCACGGTAAATGTCTTATGGGAATATAAGACCAGAGGGCCTCTCACTGCTGCGATACTTGCTATTGTTGCGCTGGATGATGCCTTGGCACTATTGCTTTATCGAGGAGCTGCGACAGGGGCAAAAGCACTTATGGGAACAGGTCACGGTTCAGTTTTCACCGCTATGGGGGTGCTTTTTGGGGAGATTGTCGGCGCTATATTATTAGGTTTTCTGGCGGGGGTATTATTGTATTTTTTACTAAAGTTTGTCAGAGCCGAGGATAAGATTTTAGAATTTGCACTGGCGTCACTTTTACTTGTTGTCGGCGTCTCGATGATACCGGAAATTGACCCGATTTTGCCCGCTATGGTGCTGGGTATTACGATAGCAAACCTGATGCCTCGTCAGAGCCGGGGTATGTTTAAGCTTGTCGAGAAATTTTCTCCGCCTATTTACATTTCATTTTTTGTGCTGGCCGGGGCGCACATGCAGTTCGGCAAATTAGGTTTGTGGATGGTTATTATGATATTAGTATATACTCTTTTTAGGGCTGCAGGCAAGATGGCAGGTTCCTGGTTTGGTGCCAGGCATTCGGGGGCGCCGGCTGTTGTTCGTAAATACCTCGGAATCTGTCTTCTGCCCCAGGCCGGTGTGGCTATCGGCCTTGCCATTTTAGCCAGTCATCAGTTTGCTGCTGACCTTGGCCATATACTTATTATGGTGGTTATGACATCTATATTTTTGATGGAAATACTTGGGCCGATGTTAGTTAAAGTAGGTGTTAAAAAAGCAGGCGAAGTCGGTATGAATGTTACAGAAGAGGACCTGATAAAGACGTATAAAGTTGCTGATGTTTTGGATGCTGAGCCGACGAGTATTCCTCAGGATTTGCCGTTGCAGCAGATTCTTGAGGTGTTCAGCACGACTGATAGTGTATATTATCCGGTGATTGATAGTCAATCCAGACTCACAGGTATAATTACAATCCCCGACATCAAGGAGATGTTCGCTAACAGGGATTTTGCCGGTTGGCTGCTGGCCTGTGATGTTGCCGAGCCGGTTAGGGATAAAATAACTCCTCAAAAGCCCCTTGATGAGGCGATAGAGTATATGAGACACTATGACCTTGAGAATATGCCCGTAGTGGCCGGTGATGACAATGATAAGCTTGTAGGTGTTTTGGACTATCACAAGGTGCTTCGCAAGATAAGCGCTGAGGTTTTGCACAGACGTAAGACGGCAGATGGAGTAGCTATTGCAACAGATTAGCGCAATAAGTGAGTGCCCACAGTAGCTTGATAATTTATGGTGAAGTCTTGAAGCAGCTTTCTTTTCCAAAAAAGAAACGGCTTGTTAATAACAAGCAATTCAAGACCATCCTGGCTCGGAATTTGCGTGTCAGTGATAGTTTGCTTACACTTTATATGTCAGAAAACGATTGCGGGTATGCGCGATTGGGTGTATCTGTTGGCAAGTCTTGCGGCGGTGCGGTCGTCCGTAATCGTTTGAAGCGGCTGTTGCGGGAGGCCTTTCGACAAAGCCAGGACCGACTTCCGGCTGGACTTGATTATTTACTTATGATTTCACCTCAATGGTCGAAAAGAATAAATGAAACAGCAACTACTGGAAAGACCGTAAAATTGCCGACATTTGAACAGGTAAGGACATCGTTTTTGGCTCTGGTAACCGGTGCCCAAAAGCGGGTCAATAATCAGTAAGAAAATCAATATTCGATTTTTCAGGATAAGCTTTGAGTAAGAAAAGCAAATTAATGCCAATTGGTGTTACAGCAAAAAAAGCTGGCATTTCCCGGCAATCTCTGCAATACTACATTATGGTTGGTTTGCTTGAGCCCACAGAAGTTACCCCGACAGGCAGGCGGCTGTTTGACGAAAAGGGCATCGAGCGGATTAAACTGATAAAAAAACTTAATGACAGCGGCTATCCTTTGCGTGCCATAAGGGAGTTGTTTCTCCAGCGAGGGACCGATTTGAAAGGAGGCAAATAGTGAGTGACTATGAAACCATCCAAAGAAGGCGTAATATTATCGTGGGTGTATTTGTGGTAGGGGCTATGTGCGCACTGGCAGGGCTGATATATAAATTCGGTGATTTGCCGTGGTTTGTCACCAAGCATCGTTCGTTTCAGGTGTTCGTTCAGTTTCAGACGGCCCCGGGGGTGCAAAGGGATACTCCTGTGCGATTTTGTGGCTATCAAATCGGCAGAGTTACAAAGGTTATGGCTCCTGAGGTTCGGCGTGATTTGAATACCGCACAGCAGTACCATCAAACAGTGGTTGTTCTCAGCATAAAAAAAAGATACGTTGATATTCCTTCCAATGTTAGTGCGAAGCTAATGACACGTGGTTTGGGCAGCAGTTATATCGAGCTTACAGTTGACCCAGCCAGGTTGCCGGCCCAGCCGCTTGACCCAAATCGGCCGGAAACGAAATTTCTGGTCGGGGATATGTGGCTACAGGGCTCGACCGGTGTAATTAGTGAGTTTTTCCCGGCTGAAAGCCAAAAAAAACTGGATGAGCTGGTTGATGGCTTGAAAAGTCTTATAAGCAACACCAATGGTATCGTTGGTGACCCAAATAATAGAGAGAATCTTAAGGAGACTTTAGCTAATCTGGCTGAAGCGTCAAAGCAGGCCACAAAGACAATAGAGGAATTCCGCCAATTTGCTGCTTCCGGAACCGATACTTTTACTGCTATTTTAGGTACAAGCGAAGAGTTAAGTAAGGCGACAGCGCAGTTGCGGTTAATTTTAGAGAAAGTAAACAGCGGTGATGGCAGCGCTGGCATGCTTATAAATGATGGGCGTTTCTATGAGAATCTGCTCGAAAATACTCAGCAGATACAAATTTTGCTGGAAGAGCTGACTTCGTTCATAGCCCAAGCTCGTGTTAAGGGCCTGCCGATGAAATTAAAGTAAGTGGTGATTGTTTAGTAGTGAGTAATTAACTGGTTACACATTTAAACAACTCTCTTTTTTAGGTGGTTTTTCATTGCAGCTTCAGGTTCGGTTTTGCTTATCGAGCAGTTGAAAACTACATCGTCGTTTGAAAACATAATCGAATTATCATATCAATTATAGACTTCTTTATCTTTTTGATGTCCGACCGATAAAAATAGTGATATTTAAGAGTCCATGCGACATGTTCAGGATTGCTTTCTAAAAACTGCGGTTGAGAAAGACAGTAGCCGGTTCAAAAAAATTTAGAAAAAAGAAATCAATATTGTTCATATTGTCGATATAGTCAAAGTTAAGTTAATATAGCAAATATCATTAAAAATGGGGGCTTTGTTATACCGGATATTTAGACGACAACAATTTTTCCGATAAAAAGTGTTTTTCTGAGAAAGTCGTGGTTTTTAACAACCCACAGCGTTAAAAAACCCGACAAATTCCAAATAATGAAAAATAAAGCGGATGTATAAAGTGGCTTTTGTGAACCTGCGTTATCAAGTTGTAATGTTTTAGAAAGACATTGGTTTTGAAAAATATTTGATAAATTTGAAAGGAAGTAAAAATGAGCGGTTCTAAATTCTTTTTGAGCAGATGGAAATGTTGTTTGATGCTGGTGTTAGGGTTATTGTTATTATTGTTTGGTAGGGCTTGCTGGGCAACGCAAGACGAAAGCGTGCAGCACTACAAGATGCTGTCCTCTGTGGAATATTCCGGGCAAGGACAGTTTAGGAATCAGGTTGAGACACTATTAACGGTAAAGAAACAGTTGTTATCAGACAATAAAGTTCGGTATTTTATTTCCTCAAACGATTTTAACTTGCTCAGGGACAATCTTGATGCCGAGCAGCAGTCGTCTTCCGGAGAACTTTCATTCATTGTCGATGGAAAGACCGGACGTATGTCAGAGGGCGGTAAGGATTTGGTATTTCTTGAAAAGATAAACAATCACTGCATCAATTCACTCAAGAAAGTAACAAAAGACAATATTGGAAAGACATGGAAGCAATCCTTTAGTATGCCGTTCCTCGAGCATTTGTTTACCGGGGAACTGAAACTCACTTTGACAGCCATACAACTGAACACGGGGGCTTTCGGTGAAGTGGTAGCGATAAGGGCTTTATCGGAACCCTTTGTTTTTAAGGCATCCGGAGCACAAGGTTATGCTGGAGATGTTAAATCCAAAATAGGCGCTGTTTATCTTTTTGACTCGGAAATCGAGAATATTTATCTGAGCATATCTGTCTTCGAGGCAACCACGAATATTAATGGTTCCAAAGAACAGCTGCGTCATGAGGTCGGAACGTATATGACCGATTCGACGGGAGCATCGGTGAATCTAAGTGGTCTGGGCAAGAAATTTGAGAAACTTGTGCAAAAGGTGGGGCTGGAAAAGAAAGGTCTTAAGGTTAAAAAAGAGACTCCATTGCCTCAGTGGGCGCAGTATGAAGGTTTGGCAGCCGGCCAGGTGGCACATATATGTGGTGCAACTGCCTGTGAAGGTGCTACAAATCCGGTAGCGACGGTCTGCATACCTACAGCCCGCACGGTTGCCATGCAAAGCCGTGGCATATTGGCTTCGGTTGGCACGTTGGGAACAGGAACAGTAAGTAGTGCCTTGGCAGCTAATGTTACAGGTATTGGGGCAATGAAGATTGCGGCTGGGCCTCTGATTATGGGAGTTAGCCCGACGACTGCCGGTCTCATCGGAGGCGGAAGCGCTGCGGTTGCCGCCGGAGCCGGTGGTGGCAGCGGAGGCGGTAGTGAAAGTGCCCGTAGCCCTTCGGATTAGGCGGGAGTTTTTTGAGGTTTAAAAAGCTCAGTCGTGTAGAAAGACCGAGTTTTCTATAAAGCAACGTTAAAACTTAATTGAGAGATTAACGCCGGATGTAAAAGCATCCGGCGTTTTTTTTTTGGTAGAAGAGTTGATGGCATTTGAAAAACCTGTAGTGAGTAATTACTACTAACTTTGAGGGTGCTTCAACCACATTAGATTTCGCTCAAAGTCAAGAACCATTACGGTATCTCGAAAATACTGCATTCCAATCAATCCCTCGCAGTTTTCCAAAAGCGGGCTGTCTTCAGGAAAGATTGAGACTTTCGCATTTTTAATCGTTCTGTCCCCGACTTCAAGTTTCGGGATAATAGTCTTTTTGCACTCCAGCGAGCCGATATACGGATATAGCTCTCTGCCTTGCTTAAGTTTTATGTTCGGCTCGGCGGCGCTCGCCGAAGTCTGGATTTTCTGACGCATCCGCTCCCAGTGTTCTTCTTTGATGGCCAATCCGTTTCCACTGCCTGTATCAAGTTGCAATTCAATTTCCTCTCCGGCAATGGTAATCTTGACAAACAGATATGCGTTGCCGCCCAGGAACTCTTCAATTGTTAATGGATATTTCTCCCA
>CAYTTK010000026.1:18889-22951 GCA_964440735.1 uncultured Pirellulales bacterium
CCGAACATCTTCAGCTCTGCGTGCTGTCGTCGGTAGTAACAGGGCCAGTTGGACAGTGTTATTTCTCCAATATTTAGTTCGGGTAGATGGCAGGTCCCCCAGCCGCCGGACTTGTTGTTGTATTTTAAGGGCTGAGTCACAAGATTGTTTTCCTTGATGTGAATGTCGTTAACAAATAGGTCCGGTGACGCCCCTGTATCGAGGATGACCGGATATTTCTTATCTTTATCCAGCATGCCCTCGACAACAACCGGATGGTTTTTGGAGTAAAGGGGGTGATATTTAACCCGGCAGAGATTGCCGTATTTTATATCCTTATCAAATTCCGAAGGTATCCTGTCAGATTCTTCCATTGGGTTTTGCTCTATCGAAGTTGAAACTTTGCTGGCTTGGGGATTATTTACTATCGTCGTTTGAACGGGTTGAACGGAACATCCGGCTGCCACAGATAAGACAATGATTGTGATGGTCCTGAGCCAAATGCTGATTTGGCTTGTTTTTAGCATTGATAACACCCTTCTCCAAAAACCCTCGTGAAATCTGGCTTCGCCTGGTGCCGTGAGTTACCCTCAAAATGGCATCAAAGGTCAAAATCACCCTTCAAAGTGCCACCCCCATAAGTTTGGATTATTGTATCATTTTGGGCTTTCTAAGTCAAGTGTTTTCTGCAGCTTAAGGCGATATGGCATTTTGTAGAAATGAGTTGTATCCGGATGAAATCCGGATTAGCTTTGTCTTTTGAGTTTTATTGAGGGTTTATACCGACTTTTTCGGACGTGAAAGCCGGATTAGTTTGTTACCTTTTTCTTCTTAGCATCACCGCACCCAAGTTGAACATAAAGAGTGTACCTGATTGAACGACATTTTTCAATTTGGTTAATTTCAGCTATTAAAACGAACAATTTTCTTAATTTATAGTAATTTCCTATATAGGAAATTCTTTTTAGAATCGAAAATAAAATCTTGATAAATTCCTAAAATGACGATATATCCTATATAGGAAAAGAGCAATTTTTAGGAAAATAGCGATGAGAGTTACAGAAAAGGAAATAATACAAAGATTGCAAAGCGAAGGTAGTCAATATGCTCCCCTAACAATATATCGCCTTGAGGAGCAAGTTCTATTGCCGCAGGGGCTTCGCGCTGATGCAATCATTGAGTTCTCACTTCCAAACGGTCTTTCCTTTGAAGCGTTAGTCGAAATTACACCTGTGGCCACTCCAAAGAGCATTCGCGCTAAATGTAGAACACTTGCTGACCTTTACAAAAAGGCAAACAATGTAAATCTCGTACCGATGATAATTGCACCCTATGTAGCCAGAAGACAAGCAGAGATGCTGGCAGAAGAGGGTGTTTCCTGGATAGACCTCTCAGGCAATATGATGGTTCGAGTTTCAAACCAAATATACATTGAACGAACTGGCAAAAAAAATAGATTTCCCGATACGGCACCAATTAAAAAGATTTTCCAGGGAACATCGTCAATTGTGAGTAGAGCCTTACTCTTGAAACCAAATGGCTTCTCATCTTTGTATGAGATTGTTGATTTTATAAACAATCGAAATGCAAGCATAACGATATCAACTGTGTCAAAAGTTCTTAAATGTCTTGAGGAAGAATTGCTTATAAAGAGAAAAAAGCCGTTTATATCTGCCGCCGATCGAGAAAAGCTTTTGGAAAGGCTGGCAGATGATTATATTAATTCCCCAGAACGAAAAACTCGAAAAACGTACGGGTTTGCAACTGATAGCACCAAAAAACTATTTCGTAGTCTCTTCGAGAAAAATATAAATTACGTGGCTTTCGGATTCTATGCAGCGCAGATAAAGGGTTTAGCCATTACAGACCAAACAACGATATTCGTAAAGGACATAGAACAAGTGAAAGAGGCGGCTGAACGGAATTGGGTCGAAATAACACCGGACGCTCAATTTGGCAATGTTAACATTACCGAAACTAAGGAGCCTGGTGTTTGGTTTAATGCTTCCTTGCTAATGTATGATGCGGTTGTCGATGATGTAGAATTATACCTTGAGTTGATGGCTGACACTCCGAGAGGCCCAAAAATTGCTGCGGCACTCAAAGGGCGTATTTTAAGAGATGAGATCGATGAATGATACCGTACTAAGACAATTATTTGAACTGGCACAAGCTTTTAATAAGCTTGGTATCAAACCGGTTATTTGTGGCGGACTCGGGATTTATCTTTGCTTTCACGACAGAGAAGATGAAGCAAAAAACATGATAAGAGCGACAAATGATATTGATTTAATGCTTACAAAGCAAGATGTTTTTGAGAAAGCCAGGCGTATTGCGATCGCAGAAGTAATTACAGGCGATTTAAGCTATATGGCTCTCGAAGATTGCAGGCATTTCCGTTTTATGAAAGCTCCTAATCAGCATCTGGATATTTTGGCTCAACCAGTAGAGGGGATCAGGACCGAAGGCGAGCGAGTCAAACTCGTCAGGTCAAAACTGCATGGCCGTCTTACGAGTGAAGCACGTTTTATTGAGGAGGATTTAAGAACTATTAACATCTTAGACATTTGTGCAATCAATGGAAACAAAGATAGGATTGAGGTGCAGGTACCTTCTCCTACGAATCTTCTAATCCTAAAACTATGTGCATTTGATGACCGTTTCCAGGGGGCAAGAGAAGACAAAGAAAGCGCTCAGACGCACGCGTTCGACATTTATATTACTATAATGTTGACTACAAGGGATGACTATTTAGAGGGTCATAGATTTTTAGTTAGCCATAGTAGCTCCGAAGAGGTTCGAAGAGTAATATCAATAGTCAAAGACAAGTTTTCTTCTGTCGACCAGTCGGGGTGGAAGTATGTTCTTGAAACAACCAGCTTTTACCCTGACCTGAATGTTCAACAAAAACGAGAAAAATTAGAAGAAGCGAAACGCCGTTTAATAAGGTGGTTCTCTATCTGAATATAAAACCAGCTTATCTGCAGACTCGGTGTTTTTTTATTTCCTTTGTTTCCAATTTTCCGAAAGCGGATTACCTTTTCCTTCTCAAGAACAAGCCGCCTAAGCCGAGCAGCAAAACCGTCGCTGGTTCGGGGATCTGGTAGATAAAGCCGTGGGGATTCCATGAAGTGTCCCTGTAACTACCGACAATGTTGTCCCCGTCGATGCCGAATGCGTAAGTTTCCTGGGACTCTAGGAAATCGAGTGTGGTCCAGTTTGCACCATCATAGAGAAAGCCGTGGTAATACCATGGAGTGTCCAAGTAGTAACCGACAATGTTGTCCCCGTCGATGCCGGATGCGAAAGTATGCGTGTATCCTGGGAAATCGAGTGTGGTCCAGTTTGCACCATCATAGAGAAAGCCGTGGTCATTCACTGAAGTGTCTACGTAGTAACCGACAATGTTGTCCCCGTCGATGCCATATGCGCGGGTAGTCTGGGACTCTGGGAAATCGAGTGTGGTCCAGTTTGCACCATCATAGAGAAAGCCGTGTTCATTCCCTGAAGTATCTGTATAGTCACCGACAATGTTGTCCCCGTCGATGCCGGATGCGAAAGTCATCTGGGATCCTGGGAAATCGAGTGTGGTCCAGTTTGTACCATCATAGAGAAAGCCGTGGTAAAACCCTGAAGTGTCCGTGTAACTACCGACAATGTTGTCCCCGTCGATGCCGGATGCGTAAGTCATCTGGGACCCTGGGAAATCGAGTGTGGTCCAGTTTGTACCATCATAGAGAAAGCCGTGGCTATGCAATGAAGTGACCGAGTAACTACCGACAATATTGTCCCCGTCGATGCCGGATGCGAAAGTTGCATGGGACTCTGGGAAATTGAGTGTGATCCAGTTCGCCTCTACTGATGCTATAGCAACCAATAAGACCAACACAACAGAAATGATGATAAAGCTTTTCATTTTTCTTCCTGCTATATCAGTTCCGTTCTTTCGTAATAAACGTATCAATAGAAGGACCGTGCTCGTATTATTAATTTATATCCTTAAGCTTATTTAGCGGGGAAAACCTGAGGAGGAATTAAAAATGTTCTCTCACAACACCTCCTTGAAACTATCAATTATACACT
>CAYTTK010000027.1:0-21969 GCA_964440735.1 uncultured Pirellulales bacterium
ACAATTATTGTATAGAAAAATATGTTTCTGCTTCTTTATTTAACCTTCCCTTTCACTATCTCAGAAGCTGTATCGAAGAAGTCGGCTAAAGAATTCTGAATATATTTGTTAATTATTGCAGGTTTTTTTCTGCTCGGTTTGGCAGCGGAGGCAGCGGGAAAAAAGCTAATAGTTTGCAAAAATGGCTATCAGCCTTACAAAAACACATGGTTTATACGTATTTTTACTCAAAATGCGGTTTTTGTCGGGATTTTTCTTGACTTTTTCGGATAAATTGCATAGTATATTACCTTGAAAAGGATGGTGTTGAGAAGGAGCATTTCCAGCTACTTCACTAAACAAGGAGGTTTCAATACTAAATGCGTTGAAAGAATTGCGCATTTTTTGCGAAATAAGGTAGAAATTTTTTGAAGGATAGTGAAATGAAAAGCAGGAGAAATTCAATTCTTTTAGCATCAGTCATAATCACCCTTTTAATGACGTCTGGTCTCAGGGCTAACTTGATTTATAACGGAGATTTTGAGCTCGGGAACACAGGCTTCTCAAGCGCTTACACCTACGCAGTCCCCGCTTATGACGCGCTTTGGCCCGAGGCGTATTATACTGTATATACAAACACGAATGCCTCAGGCTGGGTTCACCATCTTTGGACTGATTACGGCGACCATACGAGTGGGTCAGGACTGATGTTTATTGTCAACGGCGCCGAGAACGTAACTCCGGGCTCTGAGCCAACCGTATGGGCACAAGATGACATCGCTGTGGAACAGAACCTGACTTACGTTTTAACCTATTATTTAAGGACTTGCTACCCAGCGGCTCCAGCCACATTGCGATGCACCATTAATGGGACTCAAGTCGGACCTGATGCAGTTGCACCCGACACGCCTGAAGATGGTTGGCTTGAAGTATCTTACGAATGGGACTCTGAAAGCAATACGGAGGCGGATATACGTCTGATAGACCTTAATTATGAGCACACCGGGAACGATTTTACAATTGATGATATCTCCTTAGTTCCTGAGCCGGGGACGCTTTTGCTGCTTGGCTCAGGTGGCTTATTCCTTCGACGCCGCTCAGGACAGGTTTTGAGAAAAAGAAAATAATAGCTTTTTCGGAGGAGGTTAAATGAAAAAGTTAATAACAATTATGATCGCAGCCGTGATTCTGACGGCGGCTACAAATGTGATTGCTGTACCTACCATGACTGGAGGACCTTACACTGGCAATAGTTGGAGCTACCCCGCCAGCGCAAGCGGCATTGGTCTATACGATCTTGTCGCCGTGAGGATTGCCTCGGGGTCCGATGTATTCGAAAGTCCGGCAATTTCAAATATTAGCAATCCCAACTGGGGTTTAGTTTTAGATGGACCGACATTAGCTTCGTGGTCTGGGCCTTCCGTTTCCTCGCTAAGCTGGACAACAAATTTTGACGGTGACCTTCCAATGTCCGATCCGCTTGTATTGGACTGGGCATTCTTTAACAATGGGCAGCTCACAGCTTGGACACACTGGAACATGAATGTCAACGGAGGATTAGATAGCTGGACTCTCAAGCCTCCAGACGGCTGGCAACCAGAACTAGATGACGTTATTCCGGAACCGGCTACACTTTTACTGCTTGGTTTCGGTGGACTTTTCCTGCGTCGTCGCAAATAAGACGCTGGTTTTATTTAGTTGCTAAACAAGGCAGGTCCTTGACTTGCCTTTTTTTATTGGATTTCACAACGGACCAAAACCAAGTCCTGTGTCGTAACCAAAAACTGCTCGATTACTTCGCTTAACAAGTCAAGCTTTTGAAGATTTTCTCGGTTTAGTGTCCGCATTTTTCGCTTACGGCCTTAAGCTTGTCTTTGTAATGCTTTTTAATAAGGTCGTTTTTGATTATTAGATTAGAGGGTAGATATCCTGTTTGGCTAAACGGTTTAATGGTTTCTTCCCAAGGAGTGTTTTGAGCGTGGGTTAAGATGGAAAGCTGGAAGCCCGTATATTTTTTGTATTTACCCCAAATACTACCCAAAAATCTTTGTGTTTCTGAATCTTGTTCGAAAGCTTCATAAGACAGCATATCCACTTTAATCTCTTGGATTACAGGATTATTATAGTAATGTTTTAAATTGTTATAAAGTGAATATATCACTGGGCCGTATTTCCAAGCTTCAACGAGTTCGTTAATTAAAGGCTTATCTGTGAGTGCTAAATACCAGCCATGAGCAATGTAAGTCATTTTAATAACCTGCATAGGATTTAAGAGATTGTTTTCGTCAATTCCTTTTCTTATGAAAAAATTTGCAATATACTTCGGATGATATGGCATGTTTAGCACCTCCTTTATTACTCTGTTCAAAGTTGATTATACCAATTTGTTATCCACTGCAGGTAAAGTAAAATTTTCGGGAAAATTTCAAAATTCAGACAGGCCTACATTGTTCGGTTTTTGCCTTGCAATTTCTGTTTACTTGTCAAAAAAATTTTAGCCCTGCCACCAGGTAGAATATTCCGATAATAATAAAACAAGACTTATGAAAATGCGGGAGTGGAAGATAAATTATACTGTTCAACTTGCCTATTTTACACAACGATTATTTTGGTGCCTTTATTTTTCACTTACGAATTTAAGTTTTGGGCAATTTGGGTAAATTTTAACGACATCAAAATTTTTTAAAAATTTACAAAAATTTTCGTGTGATATACTTTTTAAACACGCTTTTTCAATTTAGGACTACCACACCTCTCGTGGATACAATCAATATATAGTGAGTAATATCGTAGGATAAATCCATTTGGATTCTTTTGCAACAAATTGAAATCCTTTAGTTCAAACGATGTTTAGCCCTCAGTTTCACTGGGGGGTAGGAATTGAAAATTATAAAAGCCACAGACAGCGGACGAAATTGCAGCTTGCACTTGAAAACCGTTCAGTTACAATGGCAAAGGTGTGGACAATTGAGCAGTCTTATTTTGTTCCTATCTTGCGTTCATACTTCAAGCGGTCATAGAACCTACTGCCCCATCCGATTAGCTTTCCTCCTTGAAAAGCTAACGGGGTGAAGTCTGAGTCCCGCACCCTTCCATCATCAATTGTCAGGTCCTCGGTCAAATAAAACCAAAATTCAATAGTTCTGTCATCGAGCAAATGCGCTTTTGTCTTTTTCGGCTTACCCATAGTTGCAAGGACCTCGTCTTCTGTCATGCCAATATCCAAACTAAGGAGCAACTCTCTGTTTTTTTGGGCTTCTGCTCGTGTTTTTACAACAGAACCTTCGCATCCAACGAAGAATATTACGGCTAATAGGGGCACTGCTATCTTAACCATAATGAGCTCCTTGCTTTCCTGATACAGATTCTATTGCACCATTTTAACAATCATCTTGCGGTCTTCAACTGAAAGATTCGGCCGGCACCAGATAATTATTTATTATTTTCTATTTTTGTGGAAAGTGTAAGATAGCAAATTCCTTATGAAACGAAATAAAATCTAAAATCAGAATTCAACTAAAATAAACTCCTGCGGCCAGAGGACCACTGCCGCGAGCTGCAGGGCTCATAGACTAATTGCTGGACAAGTCGAACCAAATAAGAAATTATCATAAGAGTATCTAAGTCCGGAAATCATTTTGCGTTTTGCCGTTGAGCGGCTATAACCAGAAAAAATCTCCTTATTTGCCAGAATTCGCTTTGAGAACTCTTGATTTTTACAAACTAATCTGATACAGTGTTTACAATTGGTGGAGCGGCTGAGAGTATCGGCGGAATCCAAAATCAGCAGTGTAGCTGAGAATGATTTTCATGGAAAATGTCGTAGGGGAGTTTATATTATGAGCGATGAAAAGAAATGTTTAAAATGTGGCGGCACGAATCTTGTGTCCAGTGATCTCCAGTCCACGGGAAAGCTCTATGCTCGTCCCAAACATGCTAAATTATCAACAATTTTTACGACCGGAGTTCTTGTCAATGGCAATGTGTGTTTTGATTGTGGGCATGTAGAATTGCATGTAGACGTGGATAAAATAAAGTCAGCCTTGAGAGAATCTTAAATACAGGATTTTCGATTGACTATTTATTTGTGTCTTGCACTTAAAAACCGTTCAGTTACAATACCAGGTGGTGTAGATTATATTTAAAGGCGTGTAATTAAAACAAGGAGGTATAAAAATGCCTGAGGAAATAATTGGAACGGTATCAGATTTCTTTGCCCATCCTGTAGTAGCTGCTATTGAGTTAACAGCGTCCTTAAATTTGGGGGATAAAATCCACATTAAAGGTCATACCACGGACCTTGAACTGACTGTTGACTCAATGCAGATTGATAATTTAGCAGTTAACGAAGCAAAAGCGGGAGACTCTGTCGGAGTGAAGGTCAGCGAGCGGGTAAGAAAGGATGACGAAGTTTATAAGGTTACCGACTGAGTTGTGACTTTATAGATACTGGATGCTTGATACTGAATGCGAAAATAAGGGAATCGGGATATCAGGGTAACAGGTAATGGTCATCAGGATAACAGGAAATCAGGGGGAAAAATTCATTATTTTATATTTACTATTGAGAAAGATTAGTTTAACTCAATATGCCCTGCTTTTACGCAAGCCGACCTAAAATATGAGGTTCTCGTCAGGGCGTAGGCCCTGCTCGTTAAGGCGAAGGCCTTGCCGTAGCCTGGGAGGTTAAAAAAATAGTAAAATTGTTGTTGCGGAATGAGAAATAAATAGAGATAATATAGAGTCCAGAGCTTTTAAGGCAGCCATGAAGGAGTCTAAATGGGACCTGTATTAGATGGGTTGATAAAACTTCAAAGTGTAGAAAATCGCCTGCGAGCAGCAAAAGCAAAACTTACAAGATGCAGAAGAAACGTAATAATCCAGGAAAATCAAGTCAGAAACCTCCAAAATGCCCTCGAAGCTAAAAAAGAAGAGATTCAGCTAACGAGGGTTCAGTCCGACCGGCTGGAACTGGAACTGAAAAGCAGAGATGAGCAGATAGCCAGGTTAAGGGCCTCTCTGAACACCGCAAAAACAAATAAAGAATATGCTGCGGTTCTCACCATGCTTAATACAACCAGAGCCGACAATACCAAAATCGAGACCCAGATTCTGGAATTGATGAAAGTTTTGGATGCCGATGAGGCTGAGTGTAAAAACATCCAGCAGCAAATAGATGAGCAAAAACAACAGCTCGAGAAGATTCGAAAAGAATCCGAGCAGTTGGCAACCAAATACCAGGCCGAAATCGAAGAAATCCAGATTGAATGGAACGACAGCGCAAAGACCATCCCCAGAGAGCCGTTGGAGATATTCAAACGCGTCGCTGAAACATTCGACGGCCAGGCGGTAGCAGAGATTGAACAGCAGCAGGGCAAAACAGGGGCCTATACCTGCGGCGGGTGCTTTATGGGTATCACCGCTGAGTCGGTCAATTTGCTTATGACTAAGGACGAAATGATTCGCTGTCCTAACTGCACGAGAATTCTTGTTCTTGGAAATGAAGAGCATACCTGATATTCAAACATAAAACCGCCTTGAGTTTATGGCAGTGAATCCCTTGTGGCTTACTGCACAGGACGCCCCCGTTCCTGTCTACCGACAGGAAGACGCGTGGTATACGAGAGACGAGCGATGATAGACGAGGGACAAGATACGAGATGCGAAGTAATCGCTTATACAGATGGAGCCAGCAGGGGCAACCCGGGTCCGGCTGCTGCTGGTTTTATCATGACCGATACCTGCGGAAACCAATTACAGGGGAAAGCTTTTTTCATTGGCCAGACCACGAACAACATAGCTGAATACACGGCTATTTTAAAGGCCCTCGAAGCAGCCAAACAGCTTGCTGTCGGTCGGCTAACAATTTTCAGCGATAGCGAATTGCTGGTTAGACAACTTAATGGTGACTATAAGGTAAAAAGCGAGCAAATCAGACCTCTTTTCAGCCAAGCCGTTGACCTGCTCGGTGAATTTGATAGCTGGAAGGTCCAGCACATTGCAAGAGAGAAAAACCAACAAGCCGACAAACTCGTAAACCGAGCCTTGAATCTTGAACGTGATGTTGTTGTGAAGACAGAGGCCACTTCGACACTTCGACGAAGCTCAGGGCAGGCAGGACAGAAGACAGAGCAGGGACGAGGGACGAAAGACCTGCTGCCTCGTCTTGCGACGAGAGACGCAGAGGCAAGCGAGTCACGAACCAAGACGATGCGGCTGGGTGTGCTAATCAGTGGCGGCGGCAGGACAATGGAGAACATCCTCGAACACATCAAACAAGGAAAACTAAATGCTGAAATCGCTGTAGTAATAAGCTCACGTTCAACCGTAGCCGGCGTTGAAAAGGCACAAAAAGCCGGATTAAATGTGAAAATCATTCGTGTAAAAGACTATCCAGATATTGATGAATTCAGCAAGCACATCGAAGAAGAACTTGTTTCTGCTGATGTTGACCTCGTCGTGCAGGGTGGGTGGCTGTGCCTGTGGAAAATACCACAACGCTACAAAAATCGTGTAATGAACATACATCCGGCGCT
The DNA here is from genome assembly GCA_964440735.1 of uncultured Pirellulales bacterium. Taxonomy (GTDB): domain Bacteria; phylum Planctomycetota; class Phycisphaerae; order Sedimentisphaerales; family Anaerobacaceae; genus CAZBWE01. The sequence goes on from CAYTTK010000027.1 coordinate 6,516, forward strand.
ACTTCCGAGCTTCGGTGGACAAGGTATGTGGGGACATCATGTCCATGAAGCGGTTCTTGCAGCAGGATGCAATGTGAGCGGCTGCACAGTTCATTTTTGCACAAATGAATATGATAAAGGGCAAATAATTGTTCAGCGAACTTGCGAAGTCAAAGACGACGATACCCCCGACACACTCGCGGAAAGAGTATTTGAACAGGAGTGTATCGCATATCCGCAGGCAATAAAGCTGTTTGCTAAAGGTAAGATACGAGGGATGAGCGACGAGAGATAAGAGACGAAATGAACAGACGGCAGAAGGCGATATTAATAGAGATTACAACTATAATAGTCATTACGATTATTGCTATCATCGTAATGCTCAACCTGAGATACTATATTAATCGTCGAGAAGCAGAGATGGCAATGACGATACTCGGTAACAGGATTAAACAATACCGAGTTGAGAACGGCTTAGTGCCTCCTCAATACTGGGTCGATGGACAGAGAGAAAATCTGCCGGGTGAGGTTCGGCTGGGTGAATTTCATTATAGAGCCAGGTGGATAGACCTTGAATCAGCCCCGGATGAGATTTTAGCTTACACCGAGCAAAAATCCCGGTCGTTATTCTTTAAGGAGGGATTTTTTGTGCTAAGATTGAAAGAGGTGCTACCCCCTTATCAAGAAACGAGCGACGAGGGACAAGAGACGAGAGACGTCCACATAGAATGGATGGAGACGCAGGAGTTTAAGGCCACCCTGGCCCAACAGCAAAGCCCAATGGAAATTGAAAGCCAGCTCAAGTAATCGAAAAAGTGTGTTTATAAGATTAAGTCTTAACTATCCCGGCTAATACACCTTTATAGACCGCTGTTGTCAGAAGGGTTTTGATTATGTGGCGCCGACCTTACTGCCTTAGCTTTCGTTGAGAGACGCAGAAGCAGGCTGTTGTGATTTGCTTTCCGGCTCTTTTGCCTTAACGCCTTCGAACTTCAGGTGTTCTTCATCCTGCACTTCGATTTGAATGATGTTTTTGCCTTTGAATTTTCCAGACAGCACCGCTTCCGAGAGCGGATCTTCAATATAATGCTCAATGGCCCTTCTCAAAGGCCTGGCGCCGAATTCAGGATTATAACCTTTGTCGATTAGGAACTCTTTGGCCTGTTCGGCAAGCTGCAGCTTCAGGCCATGCTCCATCAGCCGCTTGAATACCTTTGCCAGCTCGTAATCGACTATGGTTTGTAAGTCTTCTTTTGTTAACGCCTTAAAGACTATTGTGTCATCGATACGGTTGAGGAACTCAGGCCTGAAGTGACGCTCGACCTCCTTTTGCAGAGTATCTTTCATCTTTTCATAATTCGAATCAGGGCTCTTTTTTCCGAACCCGAAGCCAGCCTGGTTCTTAATCAGTTCAGCTCCAATGTTACTGGTCATAATAAGGATGACGTTTTTAAAGTCAACGCTTCGGCCAAAGCTGTCGGTCAGCCGACCCTCATCCATTATCTGCAACAAGATATTGTAAACGTCCGGATGCGCTTTTTCTATTTCGTCCAGAAGCAGCACGGCGTAAGGCCGACGTCTTATCCTCTCGGTCAACTGTCCTCCCTCTTCATAGCCCACATACCCCGGAGGAGCACCTACGAGCCGGCTGACATTGTGTTTCTCCATAAATTCGCTCATATCCAGCCGAATAAGAGAATTCCTATCGCTGAACATAAACTCTGCCAGGGCTTGTGCAAGGAGTGTCTTTCCGACACCGCTGGGACCCAGGAGTATAAAGCAACCCATCGGACGATTTGGGTCCTTCATTCCGCTTCTGCTGCGTCTTACCGCTTTAGCCACAGCGCTAATAGCTTCATCTTGTGAGACAACCGTTTTATGCAACTCGGCTTCGAGCTCCAGAAGCCGCTGGGTTTCCTTCTTCTCCAGTTTAGTCAGCGGAACACCAGTCATATTACTGACAACTTCCGCGATAATCTCGGCATCCACTGTACCGGTAGCTTCTTTATTCTCCTCATACCATTTTTTATGCAGTTGTGTCTTTTCATCGAGGAGTTGTTGTGCCTCGTCCCTCAACGCAGCTGCCCGCTCATAATCGGCACTTCTGACCGCTTCATCTTTTTCCCTTTGCATTTTTTCGATTTTGCCTTCAATCTCGGTCAAATCCGGCGGAGGAGTCATATTCTTAAGCCGAACCCGCGCACCAGATTCATCGACAACGTCTATTGCCTTATCAGGCAGACACCGCCCGGTTACATATCTGGTCGATAACTCCACTGCCTGGAAAAGAGCTTCGTCAGTGAAGCGGACCCTGTGGTGCGCTTCATAGCGGTCCTGAAGCCCTCTGAGGATATCCAGAGTTTCATCTTTTGAAGGCGGGTCAATGATTATTGTCTGAAAACGCCTTTCGAGAGCGCCATCTTTCTCGATATGCTTTCTATATTCGTCGAGGGTGGTAGCGCCGATACACTGCACTTCTCCGCGTGCGAGAGCTGGCTTGAGTACGTTTGAGGCATCAATGGCACCCTCGGCTCCACCGGCACCAACCAGAGTATGCAGCTCATCAATGAATAAGACAACGTTCTTTGCCCTTTGAACCTCGTTAATGACTGCTTTTATTCGCTCTTCAAACTGCCCGCGATATTTTGTACCTGCCACCATCATCGCCAAGTCAAGCACCACGATGCGCTTATCCTTGAGTAGTTCAGGCACTTGCTTGTTGACTATCTGCTGGCTCAATCCCTCGACGATAGCGGTCTTGCCAACTCCTGCTTCGCCCAAGAGGACGGGATTGTTTTTAGTGCGCCTGCAGAGTATCTGGATGAGCCGTTCAATCTCTCGCTTTCTGCCAATTACCGGGTCAAGTTCGCCATTAGTCGCAAGTTGAGTGAGGTCTCTGCCAAAGCTATCCAGTGCTGGGGTTTTACTTTTCGGCCTACGGCCTATCGCCGGCCCCATCTGTACTCCAAGGCCGGTAGGTCCATCGTCCACTCCGGCTCCCAACAGATTCAAAACCTCCTGCCGCACATCTTCGAGCTTCAGACCACAATTCATAAGAACCTGAGCTGCTATCCCCTCACTCTCCCGCAGCAAACCCAAGAGGATATGTTCGGTGCCCACATAGTTGTGGTTGAGCGACCTGGCTTCCTCGATAGCGTATTCGATAACCTTTTTGGCTCTCGGCGTCTGGGGCAGCTTGCCCATGGTCACCATATCCGGGCCGCTCTTAACCAGTTTCTCTACCTCGAGCCGGACCTTCTTTATGTCAACATCCAGGTTCTTCAGGACCGTAGCACCAACGCCACTACCCTCCTTTAGTAATCCCAAAAGGATATGTTCCGTCCCGATGTATTCGTGATTGAAACGCTGCGCCTCCTGGTTGGCCAGCGCCATAACCTTACGTGCACGGTCTGTAAAACGCTCAAACATCTTTTAACCTCAAAACTTTCTTCAAGAAAGAATTAATTTTTTCTTAGGTCATCCCAGCGCAAATATAAACGGTATACAAGCGATGATTATCAAGTTGTATTATACCACATTCAGCCCGCCTGTCAAGCAGAGGAACGCACGAATCCTTTTTTAAGAGCCGAAATGCCTGTTTCCTACTTTTATATATGCCCTATGTTGGACTGAGGTTCATTTTTCCCGGACTAACATTTTCACATAAGTATATTTTTATCGACAAAAAGCGTTGCTAACTTTCTATATATCCTACCCTTTGGAAGCAGAAAAGTCCTTAGTCTTTACCTTTACATTAGATAGTATCATTAGCTGTATTTTAACTATATATCTAACTGGACCTTTGAAAAAGCACATTTTTATTATAACTTAAGAGATGTTTTCAATAAAAAGTGAATTTGAGCTTAATAGTTGAGTGATTGTGTTTTTAAGACCTTTTATATTTTATGTTTTTGGCCTTAGTCGGTTTGTTCCTCAAGCAGTTTTCTGAGGTATGCGTTTTCTCGTCGTGTAGCTTCGAGGTCAAAAACTTGATATTTAATGCAGACCCGCAGATAATCCAGCGATTCCTGCAGATTATGGATGCTTTTCTCCAATTTTTGGTGGTTGACTTGCGCTTGTTTAGCAAGCTCAGCCAGCTTGCTATGTTGTGGGTTGGAAACCTCTCCAAATTCCTTGACCAGTTCGTTAAGCTTGTCTTCCAGGCTTGTCTCGTCCATTACAACATTCTCCTCCTCAATGTTTTGTTTTCAATCACCCTCGATAGAGTAACTTCGAGGCCGAATACGTAATTATGGGGCAAAAATCATACCTAAACGTGCACAAAAAATTTTTTTACCTAATTTTACATTTGCCTGTAATAAACGAATAACCAGACAAGCCTTTTGTGTTGGCCATAGGTTTTATTTCTGCTTTCCAAATAACAAGCCCTATATTGGTTAAAACCTTGTGTTGTATAAAATCAACATTACAGTTTTATGCACTTTTTCCACCCTATACATAAGAATTTTATGAAAAGATAGTTACGATATGCGTTGATTTCTGTAAACATTATTATTGATTTTTGGGGAGTTGGTGCTGTCATATTTCAAAAAGGGCCTCTTTTGTAGTCTTACGGTTGAAATGGTGCGATATGAAGGCAGCGGAGACTGGCATCGCATAAATTATCCGCTCAAAATCTTTAAAAAGTTTATTGGTAGGTCGGTTAATTATTGAATATCAGGTCGAGTTTTCCTGGCTGTGGTGCGGGTAATTTGCTGCCGCAGCGGGCACAATTGCTCTTTAGAAGTCCCCTGCGTTTGCCGCAAGAAGGGCATTTGATAACTGTGGTGTGGTTCAATGCCCAATAAGTCAGCAATCCAGCCAGATTGAATGCTCCTACAAATATGAGCCAGAAGATAAGTTTTGCCCACGAGGTTCGCCTTGGCCAGCCGTGCAATAATACAAAACCCATCATCGCAGCACTTATTAACCAGTTTAGCATACTGCTACTCGGGTGAAGATATTCTATGACTCCTAAAAACTCCCGCATTGGTTCTGTACTGTAATGTTTTATTTCCCATAATTTAGGACCCCAGAAGTGCCAGACAAAATCATATAAAGGCGGCGAAAAATTACTGACATGACCTGTAGTTATGTGCCTAACTCTAACCATTGGATATTCGGTTGGGATAGCAAATTGGTTGGGCACAGTCCAATCGTAGTGGTTAAGCAGTATAAGATTACCATCTTCAGCCACCTTGTAAAGCTCGACTGCCTCTTTTGTTGTTTTGCCTCTCAGATTGTCCCGCCATTGCTTCAAAAGTTTCGGCGATTTATAATAATCTTCAGGTGGAGTTCGTTCTGATATATAGCGTTTGAGAAAAACGGACTGCTTTGTAGCTGTAAAGCTGATAAAACGGTTATCCCAGTCATCGGGAGTGTTGATTGTGAGTTTTTGGTCGGGTTTTCGCATTATTAAATGGTGCTTTCTGTCCTCGGTCTGATAGTAAATTGTCGGCCTGTGCATTTCGGCGGTGGTATCTTCCATTGTGTCGGGCTTTAGGTCTCGCCAGGCAAGAAGTGCTATTCTTTCGATATCTGCCAGGGAATTTACAAGAATAAGCTCTACACTTTGATTTTCAAAATTGATTTGATAGATGCATCTTTTTGTTTGCCAGAGCATTGTTGGGCTGGATGAGTCCTTCGGGCACCAGGCAGTAAAGAGTTTGAACTTGCCGAGCGGCTCGGCACCAGTCTTTGAGTTTGTGAAACCAGCTGCGCTTATGTAACCAATTTTTTCGCCAGCAGTGTTATATCCGACAAAATGCTCTTTGGCTGGCTTATATCGCCAGACTTGCATAACCTCCTTTTCTGAATTGAAAACCGGTGTTTCGAGGGCTTGAGAAAACTCAGGCGTAATCATCAGTGTTTCCTTCAAACGTCTTTCGTCGATAGCATCCCTATGGGGCGAAGGCGGCTCAGCCCAGGACAGATATTTGTAGGGCCTATCCTTGATTGGACCATCCCAGAGCAGATTGTCATTGGCATCGTAAATCTCCACTTTTTCCTGAGCGTTCATTTCCCTTTGCCAATCGCCGCTGTCGTATATGTAGCGCTTACGTCCAGGTTTGTAAACAAGGTGAATTGTGCCATCCGGCAGAAACTCTTTTGCTGAATTTCTTATGCGGTCTGTTCGTTTCTTTTGCTCGCTTAGTTCTTTTTTAGGTTCAGCTGGTGTTTCCATCTTGATGTGCTCTTTGTGTGCAAATATGATCGCTGCTTCTATTATGATGACTTGCAGAATGTGGACTCCAATCAGTATTATAAGAACAGTCATAAAGATTTTAACCGGTGCTGATATGTATTTTAGCTTCATAATATATTTCCCACTTAAAATTCTCTTTTTAAGAATGTGTCAATAATCTGCAATATCAGAATGGCGGCGCTAGCAATTATCATTGCAAAGGCCATGATAAGGTTCCATTGCAGAACCACTGTAAATACAGCAATAGTTACAAATGCCAGGGCGAAAATCTTTGTTGTATACCATCGTGCGGTGCTAAGGCCTACAAGAGCTGTCCCCAGATAAACGACAAGACCAAGCAGGATAAAGAGCCAGCCCTCGATGAATGTTCTGAGTGCTGGCGGGGGAGTAAATAAACCCGGCCGAGATGCATACCAGAAAAATGCAGTCCAGATTAAACCTTGGGAGATGATAAATCCAAGAACTGCTGCCGTGAATTTTGCTGCAATTATAGTTATTCTGCCTACCGAGCGATGAATCAAAAAAGGCCAGGTGCCTGTGAAGTAAGGAAGCCAGAACTGGCGGACACCCAGTGCCAGGCCGAGTCCAATGGTCGTTAAGAATAATACCGGGCCTGTTATATGTAGTGGTGGATGGTGAGTGAGCCAATAAGCGTTATCCGTAGAACCTGGTGGAAAATCTAAGCGAGACCAGTCAAATATTTTATAGACAACCACCTGGCGAAGTGAAAACCCTCCTATGGTTAAAAGCGCAATTGCTGCGAGCAATATCCAGGGCAGACCTTCACGAAGCTCTTTGCGTAAAAGTGCTAAGAATCTCATTTTAAATTTCCTCCCATCTGAATAACTTCTTTCGATTAGGCGGGGCAGTAAATTCGATGAACTGGTCTTCGAGATTCATTTTGACGATATGGTAGTTTTCCACTGCGATTGATTTTGCCCATTCGGCTATTTTCTCATCATTAATTCCGACTAATATCAGCTCAAGCTCTTTTTCGCTGCGTCTGTAATGCAGCAAACCATCGATATCGATCTCAGCCGGGACAGAATCGGCAAAGCTAAATACAGCTTTTTTGACTGCTGTCTTGAACTGCTCAATTGAGCAGCTTGCTCTTATTACCCCTTTGTCAATAACGACAATTCTGTCTGCAACCCTTTCGACATCTCCGAGGATATGGCTGGAGAAAAGAACTGTTCTTCCCTGAGACATAATAAGCGTAATCATACCCTCTAAAAATTGGCGTCTGATAGCGGCATCAAGCCCAAGTGTTGGGTCGTCCATTATCAGCAGTTCCGGATTCGGGCAAAGAGCAATGGCCAATGAAATCTGCGCCCGTTCGCCAATTGAGAGGTGTTTTATCTTTTGCTTTTTTGACAGGCCGAAGTATTCGAGCGTATCGGCGAAGAACTTATCATCCCATTGCTTTGGGAAAAAGGCCCGCTGGAATTTCTCCAGCTCCCCGATACTTATCCAGCGAAAAAGACGGTGACCTTCTGTTACATAACCTATGCGCTGACGTATAGCGGGCGTTAATGCTGCCGAATCACACTCCAACAGTCTTGATGAGCCGGCTGTGGGCCTTAACAGACCCAGCATTAACTTAATAGCGGTGGTTTTTCCAGCACCGTTTCGTCCCACAAATCCACAAATACAGCCACGCGGAATCTGCAAATCCAGGTGGTCAACCGCAAGAGTGCTACCAAAATATTTCGTAAGACTTTCTGCCTCTAATACTATATTATTCATTTTTTCCCCTCGCTTCTTTTTGACTCGCTGACGAATCTACCTATCCTGGCTTTGAACATCGCGGTTAAATCCTGGTCATTCAGACCTAAATTCAGACCTCGCACTATGATATTATCCATTCTGTCAGTAAGTATATTGACATCTGTGGCATCAGTTCTTCTCAGCCTCGGGTCGCTAACGAATGTACCTGAACCGGTTTTGGTGGTGACTAAACCCGCCTGCTCTAAATGGCTGTAAGCCCTGGCGGCTGTATTGGGATTAATTACCAGTTCTGCTGCAAGTTTTCTGACCGAGGGCAGCTTGTCGCCGCTTGCGAGCTGCCCCTTTGCGATGGCTTCACTTATCTGCTCAGCAACCTGAATGTAGATGGGTTCAGCCGAGCCGGGGGATATTTGTATCCACAAAGCCATTGCGACGTTTTCTCCTTATTTACATTGCCTTCTACAAATGTATTAATACTCTTAATACATTATGTCCTATTTGCTTGGACCTGACAAGAACATTTTTGAAAAAATTTAGAAATTTTTTGGCCGTTTTGCTTCTTTGGCTTCAAGAAAGCACTTAATGCAAAAAAATAGCAATAAGCTATTGATATTTAAAGACTTATGATACGTAGTTGGTGTTATACCTTTGGTTTTATGACTCTACAGATAAATAAAATGCGGTCCTTTTAGGGTAATTGATTGAGAGTGTTCATATTTGGGAATGTAAGACAAAAAATTTTCAAAATTCTTAGAGAAAATTAGAAATTGACCTTGATTTCTGGTATGATGGTATATAGTATACTGGAAACAATTTTGAAATTACACCCCAGATAAAAGAGAAGTAAAAATTGGATCTAAGCAAGAGGTGAACATTGAATCTAAACAATTGGCAAACTCAGCTTCGTAAGGGACTGCTGGATATTGTTATTCTGAATTTGCTGCGGCACGGGCAGTGTCATGGCTATGAGATGGTTCAGACCCTCAAGCAAAGTGAAGGACTGAAGATTCGTGAAGGCAATATATATCCTATTCTTGCCCGCCTGCAAACCGACGGCTTTGTAACAAGTCATTCCGAAGCTTCACAAGATGGCCCTCCGAGGAGATACTTCAATCTTACCGAATTGGGCCAAAAGACCCTTATCGATATGAATTCACATTTGGACCAGATAATTGAAAGCATCCAACATATTAGAAAAGGAACTCAAAAATGACCTCAGAAAACAAATCATGGGATAATCTCAAAGCTGACTATCTACGGCAGGTAGAAAAAGCCCTGTCATCAGTCAAACATCCTCGCGGAAAAGAAGTTCTTGAGGATGTCCGCTCTCATTTAGACAGGCGTTTTGCTGAACTTGGATCGCAGCAGCAAACCTGGGAAAATTTTCAATCAATTATCACTGAAATGGGTCCCGCATCCGATTATGCTGAACTGCTCGCTCCGGAGGCGGGGCAGCCGAAGTGCAGCATTCGACAAAGATGGTTACCTTGGGCCGGTATCATCGTTGTTGTCGTAGTAGCTGTGGTGGTATCTCTGATGGTAATATTCAGCAAGCCACGTCCTGTGACAACAGAGGAATTTCGCCGTGATTTTTTCGAAAAGGTGGACAAGTTCGATATTGATACCGCAACTATCAAAGATGTCATAAAGGATTTCGGCCAACCAGTAGAGTACATATGGGGAAATCAAATACTTGATAGTAAGAATTTACCAAGACGCTATGTAGTTGTTTATCCGGATGGGTTTTGTGTGTTTATGATTGATGACAGGGTTATTGAACTTCGTCATGAGGGCCCCGGCACCGGTTATCTTTTCCACGGCAAGATAAAGGCCGGCTCGACCTTAGATGAAGTTTTAGAGGTGGTTGGCCAGCCAGAGAACATAGTAGAAGGTCAAGAAAATCAGTTTGAGGACGGTGTTCTATATAAGGATATAGAAGGCCGAGAAGGCTATTGCTATTACGGGCGCACCGACCAAGATGTGCGTTTCTTTTTCAAGGACTACAAAGTAATCGCACTTTATATAACCCGAAGCGATTATGGTGAAGGGATGTAGTAATTAACCTGCGCATAGCTCGAAATAGAAACAACACTATGAAAATCAAATTTTCAAAAACGGAGAAGTATAATGATTAACCGGTCTTGTAATCAAGCTATCGGGTTATTTGTTTTACTCGTGATGGTTCCAATGTTGTGGGGCGCTGAAAGTCCCAGCCATCCTTTTGTGGATGACCCAGAAATCGTTGGATATTGGAAGAGTGTGGACTTTGTTAGGAGTATTGAGGATTTCGACCCAAACACAAAAACATCTAATGGCGAGCTTTTCTTAAAAAACATTAGTTTTTTATCCGGCGGAAGGACTTCCTCCTTTTTCGCCTGGACGAAAGACTGGATATTGCATAGCAATGGTAAAACTAAAGCTCAGTATAAAATCAGACAAATCGATGACAAAAGTTATTTGTTTTTGCCGTGGCTAAGCGGCGATGTCACGAAACACGGACAAAAACCCCATTATTACGTCTTAGAGAAAACAGGTGCAAGGGTGGCCAAGGGAACCTCGTTCCAAGCCATCAAGCCGATAGACTCAGTTAAGGAATTCGATGATGTGCGATGGAAAGATTTAAGTAAACTCGATATCTCATCTATGCCAAATCTTATCCCCACATTACGATTTAATCAGAAGACGATTTGGCCCGAAGCTAAAAAATTACCTGCCGGCTGCGACCCGAACGAGATTATGACTGGTGCAATGAATGCGGGTCTTGGCGTTCGGCAGCTACACCAGCAGGGAATCACAGGTAAAGGCGTTAACGTGGCTATTATAGACCAGCCAATATATCTGGACCACCCTGAATTCTCCGAAAAAATCGTAGGTTATCACGATACGGGCTGCGGAACAAAAAGCAGTATGCACGGCCCAGCGGTTACAAGCCTGCTCGTCGGTACTAACTGTGGAACAGCTCCTGACGCCAACATCTACTACGCTGCGGCTCCATCGTGGACAAAAGACACTGCCTACCAAGCCCAAGCTCTTGACTGGATAATCGAGCAAAACGAGCATTTGTCCACCTCGGAAAAAATTCGAGTTGTGTCTGTTTCGGCGGCGCCTTCCGGACCAGGGTCTCCTTTTGAGAAAAACCAACAGATGTGGGATAGAGCCTGCAGACACGCTGAAGCTGCAGGCATCCTTGTGCTTGACTGTACTACTCATCATGGATTCATTGGAAAATGCTGGTACGATGCAGAAGTTCCTGAAAGCGTCAGCCAATGTACTCCCGGCGACCCAAAATACGGATATCATCCCACAAACCGCCTGCTTGTCCCTTCAGCCCCGAGGACAACCGCTGAAGAGTATGACAAAGGCGATTGCAGTTATCAATATTGCGGAACCGGAGGGCTTAGCTGGTCTATTCCATACTGTGCAGGTGTGCTGGCAATGGGCTGGCAGATACGGCCGGAACTTAAACCAGAACAAATGCGGCAGCTTCTTTTTGAATCGGCACTTGTAAAGAAAAACGGAGCTAAAATTATAAATCCCCAAAAGTTTATCGACCTTGTAAAAAATGCAAAACCCGACAAAGCTAAAAGCGGAAGAAAAACTACCTCTGGTATAAGTCAGAATCCGTTCGGCAAATGGCGGACCGTTGATTTTGTCTCTAATATAGATGATTTCAAACCTGGCCAAAAGAACTGGCAAGGAACCTTTTATCTAAAAGAACTCACTTTCTTCAGGGATGGCAGGACTTCGGAAGTCTGGAAGTGGAGGAAAGGTTTTTTGCTGCACCCAGGTAACAGAACAAAAAGTAAATATCTGATGAAAGAGATAGGAGGAACGATATACTTATTTCTGGAATGGAAGCCTACGGGTAATAATCAGAAAAGCTATTATGTCCTGGAGAAAATTTAATTCTGGGATTTCCAGCAAAACTCACAAATACAACGAAGATTATCTATAGCGCATTTCTCCATTGCAGGCATTAGACTTTCGGGTTCGTTGCTCGGCCGATGAATAATATGCTGCCGGATTGGTTATCACGAATCAAAAATAGAAATGGATGGTCGGCCCGGAAAACTGGCGTCTGTCTTGGTCCAACGGAGGTAGCGCCCACTGCTACCGCTGTTGCCGCCGCTGCTTCGGTTCCTTCTTCGTTGACGTCAACATAGGCCTTGTGAATAACCGCTGAAATAAAAAGGTCTCTTTTACCATTTATACCCGAGAAATCAGCTACGTTCGGCACAAAGGCATCCATCATGCCCATCGATTTGAGCACAGAAGCAAGACTAAACTGGCTTGTCATCTTGAACTTCGGAATAGAAACAATGACTTTGCGGTTGCGGAGTCTGGTCAGCCATTTGGAAAGGTTTTCTGCCGTAAGTGATTCCTCAAAATCAGCCAGTCCATCGGTTCGTTTTGGCAGAAATATAATCATCGATAGCTCATTATTTACATAAGGCAGTTCAAGTGCCTGAAAATCTTCTGTTTCCATATAGCCAAACTGTTCCGTCTGATTCATCATAGGGACATCGACCTTCTCGCCACCGGCAAGAGTGAATGGAGCATTTTCAGTTCTGTCTTTTTCGAACTGGCTTGCCCAGTTGCCCTTGAAATAAATAGCATTTGTCAGAACCAAACGGGTCATACTGTTGAGAACACCCTGGGCGATAAGGTCTTTGATTTTGTCTTTGGTCTTTTTTTCAACCCAGCCGTTTATTGTTTTTCGTGCTGTTTCAGTGGCGGTTACGAAGTCAACCTCATTGAGCTGACCATCATAGTTTTTTCTGATAAACTCCAGAAACTCCGTAAGAAATCCATAATCCTGCTGGCCCCATAAAGCGTTAGCGACAGTAAGCTCATAGCAGCCTTTTTGACCTCTGTCATTTAAGTCTTTTATAATCCTGCCAAATGCTGAAGCAAATCGCTCCTGTTCCCAAGCTTGCTGGATAGGTCCATTGTAATCTTTGGGAAGAATTTTTGGCCCTGTGGGAAAATTAAGGGCCTTGGCCATCTGTGCTTCTGTTTCACCACGCGCACCGGCGCAGGTCATTGCAAGGGCTGTAGATATACTGTATGGCGAGAAAAACAGATTTCCTTCGTTTGCTTGCAATTTTGTGAAAAGTACCAGGGCAAATTCGTTATTTCTCTGCACAACGATATGCTCGTCCATCTTTAGTTCGACAGGCTCACTACAGGTTCCTTTCTCAGCTACGTTCTCTATCGCCCAGCAAGCGGATACGTATGCTGTAACAATCAAGAGTAAAAAAACGCATTTTGTCGATTTCATATCAATCGCCCTTTCGACTACGGCTCGGCGCCTTCCCGGCTACGGCATGCTCCGCCGTGACGAGCGCCGAGACGAGTTATTATCTGTGAATATTATTTCTTGCATTTACCACATAGACTATTACACTAATTATAGTCAATTGGATTGACCTCGGGTTGTAAAAAAATTGTAAAAATGACAGCGAGAACTAAATATCAGGTAAAAGCAGCTAATTATGCAACTTTTGGTCAGACACATTTGTTGGCTTTACCTTTTCAGTTGTTGACAAAACGAGGTCTTCAGTAATATAATACCTTATAAAAGGTTCTTTTTGAATAAGGAGAGGTGGATATATGGAAGTAGGAGATTTTTTTCGGCGGTTCAAGTGGCATATTGCGATTATTTGCGCTGCATTATTAATCGTATTTATGCTTTCGCTGTTTACGGATGTCTTCCAAAAAACTGAAACCGTGCGACCTTTGGTGCTTTTGCTCGGAGCACTGGTGTTTTTGAGCGCGCTTCTGGCAATGCTCTCAAGGGTATTTAAGATACTTGACGCACTTCGAGACAACAGCGCAAAACTTGAAGAGGTCACAGGAGCGCTGGGAGAAATAAGTACGGGACTGGCACAAATTAATCAAAGCACTCGCGTCAGTGAAACAGCGAAAGCAATTGCATATCGTGAATCAGACAGCGTGGCTCTACGGGAAGCCGTGTTTGAGAAACTTCAGCAGCAGGATTTTGATGCTGCTAAAGAGATAATCGATGAAATCGCTGAGCGCCCCGAATACAAAGAGCTTGCTGAGGAGTTAAAAGACCAGGCAAAGAAATACCGCGCTGCCACCGTTCAGGAGCGGATAAATCAATCCATAGAACATATCGAAAAACTGCTGGAAAACTACCAGTGGGTTCAGGGGAGTGTTCAGATTGAAAGATTAATCGAAGCTTATCCTGACAGCGAAGAGGCAAAGGTAATGCGACAAAAACTGCTCGATAGAAAACAAGGACGAAAAAGAGAATTACTCGCTGCCTGGGATGATGCAATAACACGCAAAGAGACAGACCACAGTCTGGAGATTCTAAAAGAGCTGGACCTATACCTGACGCCGAATGAGGGATTGGCACTGCAGGAAGCAGCAAGGGATGTCTTCAGAACAAAGCTGCACAATCTCGGCGTTCAGTTCTCTATTGCCGTCACGGAAAAACGATGGGAGCAGGCCCTTGAGATTGGCCAAAAGATTACAAGAGATTTCCCTAATAGTAAAATGGCCGAAGAAATCAGCAGAAAGCTGGACGTTTTAAGACAGAACGTCCAGATGCAGAGCAGCTGAAGCCGGCATTTTTCATCTTATCTGAGAGAAGCGAAAGCGCACACCGCTCAATATCAAATCCGAAATGATGACCCTATAGCAGATTTGTGATTACCAACCTCAAGGGTGAGTCACAGAATTCAATACCTGCGTGAAATGTGCAGGTTAGAGCTTTGTAATCTGGGATTGCGGATTGTATAATTGCAGGACTATGGAAAAGTTATTGACAAAACTTATTCAAGCTGAGACGACCTCTGAAAAGGGAGAGCTGGCCGCGGCAAAGATAATTGCAACGGAGTTTGACAGCTTTGGAGTGGATTCTCATATTGATAGCTGGGATGCAAACAGGGCAAATATTACGGCACATATTAAATCAAACGGCCGGAAAAGAGCACTTTTATTTGTCTGCCATCTTGATGTTGTCGGACCTGGTGAGACAGGGTGGCAGAAACCTGCCTTTGTGCCGGTTGAAAGAGATGGCAGAATTTACGGCAGGGGGGCAGCAGATATGAAAGGTGGAATTGCAGCAATTGTAACTGCTATCGGCCAAGTTGTCGAATCCGGCAGGGGACTACAAGGTGACATTATATTTGTTGCTGCCGCTGGTGAAGAGACAGATAGCTGCGGAGCGAAGAGATTTATTCGCGACCGTAGTGGACAATTGCCTGAGCTTGTCGGTGTGGTTATCCCTGAGCCGACGGATTTTGCAATTGTCGCCGCACATCGGGGAATATTGTGGCTTAAGGTCACAACCAAAGGCAAAGCTGCTCACAGCTCAGCACCGCAGTTGGGTGTAAATGCAATATCTTCTATGAAATCTCTTTTAGACCAATTAGAAAATTACAAAATAGATTTTGAGCCGCACGAGCTGTTGGGCAGTTGCTCTATGAGCATTAATACAATTTCCGGCGGTAAGGAAATCAACGTTGTGCCGGATAGTTGCAGTATCGGTATAGATATTCGCACTTTGCC
>CAYTTK010000028.1:0-21924 GCA_964440735.1 uncultured Pirellulales bacterium
TATGTGCTTCTTTAGTGTGGCGTGAATCATTGCATCTTATCACAATATCCTTTGTTTTCGTAGCCAGCCTACAAGGCCTACACCAATGCTGCCTAAAAGGATAGCGCCAGGTGCGGGAATAACTGTGACTGCCAATTCTGAAGTCTCGATTTCAACCCCGTTCGGGTTTAGAAGCCAGCCGGAGAGCCTCAGGTAAACCGGCAGTCCATCCAGCCATCCTGGATCGAGCGAAAACTCAGTAACGGTTTGATGGCCGGGATTAGCTCCGGGGCCGTTAATGTGGCCATAAGTATCATTAAAGGTCATCTTGTTAAGTTGCCCAAGATAGTGCCAGGTACTGGTTTTGTCTTTTACATATATTCCTATAGAGTCATTTTTATCCAGATCATCAACTGTAATTGTAAGAGTCACATCTGTAATCATACCAGCCGAAACAAGCGCGGTATATTCAGCAGGAGTATACGGGCCGCCGCCGATGATTTCAGAAGGATTTACATGCTCATAGTAATAGTCATTCTCGAAAATCCACTCGAATCTGTAATTGTATATGTCTTTTGAATCTGTGTAAGTTGTATTTGCGTTTACAGCTGCTGTTATAAACAAGAGCAGGCTAACTATCGTAACTGTTAACAACATTTTCATTATTGCACATTCCTTTCTTACAAAGCTTTAAATTCCAGTTGAAAAGGTTATACTTCTCGTAGCTTGATTGTACTCTGCTGCAATTTAATAGGTAATCGTGGCCAGTAAGATAAGATCTACCCTCAGTCCATTAATAATAACTCACTATAAGCTATTATATACCTGTTACCGATTCTTTTCTTTCAGCAAGTAAGGTTGCTGAAGCTCTCAGGAAGTAGGAAGGAGCTCACCTCCTTGTGATACTCTCTCCCTACTCCATCAAGCTTTTATACATTAAATTCTACAGTGTTCCACGTCTTCGCAGCCAGCCTACAAGGCCTACACCAATACTGCCCAAAAGAATAGCACCAGGAGCAGGAATGACATCAGCACGAGCCGGTTGCCAACCGTCCACTGGGTTGAGCCACCAGCCTACACCCTGTCCTCCTACTAGTTCTCCATTAGTACCAACGAGCCAGTGTGTCCAAGCTGTGAGTTGATCGCCGTTAAATAATGCCCAGTCCAATTCAAGTGGCTCGGACATGGGAAGGTCGCCGGCAAGATGTGTTGTCCAGTTTAGCGAGGTAACGGTAGGCCCAGAAAACGAAGCCAATGTCGGGTTATCCAAAACTAAATTCCAGCCGGGTACGCTAATATTACGAATTGCCGGACTTTCGAATACATCGGCTCCTGAAGCAATCTGCACGGCGACAAGATCGAATGGACCAATGCCGCTTGCGTTGGCGCCGAAGCTCCAACTATCGCCAATATAAGGTCCTCCAGTCATGGTAGGGACAGCAAACACATTTGTAGCTGCACCCAGAATCACCACTGCAGTCATAATTGTTATTAACTTTTTCATTTTTTACCTTCCTTTCATCCTTGAAAGTTTTAAGGTTTACAAACTTACAGTATCTTTCGTCTTCGCAGCCAGCCGACAAGGCATATACCGATACTGCTCAACAAAATAGCACCAGGAGCGGGAATGGTGGGGTTGACGGATTCAACCATGACGACAAGGTCGTCGTAGTCCAAATCAGCTTGGCTGATTTGTCCAACCTCCCAGGCCAAAATATACTCATTGTTCGTCCATAGTCCAGGTGATGCACCCGGTAGTTGCACAGTGTCGATGTTCTTGCCCTGATAGGCGTACATGTGGTCTCCGCTGTCAGCATTCAAGCCTGTGTCACTGTACCAGAATCCACCACCACCAGCACCCATACCATCCGTATCGAAGTAATAGCCGAACTGGTTGCCGGCAAAGTCAATGCCAGAGTCACCACCTATGACAGTACCGGCCGAATAGTCTGTAAAGGTGTACCACACGCTTCCATCGGCCTTTATACTCATCGTAGCCGTATCGCCAACGTCAACGACGGTGCCGTCAAAGAGCTCGACAGTTTTTGATGAATCAGCGGCGTCATACACTCCAAAGGTTCCAAGGTTGGCATAACTAGCGTTGGTAACTTTATAAACCAAGGTGGCAACGGATGTGCCTGACCCCGTAATGCTCCAGTATGAATCCAGCGAGTCGGAGAGGTCATCTGTTAGCACATTCACACTACTTGAGCCTAAAGTTGGCGCAGTAGTGATTTTGTTCAACACGTTTTGTAAGCGAGTTCCGCCGTCGGAGCCAAACGTCGCTGGGTTAGCCAGAACAGGTGTTGCCATCAAAGCACACACCACTAATGCAAGTAATATACTTTTCATATTTTCACCTTCTTTTCCTTTTTGGGATTTACATCCCGTTTATCGATTAGTTTCAATGTTGCTGAATTAATCAAACTGCTATGCTGTTAAAGGTGGTCCGCGTGGAATGTTGGTGAAAGTGAATGCTGGTGAAAAACAAACCGGTTGTTTGGCTCTTAAAGCCAGACAATTGATTGGCGAATTTGAGATACAAAGGTCGAGGATAACGGCAAGTTGAGATGTATATATGTTTTTACGAAAATTATCAAATGCTTTTGTGTATAGCTTCTGGTGGTGTTGGATAAGTAAATTTGTTCCAGATGAGTGCTTATTTGTAAAAGTGCTTTTAACATCAGGTATTCCGGCCAAGTGGTGGAGTAGACCTATGTATTGTGTCTCTTCAATATCGCTGCGCAGACGCGTAGAATCATTAAGTTTACACGCATAAGCGACATTTAGAGAATGTTGTTGTTCGATTTGCTTTTTACTGGCCAGCTGCGAAGCCAAATTTGGAATAGCGGAAAATCCGGTTTGGCCAAGCCATAACAGGCCTGCTAAGGCTGCTAGCCAAAGCTTGCGGTCCTTAACGAATGAAACACAAAGAAATCCCGTTAGGGCCATTAAAAGCGCACCAGGTACGGAGGGTAATGGCTTTATGCGATTTGACAGAGATGGCCAGCCGGTATAAGTAACGGGGGGTTTGAGAAATTCCGCGGCCATACTGGCCAGATGAGAGTTACAAATTTCTTGACTCTGATTTATTTCCGGCGCAGATAGGGTTTGGACGTCTGAACTTGGTGACAAATTGCGGGCGGCAAATTTTCCTTTGCAATTGTTTAGTGTTGGGGCACCATTTGCCGTTGTGACTATAAGAAAAGACAGTAGTGTTATCAATCCTTTGTTTCTTTTACCTGATAACATATCCCCGTCTCCTTACGGAGTACCTCAGTTATCAAACATTCAATTTGCTGGCCACCCTTCCACGCATAATCGAAGATGGCCTCCTCACTTTAGAAGTATATGATTATCCCTATATAACGAAGTGCTGATTAGGCGTCAAGAAGAAAATGCCAAAAAAATTAAAAATTTGTAAAAAAAGTTTTTTGTCGTTCTTTATTGAAGAGGAATGATGATATGATTAGGATTGCTACTTTTGGGATAATCCGATAGTGATAGAACAGAGTGTGTGAAGCTTTTATTGTGGTTATTCGATGCGGTAAGATGTCGAGGGATAAAACAAGTGGATTACGATATGCGGGCTTTAGGAGGTGACTAAATCATTCGTTTTTAAGTAACTTCTGGTTGCGGACAGGTAATTTGTTTTTTATTTTTACTCCTTCTTATCTTATGTAAATGGAGTTGCATTAACAGATTTGTATTCGCCGAAGAACTTGCTTATATCATCCATAAACCTTAACAACATTGTGATTTTATTTCTTGCACGGGTCTTGCCGAAAATGTTTCTTAAGTGTGTTTTTACAGTTCCTGGTTTTACTGTTAGCTTCCTTGCTATGTCACCATTGGTGAGGCCTTGGCAGACAAGTTGAGCTATCTGAAGCTCCCTTGGACTCATATTATACCGCCTTTGGATATACAGCCACTGTTTTTCGTCAAGTAGAATAACGTCAGGCTGTCCATAAAAAAGGTCACCGGCACCAATGTTTTCCATTTGGTTTTTTCTTGTTGACTGTGATATTGAAGACATATTAACCTCCTTGTGATAGCTCTTCGATGAGGTGTTTCACCTCAGCCAGGTCTGTTTTTGACAGACCACCGATTTGGCTCTCTAAATCTAAAACTTGGTTTAATTGTTCAATTGCTGAATCTCTTTTTCCGAGTTCAGCATAAGCTCTTCCCAGATGAAAGCGTGAAGCAATGCTTGAGGGTGCCGTATTCGGATAGAGTTTAATGCACGTAGTGAAATCCTGGATGGCTTTGTTGAATTCTCCCAAACGATAATATGCAACTCCGCGAGTGTCGATAAGGTCAACATAGCTTGGCGCTAACGTAATTCCCTTTTCAGCCAACTTAAGTGCTTGTTTATGTTTGCCTTGTCCTTCACACATTATCCAGGCCAGATTATTGATGGCGATTACATTACCAGGCTCGATCGCAAGGACTTTTTGGTAGAGCGTGACTGACTCATCGAAATGTCCAGCAATTTGTAATAAAATGGCAAGGGTGCTCATAGCTTTGGTACAATTAGGGTCATTTTCCAGTATTGTCTGAAGGATGTCTTGCGCTGTTTGTTTGGCCTGCTCATCTTCAATTAATGTAAGCTCCCTTGCAATAGTTATGGGGGTCTGACTATCTTTAGGATGCTTTTGGTACCAATCAGTGACCTTCTGGTTTAGCTGGTCCCAAAGGTGGTCATCTTTGAGCAATTTTGCTTGTGCTAACAGGCAACCTGTATTATCAGGGTCAGACTGAAGCAAAAATTCAAATTCTTTCTGGGCTGCTGCCTTGTCGCCATTCTTATGCAATGCTATAGCAAGGGCAGTATTTATTCTTCGCTTGTCAGTTGTCTCGCTACAAGAAGTCAATTGTGTTTTGAGGATATTTATGGCTTTTTGGGGCTCGTTTGCAGCTATGTATGTGTTGGCTATGTGTATGACAATATCAACATCGTTCGGTTCGAGTTCTCGTAGCGCCTTTAGGGTTGGAATTGCCAAGACCGGCGAACTTGCTGCTTCTGCCTGTGCCTTTAACAGAAGCAGGGATTTATTGTTAGGCCGATGTGCCAGGCCTCTTAAAGCAATATCTATAGCTTTAGCTGATTGTCCTTGTCTGAAGGTGATTTCAGCCAGGAGTAGCCATGCATCACTTAATTGTGGCTGGTCTTCGGTTATCTTTTGAAGAATCCGCTCAGCATCCTCAATCGCAGGGGCCGTTCCTTCAGCAAGCAGTGAATGTGCTTTGAGCAGGAGCAGGTCGATATCCTCAGGATTCGATTCCAGTGCTTTGCCAAGAATGATTCTTCCTTGCTGGATGCTCTTTGAATTTCCTGACGCTAAAAGAAGTGAAATGGCGTGTTTTTGTATTTGGATATTGTTAGAGGCCAAAGATAATGCCTGTTGTATATCGGCAATTGCCATATCCGGCTGGCCTATTGAACGATAAAACTGGCTCCTGGCTACCCATACGTCAATATTATTGGGTTCGATGGATGTGGCATGCTCGATGTCTTGTATTGCTTTATCGATTTGCTCCAGCGTATTGTATGTTCTAGCGCGAAGGATATAAGCGGATGCGTTTTTAAGGTTATTTACTATTTCGTTGCTGAGACTTAATGCCTTCTCGGGTTTGTTCTGACGGATATTGAGCTGGATTTGTGCGTATGTAACGGGCAATGAGTTGGGTTCCTGGTTCTTCAGTTTAGTCAGTAATTTTTCCGCATCAGCAAGTTCATTTTGTTGCATCTTGAGCAGGGCAAGAGAAAAGTATGCATCCTGATTATTAGGGTCATTATTGATGAGTTCCTGCAGAATGTCTGACGCCGAACTTAACTGACCATGTCTAATATAGCTGTGCAATTGCAATTTCTGCAGCTGAGGGTGATATAGCTTTGCCCGGGAAGCACGGTTCAGAATTTCATCAGCCTGTTCGTATTCTTTCGCTTTATATAGAGCAGCAACAGTCGGGATTATTATGCGAACATCGTCGGGTGTTCGGCTTAGGGCGTCACGATATGTTGAAATTGCCAGTTGCAATTCGCCGGCGCGCTCATAGGACGCTGCAAGCAATATACGGTTTGCCTGTTCATCCGGATTAGTCAGCATGTTTTCCCGCAGTAGCGAAATAATCTGTGGGTAGAGGTCTTTGAAATTGTCTGCGCCGAACCAAATTCTTGCTTGTTCATATCGCCATTGAAGACCGCGCTCGCCCTCGAGAGACCTGATATCATTAACGAGTTGTTGGGCCCTTTTGGTGTTTTTGACGACCTGTTCGCATCTTAAGAGCTGCCGTTTAATGGGAACATCATTAGGTAGTTTTTCAGTAAGCGAAGTCAGTAATATATAGGCCTTTTCTTCCTGACCCCATGAGTTATATAAGTCAACGAGCAAAAATCCCAATTTTCGTTGGGTAATGGGGTCTTCGATGCGCGCCAGAGCATCTTTAATAATACCTTCACACATGTCTGACTCGTCCTGATGGGCTAACAATATCGCAAGGTATCTTACCGGCTCAACTGCTTGAGGGAATTCCTCTATAGCTTTGTTTAACATTGATATTGCTTCGTCATTTTTTTCCTGAGCAACAAGCAGGTCAATTTCTGCCAAAGCAATTCTTATTTGTAATGGGTGGTCTTTCTTTAATTGATTTAACAATGCCTCAGCATCGGTGAAATTATGTTGTTGTATTGCAAGCTGTAGTTGCAGAAGTTTAACCTCAAGGGTGCCATTCGTGGCTCTATCCAGGTTGGACAACTGTTTTTCTATATCCAGAGATGCTTTGGCACTTTCATCCGTTGACTTTTCTGCCAATTGTTGTATCTGAGCTTGTAAATACAATAAAGCAGCACCAAGATTGTCTGGAGAAATTTGTCTGGCAATACGTGCTTGTTCTGCTGCTTCAGGCCAATTTCCTGCCTGGGCTAACATCCTGGCAAGGGCTAAACGTCCGTCAAGAAGATTCGGCCTTTCTGAAACGAGGGTGCGCAACTGCCGGATTGCTGATTGCATATCACCTAAGTAAAACAGGGCTGAAGCTAATGCTAAATTAGTTTGTGGCGATTTATTACCTAATTCGATTGCCTGGCGCCAACATTTTACGGCCTCATAGCTTTGCCCTTTCTCATTGGCGATGAGGCCTTCCAGGAAAGCAACATGTGCAGGGGCGATGTCTTTGTTACGCAATTTGGCGATACACTCAGCGGCGCGGTCGAGCTGGCCGCATCGGATGAACAGCTCTGTGGCTGTGGGCATAAAATCCCAGGGTTGAGAAGAAAGCTCTTTTAAACCGGTTTCGGCTATTTGTAACATCTTTTCCCGGGATTTTGCTTTCAATGCGAAATGCGTCCAGCTTTGCCAGAGGGCTTGGTTTGTCGGTTCGGCAGTTTGCACTAATGTTAAATGTTTCTCTGCCTTGTCTAGGTCATTTGTATTGATAAGTTCCATTACAAGGCGTAAGTGTACGACGGAGTCAGATAAATCTTGTTTTTCGGCCTGCTCTAAATCGTATAGGGCCTTGTCTCTGTCGTTGTTTCTCAAATGGAAACCGGCACGGATTATATAGGCCAAGGCCGAAGACGGATTATTTTTTACTGCCTGTTCATACCAATAAAATGCTGGGCCTGGAAAATCATCCGGTCGTTGCTCAGCAAGTTGACCTAATGTTTCGTAAGCTAAGATCTGTTCAGGATATTCTTTACAGATGGTCTTTAATTCTGTTGCTGCTTCCTTGAACTTTCGTTGTTCGGCAAGTGCCAGTGCCAGAATTCTGCGAAGTTCGGGGTCTTGATTGGTGTTGGTCTCTGTTTTACTGTCTTTTTGTAAGGGTGGTTCTCGTTCGAGATATCTTCTGGCAATTAACTCGGCCTCTCCGGGCGCATTCATTTGTAAGTATATTTTGGCGAGCTTGAGAGCAGCCTCTGAATTGCTTTTGTCCATCCTGAGAACTCTTCGCCAGGCGTTTTCTGCTTGTTTGATATTATTTGATTTCAGTGGTCTGATGTTGAGCTGAGCATCTGCGTATTTGAGCAGTATGGGCACATCATTCTGGTTAACAGCAAGGTAACGTCCCAAGTTCCTTGCTGCATCTTCCCATCTTTGCTCAAGATATGCCTTATTGCCGAGGGCAAGTCCCTGCTCTGCTCTGCTGCTTTTTTGCCATCGGCGCAGTCCGAAAGCAGCTACACTGAAGACGGCCAGGCCTATAACTAAAACGATTGCCAATTTCCAGTTAAAGTATCTTTTTGACATTTTCTTTCCTTCTCTCCTTCACATATTAAATTATTAGAATTGACTAATGAAATTTTTGACTAACTTTTTGGCTGTTTGCCAGCATATCCATAGGTCCATTCTTAATGACAGATTTTTAACATACTTAATGTCATAATGAATCCATTCCTGAAAGTCTTTCATTGGTTGTCTGGTTCTACAAACTTGCCAAAGTCCCGTTATTCCAGGTCTGACTGATAATCGAGCATCGCGCCAGAATGGACACAGGGTATTTTCTGATTCTGGAGATGGCCTTGGGCCAACGACGCTCATCTGGCCAAACAGAACATTGAAGAATTGAGGTATTTCGTCGATATAAGTATTTCGCAGGAATCTGCCGACAGCACTAATTCGCGGGTCATCGTCTATCTTGAATTGTGGGCCATCGACTTGACTAATGGTTCTTAACTTATCTTGTATCTTATCAGCTCCGACAACCATGGTTCTGAACTTCAGACAGTAAAATTCTTTGCCATTTTTCCCTTGCCGTTTATCCTTGAAGAAAACGGGACCTGGTGAACTTAATTTTATTGCCAGTGCGATGAAGGGCATTATAGGGGCGAATAAAATTAGGACTATTATTGCAACGATAAAGTCAGCGATTCGTTTCAAGCTCCCTGCATAGGAAAATATCGGCCAACATCGAAAAGTGTTGTTGGGGTGTTGCTGGTGGTTTAAGTTGAACTTTGGATAGGAAATTTGCTTTGAGTTTTCATTTTTGAAATGAGTCAGACATTTCCAGTTGTTTTGTGGTTCTTTTATAACGCGGTTCTGTATAAGTTGATTTTGTGGAACGCAAACCCCGGGGCCAATGATTGATGAATTTATGACGGCACCGCTTGCAATTTTAACGTTGTCAGAGATTATGGTTGGACCTACAATGATGACTCTGGGGCCAATCTGAATGTTTTTCCCTAACAGTACTTTTCCGACGAGTTTTGCATCTGGAGATATCGAATTTGAATTTCGGATGTCTGATTTCGAAACTTGAGTTTTCAAAACCATTATTCGGCAGAAATTCAGCAATCCTTCTTCCGTTTCTAAATCTATCGAAGTGCCAGCTAGGTTAATTGCCCGCAACGTCAGTGTATTTGACCTACACCTTTTCAGAAAAGCAGAAAAGGATTTAGGCAGGGAATTATCGGTCAAAACCCGGTCCAGAACATTAGTCTTGATAAAGATATGATGAGGCCAATCGGTAGGAATAGGGGTTGATTCAGCTGAATCAGAGTGTGCTCTGCGGAACCCTGCAACTTTGCCCTGGGTTGTAAGTTGCGTTTTTTCACGATATGCCAACAGTTCAGGTTCTGCATTAACAGCTATAACATCCGCTTGAATTTTAGCTAACACCTTGTCGAGCAGTTCTCTATCAATTTGTGTTGCAAATCGTCCGTTGGAAATAACGGACCATAAATTTGAGGTTCTCTTTCGTTTGGTTTTTCGTAGGGTCTCGAAGCATACTGGCATATTTTCCTTATACGGTATTATCTTAGGTATGGTTATGTAAGGCCCAGCGTTCCATTCTTCCGGGAGGGTGCAAGTAATTTTGTCAGGACCGCTGTTATAGCTCGGGCATAGATTTTTACTTAACCCGCGGAGAATAATACTGGCAACAGGTTCTGTGGAGACGGCAAAACGAAGCAGTCCATTTCTATTGTTGGTTGTGGAGTTTTTGTTTTGGTGTATGATAATAAGGTTCATTGGTGGTTTAACGAAAATCTATTATTGAATTTGCATATTTGCAGATAGGATGAAAATCCCAAAGTAGCAGTCTTCTGCAAGAT
Source organism: uncultured Pirellulales bacterium (assembly GCA_964440735.1). Taxonomy (GTDB): domain Bacteria; phylum Planctomycetota; class Phycisphaerae; order Sedimentisphaerales; family Anaerobacaceae; genus CAZBWE01. The sequence continues at coordinate 10,034 of CAYTTK010000028.1, forward strand.
TAATTTTCCTTAGAAATTAGGTTATGGTGTTATTTTTGCCGCTTTGCGTAGTAAGCAGCAGCTTTGTGTTGGCTCGCCTGACATTTTTCCTGGATGAGGCGTTTTGTGTGTAGTAATTATAACTATAGCGGTAGTAGCTTTGCTCGGCTCGCACGTTACTTAGAACGGTGCCCAAAATTCTGACATTTATTTCTGCAAGTCGGACCTTTGCATCCTTGAGGTCGGGAGCGGTAGTTTGCCCGGCAAGGCTGGTCAGGATAACAGCATCTGCAATTTTGGACCACACCAAGGTGTCAGGGAAAGCCAGCAGGGGAGGAGTATCAATAATTACATGGTCGTAGTTATGGCTGACAGTATTGATGTACCGAGCTGTCAATGGCGAAGACAATAGTTCATAGGCATCGGTTGAGTTTCGCGAATCGGCTGCAAGTACATCCAGGCCAATTGAGGCTATAGTACAGATAGCTTGGTCGAATTTTATTCCAAAAAGCACGTCCTGCAGACCCCTTGAACCGTGGGGAAGATTTAACATGCGTGCAATATCTGGTTTTCTTAGGTCACCATCTATCAGTAGAACCCTTTTCCCTGACTTGGACATACTTATTGCCAAATTAATAGCAAGAGTAGTTTTACCTTCGCGCGTTCCTGGACTTGTAATAACCAATTTCTTAGGTATTTCGCCGCCATCAAGCAGCCCTAAGTTGGCACGAATAGTCTGGAAGTCTGCTGCTATTTGTCCTGGGAGAAGGGTTGATTTGACGGTATGTGAACTGGTGGTGGTCCCGATTATTCGGATACCAATGCGTTTTGCCACATCATCAGGCGTGCGCAAGCTAAGGTCTGCTTTATCTCTCATAAATGCTAAAAACGACCCACAAGCCATTGCGCCAAACATAAGGGCTATTGTGTATTTGATACGCTTATCGCTGATAGAAGCAACGTCGGCATTATAAGCAACGGAGACCCTCGCGGGACGTTTCCGTTCCATTTCTAATTCTTGTATGCGCCGGCGGACTGCATCATACATCTCTTCATCTAATTTTAATTGAAACTGCAAATCCTGGATATTAAGTTGCTTACGGCCGAGTTCGATTGTTTGAGTATCTTCATTAGCCAGCACCTCTTTAAGGCGATTTTCATATACTTTGGTTTGTTCCAGCTTGGTCTGGATATCAAGCAGATTTTGTTTGCCAGCTTTATTGATTTGTTCGGATACCATATCATCGAACTTTTTAGCTGATTCCTGGCGTTTCTCTTCAAGGCGTAGTTGAAAGGCATCCAACAACTCCTGTTTTTGTTTAAGGGCAGGGTTTTCAGGCGTCATTGTTTGTTCGGCAACAATTAGATCCCGCTCCAATTCAACGATATTTCGGGTTAGTTCCAAGATTATGGGGTCGGAATTACTAAATTCATTACGCATTTTCAGCAAATCTTCGGGCGCGATAGATTGCTCTTTGGTTCTCTCAAGAAATTGTATTTGGGCTTCAAGGTTAATTCTCTGTGCTTCTGTTTTAGTGAGTTCAGACAACAGGGTCGTGACACGTTCCAACCTCATTTCTTGGCGCCTGTCTAAGTCTCTCGTTCCATACTCTTCTGCTAATTGGTATATTGCCTGGTGTCGGCTTTGCAGCTTTTCGGTCAGCACTTTACGTTCATTTTCCAGGAGAGTCAATTTCCGGTCTTGGTCTTCAGAGGATTGAGAGACCTCGATGGCCATATAAGCGTTAATAAAAGCGTCTACAATCTGCTTCGCTTCCTTTATGTTTGTGCTTTTAATGGTTATTTTCATTAGCTCAGTGTTACGAGCAGGAGCGACGCTGATAATCCCAGTAGATATTGCCTGCTTTAATATGTTTGCCGGCTCAGGATTTATTTTGGTGTTCTTTAGTGTTTGGTTTAGTTTTGTAGGAATATCGGTAGTCGCATTTTCAAAGAAAGCCAGATTTTTGTCTGCTAAATTGTCTGCTACTCGTTGCACTATGGGATTGCTTGTGACCATTTCTGCCTGGGTGAACATAAAGGTTTGATAGTTTGACATTTCTCCGCTTTCTGATTTACCGGTCAGGATGTTTGGTATGATGGGAGCGACCCTTATCGCGCCGGTTACATTGTATAAAGGTTTGGTCAGAAGCCATATTGTGGGAATTCCAATTGCGCATATTAAAAAGAATGTCAATAGCACAATGTACCAACGGCGAGATATGGCGGCGACTAAATTGGGTGTAACCTCATTGTTAGAATTGTCAGATTCAGATTCAATTGGCACTGTGGGATTGATTTCTTGTTGTTGAATCATATGGTCAAGGTATTTTTCCAAATTATTCATTTTTCTGGGTCTCCGTTGACTGTTATTTGTAGTTTTAATTACCGCCGTTTTTTAATTATTATCGATTCTTCTTTTATTGGAAGCGTTGTCAGTTTTGTTAAAAGCCAGAGCTCTGTAACCGACGCAACAAGAGCTAAGGGCATCATTGCATATCCTCCAAAGTCGTGAAATATTTTTTCCCAATGCTCACCACTAAGTACTGTGAAGGCCATGGCTGTGATTGTTAATCGAACTGTGTTACAGAGGAAAGCGATTGGTAGACTTGAGGCCAGAACTATTAGCTTTTCCCACCATGCTCTTTTGACCAGTAGAATGACCAGACCGATTATCACAAAAAAGGCAGTGACCATTCTCAAGCCATTACACGCCTCGGCTACTGCAACGGTTGTCTGGCCAATATGGATAATATTGCCTTCTTGTATAATATCATATCCCATCATCTCAAGGCAGAATACGGCCGATGAAGTGGCCAGACGTTGAAGAGGCAGTGCTACAGAGGACTGGACCCGGTTGGGCCAAGGCAGCATTAAACAAAGAAACAGCAACACCGTAGATACCTTTCGGAAAAGCTGCCAGCCGAAAAGGAACAGAACCAGTGCAGCAATGCTTAAAGCAATAGAGAATCTTTCTGCTGAGCCAAATCCTAAGTAAAGTCCGTAGTAAAGTCTAATCCCCTGTGCTACTAGAAAGACAAGTAAACCCCACATAGAGGGCTTTATATGGACCCCTGCGATCTTATAGCGTCTCGACCACAAAATATAGATTGCCAGAAAAGGAACTAAAAGACCACTGGAGTATTCGTCACTTCTCAGCCATATATTTACGAGTTTGATGATATCAGACCAATAAGACCATAGAAAGGCAATAATGACAAAGCTGGCCATAAACCACGTTAGTATATTTGCTTTGTGAAGTTGAACCCAGTTTGGTAATTTCGCATTAATCTTGCCAAGTTTTGGTTGTAGTGCTTGCTGCAATTTGCTTGCGTTATTTATCATAGCTTCTTTTGCAGTTTTTACCAAACCTTCCAGTGCCCCTTCTGGTTTGAATGGTATAGACTGTTCTTCCGAGATAGTATTAGCTCTCAAGGCAGCGCCATAGTCAATTACGCATCGTCGAACTTCACAATTGGCGCCTACTTGTGCGTTGTCCCAGAGCACACTATTTGCTACAAAGCTGTTTTCTCCGATGGAGACATTTCGCCCGATGATAGTTGGGCCGAAAATAATTGCACCATTTGAGATATGAGCGCCGTCCCTAATGGCAACCCGCCCATAGATTTGAGCATTTGAGTCAACCTTCGTGTTTGCTGCCATCCATAGTATTTGTGAATCAGTTCGTTTGCAGATTTTTAAATCTGCATCCGGCTTTGAGATATTCTCAAGATAGTTGGTGATGGCATATAAATATCCTTGCCAATTTCGGAAATTTCCAACGTGATGTGGTAGTATTGCAGCATGGACTGTTTTACCCGCCTGTAGCATTTTGGGAATTAGGTTTTCTTTTATATCAAAATAACCTTCTTTTGGGATATGTTTTAGAATACTGGTTTCACAGATGTAGATGTCTGCCGGTTCACCCAAAGATTTACTGTTTCCGCAACCTAGATTAAACATCACAGTTAAATCAGATTGCCCATCCCGATGTGCACTTATCAGGGTATCAATTTGGGGTGGCCTTACAATGCTGGCAGGTAATATCAGAAGTAGTTCAGTTTTGCAGGAAGCTAATATGTTGGTCTTACCATTGACAGCATCGCGAATGCAACCGGCGGTGCCTACGGCCAACGGCTCGTCGAGAAATTCCAGGTCAATACGATCAGTAAGATGAATGGATTTTTGCAGCAATGAGCTATCACCGTTGGAGCAAATAACCGCTTGCTTTATTCCCTGACTCGATAGATGCCGCAGCAGGTGCTCCAACACCGGCCTGCTTATTATTGGCCAAAGCGCTGTGGGTAAGCGTGACGCCAGGGGACAACGGCCAAAATCACGGCTTCCCGCGAGTATGATAGCTTTGATATTTTGCTTATTTGTAGATTGTCTATGCATTAATTGTGCAGTATGTATAGTGCCTAAACTATGGGTTCGGAAATTCGTATCCAGCGACAGTTATTTGAGGTACAAAATTGGCAATGTGCCATTACGAGGCCTTTGTGATATCTTCTGCGAGCTTTTTCAAATGCTGCTCTCGGGCCACAAGGGCTGGCTTTGGTTCAAGGCCAACCATGTCCAGAACTGCTCTCCATCGGTATACCCAGTCATGGCGGAGTAGAGATTGGACGACGTTGTTCTTTCGGATTCTTTCTAAACGCTCTGGCTGTGAATCGAGATGTGCCAGGATTTCAGCGATATTCGGGGCATTGTAAGGCATGTTGATAACTGCATCTGGCCAGTCAAAGTGTTTTCTGAAAGCTTCGCTTTCTTTAGTTTCCCCAATCATTACGGTACCGGAAGCTGCCCCTTCGAAAAAACGATAGCTGATTTCATCTTGGCCGCAGGTCTCGGATTGCCGATCAATCTTGGGAGAGTTTGCTATAAAATAGCGGCTTCGTTTCGCTATATTTGCTAATAAGCTGCGATGTTGCGCAGGATAAAGTGTATCCATCTTGTGGATCGTGTCATAGATATAGAAAAGCTGTTTCTGCTCAGCTATCTTCAATAGGGCTTGGTGCGTTGCTGGTGATTTACGTCCAAGGCTGTACACATAGACACAACGTTCTGGGAGATTTGGGTACGGGCAGAACCTGATTGTATCGACTCCGGCTGATATGTAGACACATCTCTCCCCAATTACATCTTTAACCGGTTGAACACTACCCATAGAAGGGATCACGACGTAGTCAAACTGGGACAGAATCTTTAAATGGCCTTTCAACTTGTGCAGTTCGCCAGCCCAAATTTCTGCGAGCCAGCATACCGAGGTTCGGCAGTGATGCTTCCATCCCTTGACAGCGTTTAGCGATAATAAATCGCTCGGGAACTGGCATATCGCCATGAAAAGGTCATAGTTTCTATTGAGGTATAATTTTCTGACGCCGGGGTTAGCAAAAGTGACGGACATGTTCTGCGCAAGCCGGTTTGAAAGCTTTTGACCGATTGCAAACCGACGATAGGGCTCAGGTGTCAATAACTCTGCGTCGTCGATTTCATAGATCAAGTCTTCGAATTCGTACTCGGCGCATCTCGAAACAAGTCTTTGCAGATGCCGCTGAGAAAACAAACATATACGCGGGCTGGATGATATATTTATCCCGGGATTTTCTGTCTTGTCCATTTAAATATCCGATTCGTTCACACGTAGGACAATCTTGCCACGTGTATGACCTTTCTGGCTGAGTTTGTGTGCCTTTTGGGCCTCACCGAGAGGGAACACCGTATTGATAAAAGGCTTTACGTGCCCAGCATCGACTAATTCGGCAATCTTGGCAAGTAGTTCATTCTTTTGTGCGGGCGGGCGGACATGCTTGGCACGCACACCATATTTTGCAGCAGTTTCAGACGACGGAGTGGCACAAATAGAGACGAGAACGCCACCTTTTTTTAAGACGCCCCACGAACGCTCCAGTGTTTCCCCAGGAAAGGCCTCCACATGAATATCTCGATTAATCGATTCCAAAACTACATCAATATCCCGAACAACATTTTCAAACCGGGTCGTTTTGTAGTTTATGAACTGGTCAACACCAATTTTACTTAGAAAATTCTCATTGTGGCCGGAGGCTGTGCCAATTACATATGCTCCCTTGCACTTAGCAAGCTGTAGTGCAATATGGCCGACACCACCAGCTGCTGCGTGGATAAGAACTTTTTGGCCAGCTGATAATTCCCCTGCATCAAAAAGGGCCTGCCACGCCGTCAGGGCAACGACCGGCAGAGCCGCTGCCTGAATGTGGTCAAGAGACCTCGGTTTCTGTGCTATGTCATTAACTGAAGCTGTGACATATTCTGCATAGGCACCGCCGCTTTGGGTATTCACCATGCCAAATACTGCATCACCAACTTTGAAATCAGTGACGTTACTACCCACCGCTTCAATAGCTCCTGATACGTCTGCACCTAAAATCAGCGAGAATGGTTTTTTGAGCTTAGAGCGTTTGCCGGAACGTATTTGCCAGTCGGCTGGATTGACCCCAGCCGCGTGAACACGAATCAATAGCTCATCTTCCTTCGGCTCAGGTCGGGGTGCATCCTCATACTTGAGCACTCGCGGTCCGCCATACTTGTGAATTCGTACTGCTTTCATTGTTTTTGTCATTACAAAACCCGCTGACCGTTCTCCGTTATATAACAGGGCAGAATTCTTTGAAATTGTGACCTTGACTCCGTGGTGACCATTCAAGCGACATCTAATCCAAGATTTCGTAGATACTCTCTGCCGAGCCACATGCCGGGCTTTTCAAAAAGACTAGGGCAGACTACACCGTTTTTTCTGAAACGCCATTAGGTGTTGAATAAACCATGGCTTGATTTCAGCTTTCTTCCATTCACCACGAAATTGAGTTAAGAAATATTGGCTGTATTGGAAGACATTATCTGCAAACGTATCAAATATACTCTCTAAGGCTGCTCTCTTTTTGTATTTCAACCTTGTTTTTAAGCTCAATTCTACGTAGTTTGCTTATCATAAAATGTCTTCCTACAGCGGCTTGTTTTATAGTCATATACGTAATACAATAAAAAAGACGAGTGTTTTTTAAGGGGGCATGATGTGAGTTACAATTTGCGATATCAGAATCTTCTGAAAGTTTTTATTCAGCTTTTTAAATACTTGTCTCGATAATTTTTCCACAATCTTTATGCTTAAGAGACCACGAACTGATAGATGAGGTCTGCCAAAAGCTTTCAATGTTTATATATCTGCGCATCAACCGACAGGTCAAATATTCTCAACTGTTTGCTGCTCAAACCCTCTAATAATGCATTTTTCTCTTTCATTGCCTGGAAAAGACAGCGACAATAACCTGAAAAGTAATTTGGATTAAAGGGGTCGCCAAATGCCGATCCTATAACTTGGAGGGTTGGATATACATTTGAGGCCTTTCAGCAAAGCCTTTTATGCTCTAATAATACTAAGAACTTCTAACAAAATGAATTTAATTGATTCCAGCATATAATAATACAACCGATGGTAAGAAAGGCCTCATGAATATCAGAACGACGCTCATAACGAACTCTCAATCTACGAAGCTGGTGCAACCAGGCAAGGGTACGCTCAACCACCCAACGAGTTTTGCCCAAGCCACTGCCATTAGCGGTTCTTCGTTTAGCCAGCAATGTCTTGATGTTCAAAAGTCTCAAGACAATCCTGTGTGGTTGCGAATCATAACCTCGATCACCTTGAACAACAGCAGGTCTTTTTCGCGGATGACCCTGCTTACCAGCTATCGACGGAATTGCCTCAACCAGTGGGATAAGCTGAGTGATATCATGACGGTTTGCACCAGTGACAGTTGCCGCGAAAGGAACTCCATTAGCATCGGTAATTATATGTTGCTTACTGCCGTTTTTGCGTCTGTCCGTGGGATTTGGGCCTGTTTTTTGCCCCCCAAAACTGCTCGAACAGAAGCTGAATCTACCACAGCTCGTGAAAAATCTATCTTGTCTGCTTTTCGTAACTTGTTGAGTAGAATGCGGTGTATTTTGTCCCAGACCCCAGCCTTTTGCCAGTCTCGAAGCCTTCGTCAACAGGTCATTCCAGAACCGCACCCCATTTCTTTGGGAAGGTGTTCCCAACCTATCCCCGTTCTCAGCACAAAAAGTATTCCGGTCAGAACTGCACGGTCGCAGACCGGTTTTCGCCCAGGATGTCGAAATCTTCTTTTCTTCTTTGGGATTAGCGGTTCTATGAGTTTCCATAACTCGCCGTCTAAAATTGGTTTAGCCATGAGTAACCTCCTTGTAATATCATTTTGGTTACTCATGTTATCGTCTATAAGTGTTAATATTCTTTCATTTTGTTAGAGACTCTAAATACATTTACAATTCCTTGATAAGATATCCTTACAAGAAGAATAACATTGTTCAGCTTGGTGTAGTATTTCCTCAGGAATTATTATATCTCTGTACTTCTCAGGTCGCTTCAATATTGACCCTCTTTTAATATTGATCAGGTTCAGCGTCTTATTAGCTGGCCAATATGAACGTGAGTAAAATGAGCTACAACGAGTCCCGCTTCCAGACTTCATAATCGTATTTACTATGTGATAACGTATAATTATCCTTAATAAACCCTTCAATTTTCTCCCCGATGCCGATACTGGACTTTAGCCTAAGGAAATATAGCGGGGGTTTTGTTTTTAGATCAGACAACAATTGCTCTCTTTCAACAGTACTTGTAACAAAGATAGTGTTGAAGTATTTACTTGATGAAACTCTATCAGAGTAAGATAAAATACGGCTGTCTCCAACTATGTATACATAATCTTCCTTATTTGTGTTATCTCTTAACCATATTCCGATCTCTTTGCTCTTATCTGACTTTGTATTTCCCAACAATGTCTGAATAGGTTTACACACCTCCAATGATTTAAAAGGAAATAGTAAAATAACAAGAAACAATACCATAATAGTGGCATATTTGGACATTAAAGATTTCTCACTGATATAATTCATTAGTAAATCACTTAATAAGATGCCAATAATTATAGAAATGGAGGGTACAAGTTGTTTGATTTGGTGTCCATAATAATGACCAGATGCGCTTGCCCCTAAAAAATCAAACAACATCCATATCAACAAGCCTATGAAGTATCTATTTTTAACTAAATCATGTTTCAAGATAAGCAAGAACAGGAAAAAATGGAAAATCGCTATTCTTGAGTACAGCCAAGCACGAAAAAAACCACGGATATATGAGATGATAGACGAAGCATGAGATCCTTCTCCTTGATTTAACAGGATCAACCATGCACCATAAATATATTCTTTTAAAGAAACACCACTAAAAAGAATAGGCATCACGCTAAACAATGTTGAAATGATAATTCCTAAAATCAATAAAATTGACCCCAATAATTTATCTTTATTCATCAAATAATTATCAGCGTACACGATAAAAAAGAAGAGCAAACCCAATGTAGAAGTTAAAGCTATTTGTTTAAACGCTATTGCAAGCCCCATTGACAAGCCCGATAGCACAACCCAGCGTTTCCACTTTTGCCTAGCCGTTCCTTTTATAACAAAATAAAACGATAAGGTAGAAAACATAACCATAAATGTCTCAGTATGTGAAGTTATTACCCCGTCTAATGCCTTCCATGTCATCGTTAATCCAAATATAACCATACTAAAGATGCCGGCTAAATGAGTGTGTAACTCTTTACCTATTAGATATACGGTAAGTGAAGCAAACAATATGGCTATTACTCCAAGTAACCTTACAAAGAAGTAATTAATACCGAATAAAATATGGGAAATTGCAAATAATTCAAAGATACCAGGCGTTTTATTATCAATAGCACCAATATATGGAGGAAGATTATTTTCACACCAAATTCTCCCAATATAACTCCACATACCTTCATCGAAATGCATACTTCCAAAAGACATGACAAACAATAGAAGGATAAAAAAGATGCAAAGAATAGAATATTGATTTGTTGTCAGATTAACAAATACATTTTGCATATCAATTATTCTATGATATTTTTTAGTATTGACCATCTAAAGCAGCTTTCTTATTTTGCCTTTTCATCATAGATCTCGTCGTAATCTGCTGACTTTTCTAGTTTGCGGATAGCAAAATCTCTTATCAGTTTTAGTTGCCTCGGCATATTTCTGAAAATCGCATTGCGCACATTCTTCGGTAGTACCATTTTGTAAATTGTTTTTATAGTTGAATAAAGATACATTCAATCTTTTCCTCCAATTTGCAGAAGGTGCCCCATTACCACTTTGAAAAGTATTTCGATATTCACTCTTTCGACGGACTGTCCCTTATATTTCCGGATGCTTCTTCTGGTTTGTATGGCTTTCAGTGCGTCCATAAGTCCGCTAAGCGAATTTCGCAATCCCCTACAAGGTTCCCTGACTGACTTCTATTCTATACTGCGTATGATATAGTGGAAACCCTACGGGCAGAGCCCGTAGCACCTGTTTCCACTTGACGAGCTTCGCTCGACGCCCTTTGGGCGAGTTCCCATTCACCCACGGGCACAGCCCGTGGAACTCTGCCCTTCGGGTTTTTAGAACAGCAAACGGCCTAATCGGAAGCGCGCTTTTCGCAATTGCTTTCGTATCCGATGGAACGTGTCTTCAGTAAATGTGAAATGAGTAGTAATTGCACATCGAGTCTCAGCTCTTACCAACGAGGCAGTCGCGGGATGGTTCGAAATCCCTCCTTTGGAGAAGATAGTGGTCACCTGTGGCATAAATTGGAAATGCAATCCGTTTCTTTTTAGCGCTCGTATCGTCCACTCATAGTCCCCCATGACCCTGAAGCTCGTATCAAATTGCCCGTTCTTCTCAAAGGCTGCTCTTGTATAAAATGTTGCAGGATGGGGAAGAGGCTGGTGGTGGATAAAGAAACTGGAAATAGGTGCGGACTTCCAGACAAAACCGTTGCGTTTCTGATAGTCAAACACCAAGACACCGCCGTAGTAGACATCTATGTTCATTGGCCTATGCTCATTTATGAAACTCGCCACGCATTCGATGCTTCTCTCATCGAACAGGTAATCATTGGCATTCAGAAAGGAAATGATATCACCCGTCACAGCCCCTAATCCTTTGTTCATGGCGTCGTATATGCCGTGGTCCTTTTCGCTTATGAGCACGTCTATTTGCTGACGATATCTTTGTACAATGGGCAGCGTCTCATCTGTGGATAAGCCGTCAACAATGACATACTCTATGTTTCTATACGTCTGAGAAATCACGCTCTGAATTGTCTGTTCTATAGTTTCAGCCACATTCTTGCAGACAGTTATGATGGAGAACTTTATATTCTCTTCCATTCTAGCCGTTATGGCACTCCTGTACAACCCCCTTGATTCTCTTGGCGAATAACGCGGACACCAGGGTAACTACGTGCTATCTCTCCGCTGTTGTCAGTTGAACCATCATCTACCACAATAATTTCGAACTTTCGGTAGGTCTGAGCCAGAACACTCCCAATCGCCTCCGACAAAAATCGTACCCCGTTGTAGCAGGGAATAATTACTGAGACTTTCTTCACTCCCATGTTTGATGAAGATCTGTATTTCAAAATTAAACTTTTCCCGGACGAATTGCTTGGCTTCATTCTTTACGAAATACCATTAAACGTTCAACAAAAAACTGCAGGACACCATGTTTTTCCCATTCAGTGCGTAATAAAGCTGTAGTATTCTTATTGTATTTGAAACCGTTGTTCTCAAACTTGTCAATCCAGTATTCTTTTGGCTGCTCATTGACATGGTCATGAGCTGCCGCTATACCTTTCCATGTTCGGGCAGGTTCAGCCGCTGTCATTACTACGTCGTCGGCTATCGAACAAAGAATGCTGACAAAACGGTCTGAACAATTGCCTTGTAGGTGCTCAGCGACCTCGGTACTAACAACAACATCCGCTTTGAGGTCTTTCG
>CAYTTK010000029.1:0-21371 GCA_964440735.1 uncultured Pirellulales bacterium
ACCATAAATTAAACTTTCTCAATCTGCCAATACTCTATATCCAGTGGTGTACTTCGGCCGAATATCGTAACAATCACCTTCACAATCCCTCGCTCAGAGTCAATCTCATCAACCACGCCTTCAAAGTTCTCAAAAGCACCTTCCCGAATTTTTATCATATCGCCTTTGTTAAACTCGACTTTGATACTCGGCGCCTCTTCAGGCTTCTCCGACTCTAAAAGCATCTTTGCCACATCTGTATCCTTCATTGGAGTAGGAATTCCTTCTGTGCCTATAAAATCACCAACACCCGAGGTCCCTTTAATCAAAAACCATGCCTTCTCTTGGACCTTGCCATCATCAGCCGTCCCCATCTCCATAAAAACATAGCCAGGATACAGTTTGCGCTTGTGAATCGTTTGCTTGCTGCCCCGGATGCGCCTAATCCGCTCAACAGGAACCTCTATCTTGCCAATAACATCAGTTAAGCCCTCAGCTTTGACTTTTTCTGTAAGGGTTTCCTTAACCTGCAATTCTTTATTTGCCGCAACTCTTAAAACATACCACTTCATAATATGTTATCTTGTCTTTCGTAATGATTTTATGTTTTACTATTTGAGTATCCACGAGAAGCATGTTCTGAAAATAAGGTCAGTAAAACCAAGAACAAAGGCAGTAATGGCGACAACAACAACAACAACAAAAGTAGAGACCACGATTTCGCTTTTCTTCGCCCATGTAACTTTTTTGATTTCCCCCTCAGCAGCAATCAAAAAATCAGCAATTGTAGGTTTATTCATCAAATATAATATCACTACGGCCAAAGCCAGAAATAAACCCGCCGGCACGATAGTTTCTACCCATAACCCAAGTTCGCTTTGCTGCAATTTTTTGTAAATCTGCATACATCCCAATCCGGCAATCATTATTGCAGCGAAAGTACTACAGAGTCTCGTGTATCTGCCCTGGTTCCGCTTATAAACACCAAAAATCATTGTCTCGTCCCTCATATCTCGTAGCCGATTTGATTCATACGCCACGAGAAGAACCCCAAACGCACCTTTTTGCGTTTGCGAATCCAGATACGACATTAGCAGGCCAGGAGGGAATCGAACCCGCAACCTTCGGTTTTGGAGACCGACGCTCTGCCAATTGAGCTACTGGCCTATCTGATTGATTAAACCAAAGAAGGACCCTCAACATCGAATATTTTTCAAACTATATATTATTCGCAATTGTTTGAGTCGGCTAAATCCTTGCCTTTCTGCCAACTATCAACCATTGATAATCGACTACTTACGCCGCATCTTATGAACTGTATGCTTGCGCTCGGTTTTACAGAACTTTTTTAGTTCTAATTTCGGCGAACCTTCTGCCACGCTAACACTGGTGCGATAGTTTCTTTGGTTACATTGGGTACACTCGAGCCAGACATACTCTCTTTTACTTTTCTTTTTAGCCATAAAAACTGTATGCAATAAAAGGCACTTAAAAAAACCAGAAACATCTCCTTAACTTGTTGATGCCCAATCGGACACACTTCAACGATGCAAGAAAATTTGCTTTTGGCGCTCAATTAGTTCCATAGCTTTTCAGAGATGCTTAGGCAATGACCTTTGTTACTACACCGGCCCCGACTGTCCGACCGCCTTCGCGGATAGCAAAGCGGAGACCCTCCTCCATAGCAATCGGAGAAATAATCTCCACCTCCATCGCTATATTATCACCCGGCATACACATCTCTGCACTTTTGCCTTCCCTACTCATTAATGCATTAACCAAACCAGTAACATCGGTTGTTCTGAAATAAAACTGCGGCTTGTAACCGGCAAAGAACGGTGTATGTCGACCGCCTTCCTCCTTGGTCAGAACATAAACTTCGGCTTGAAATTTGGTATGCGGAGTAATACTGCCTGGCGCCGCAATAACCTGTCCTCGTTCCAATTCTTTCTTTTCAACGCCACGCAAAAGCACGCCAATATTATCTCCGGCCTGGCCTTCGTCGAGTGTTTTATTAAACATCTCTACGCCGGTAACCACTGTCTTCCGAGTCTCTTTTACAAGCCCCACAATCTCAATCTCCTCACCAACCCGGATTTTACCACGATCAACCCGGCCAGTGCCCACCGTGCCACGACCTTTAATGCTGAATACGTCCTCAACAGGCATGAGGAATGGCTTATCAATCTCACGAGGTGGTATCGGAATGTAATTGTCCATCGCTTCAAGTAGTTCGACTATTGGCTTGCAGACAGGGTCATCAACACTCTCCGCCCTCATCGCCTGAATGGCAGAACCGCGAATCAACGGTGTATCATCGCCCGGGAACTCGTATTTGTTCAGCAGTTCTCTTATCTCCAGTTCGACTAAATCAATCAGTTCAGGGTCATCTACGAGGTCTATCTTATTGAGAAAAACTACTATTCTCGGCACGTTAACCTGGCGGGCAAGAAGAATATGCTCGCGAGTCTGTGGCATTGGGCCGTCGGCTGCGCTGACAACCAGGATTGCGCCGTCCATCTGGGCCGCACCAGTGATCATGTTTTTCACATAGTCCGCATGGCCAGGGCAGTCTATATGGGCGTAGTGACGATTTTCTGTCACGTATTCCACATGAGCTGTCGAGATTGTCAAAATCTTCGTTGCGTCGCGCCTGCCCTGCGCCTCTGACGCTTTCGCAATTTCATCATAGGACCGAAACTTCGACAATCCCTTAAATTCCATCACTTTTGTCATCGCGGCCGTTAAGGTTGTCTTGCCATGGTCAACGTGACCAATAGTTCCAACATTAATATGTGGTTTCGTGCGTTCGAATACTGCCTTCTTAGCCATCTTAATATAAACCTCCAATGTGCCGAGTTAGCATTTAGATTCTTATTCTTATCCTTAAATACAAATTGCAAACTTTATATAAACTCGAAGCCAAGATCAACGATACTCAGCGCCAACATTTAGCGCGAGATAAATTTATTTGGCTGCACATATAGACCATCTTGACCTGGCCTTTTTTCATTTAGCTGCTGATGGGATTCGAACCCATGACCTCGTCCTTACCAAGGACGCGCTCTACCAGCTGAGCTACAGCAGCGATACAATACTCATATTTTGCGTCTCTGGCAATAGCAGCGAAAATACTTATATCCTTATCCAGACTGGCCTGGACAAACAAACCCCACTCTCCCTTCCTGCCCCCATAGGGACATACACTGGGCACAGGGACTAATTACAAACACTTGTTTTTAATATAAAATCGATAGTTTACAAGAATAATAGTGAAGATGCAAATACAAAAACAAAAAAAATTTATAAAAAATATAAAAAAACTAAAATCTTTAGCTTTTCTTATTTTGTCTTCATAAAATCTTATAAAGGAATGTTATAACCGGTACAACATTCTACAAATACACACCCTGATTACAAAACAAGTGATGGTTAATTATCTTGTTTTTTGGGCTTATCCGAGTTATCCGCTTTTCCAATGCGGTCGGTCCAGCCCTTTTTCTTTTCCTCCCATTTTGGTCTACTCTGGGTCGCCTTAACCTCAACCAGAAGTGTTTTTAACACGGCGTTAGGATCAACCCCGGCAGGCGGATGGCTCAGGTAATTGTCAATCGAGCGTATAACAACGCTTTCGGGCCCTAAATCTTTTTCCAGCAAACAATTTTCCAATAATTTGACTGCAAGTTCTACTTTTGGCCATCTCAAATACACATCCAGTAATTTAGATAAAATCGCTGCTTTTTCCTCGGTGGTCTTGGCAGCTTCATTCAACCTTCCCAAATAATCTGCCGCCCGCTCAAACTGGTTAAGCTTAATATAAATCCCAGCAAACCTTTCTCTAATGTTTTTGAGCATTTCTGGCTTATTTTCACCCACTGCCTTTCGTTCTGCTATTTCAAGAAAAGAGATCTTCTGCTCATCAGATAAACTAACTTTACTACTTTCGGAGACTAATTTGTCTATCCACTGGTTCATGACATCTGCATCAGAGCCATTGAATATTTTGAGCATCGCCTGCCAGGCGAGCTCGCTCTCAGTGTTTGAACCTATTTTTTCTGCCAGCCAAATCAGGTCTTCTTTTCCACCTACTTTTCCGGCTAATTCTATTAGTTTCTTTCTGACTATAATACTGGGGTCATTAACAAAATCTTTTCTCAACGTTTTTAGTGCTGACGCCATGTCAACATAGACAAGCCCTTCTACGGCCGCTTCACGGACCAGATTTGCTGTGTCACTCAGCGCCTCCTCAAACAAAGGATTAAACCGCTTCTTCGATTGAGCGTTGTAAGCGCTCTGGGGGGCACACAAACCCGCCATTGTTCTAAGTAATTCTCCCCGCAGACCCTCGTCGACCTTGTCTATTTTGTATCTTTCCACAAGCAGGCCGAGATATCTTTCAACCTCAGCAGAGGTTAAACCATCCTGCTCAAGCAGTTTTTTCATAACTTCGGCACCTTTCTGAGCTTTTTTCGGCTCTTGCTCAGCAAGGTACCGTACTGTCCATTCGAGGGCTTGCTTTCTTATCTCGTCGGGAACCTTTACCTTCGGATTTGGTAAAAAGACATAGCCCAGCGCAACGAACAGCTCTATTTTGACCTCCTCATCCTGTTCGACTTCAAGCTGGGTCAGCAAACGCTGAGCCGAATTCAACTCTCCCATCAAAGACAACAACTTGGCTGTTCTCAGCCGAACGCCCTTGTTCTGGTCTGAAATCAAACCGAGCAGAATAGTGCCGATTTCATCCGGAAGCTTCGGGTTTGGTCTGGTTCCGACCCGGTCCTGATAAATCTTTTCCAATGCCCACAATTTGATTACTGGTTTTGAGTCGCTCAATTGTTCCGCCAAAAACTGAGCTTTGGCTGTATCATCAACCTTGGAGTCATATACCTTACCCAGCGCCACGAGATATCTTCCCTGCCACAGGTTCAGCTCGATTTGCATCTGGCGTATCTGTGCTTCCTGGCGAATCAACCACTCCCGCAGAAATTCGTCCTTGCCCTTTCGCTCCAACTTAGTTCTGATTTGCCTGCGAGTTTCGGCGTCTTTGCCTACCGGTATGCCAATAGACTTCAGGGCTTTCTCTGCATCAGCAGCAACCTGCTCATCAGTATCATCAAGCCGGTCAATAAGTTTCAATATAGCCCTAATATCCGGCTGAAGTCGTAATACATATATTGCGTTTAACCTCGCTTTGACCGGAAGTAAAGTGTTTGTGACCATCCCCTCCAAAGGTTCGGATATCTCGTTATAGTCAAAAATCAAGATTGCTTCTGCAGCGAATTTTGCACTTTCCCCAGAATCTGTCTTTAAGATATCAAATAATGGCTGGATAAAGTCTTCTTTGTTCTCAACGATTTTCTGCTCTGCTCTGGCCTGACTTAGTGCCTTACATACGGCCACTCGTGCAGGGACGTTCTCGGATTGCTTTAGCACTTCAAGCAAAACTTTTCTCGCCAGAGGGTCTTCATTGAACAGCATTACGGTTGCCGCATCGATGCGTATCCGGTCGGTTGAGCCTTTTAACAAAGCTTCTTTGTTTATTTCCAACTGCCTGGTAAGCTCAGCCTCGGCAACTGTTTTGCCGGGCGCCAATGCGGCCTTGTCTGAACTTACCGGGGGCTGCCGGCAGCCTATCAACAACAATAAAATTATTACAGACAGCCACTTCACACGCATTTTGATGACCTTATACAAAGCTGTGTTTGCCTTTCTCCACGGATCACGACAAACACTTCAGCCGTCTAATTTCAACAGAACCTGCCAATATAACTATCGTCATAATAATCCCGAAACCTACCCGAGTCAATCCATTTGATTTATGGTCTTGGGTGGTATTTCTTGTGAATTTTTCGCAATCTTTCCTGGTCAACATGTGTATAAATCTGCGTAGTGGCTATGTCCACATGGCCAAGCATTTCCTGAACACTTCGTAAATCGGCTCCGCCGGTCAACAGATGTGTCGCAAAGCAATGTCTCAATGTGTGAACCGTCAAATTCTTCGGCATAGCTGCACGTATTGCATATTTCTTAACCAATCGCCAGATTTCAATACGACTCATAGGCCTGCCTGTTCGGGAAAGCAGCAAAAAATCACTACTAAACGGCTTTGCTAACTTTGGCCGTAAGTTCCTAAGGTAATCCATTGTTGCAGCAATAGCGGTCCTGCCAAGCGGGATTATTCGCTCTCTGTTACCCTTGCCAAGGCAGCGAAGGTAACCGATTTCAAAATTCAAATCTAATACCCTCAACCCTGCAACCTCACTGGCTCGTATCCCCGTGGCATAGAGCAATTCGAGCATTGCTTTATCACGAAGGTAAAAGTGTTCGGCGGCATCCGGGGCATCCAAAAGATTGATAACCTGCTGTTTGCTGCAAACTATAGGGAGTCTCTGCCAGAGCTTCGGGCCTTCGAGGATTGCGGTAAAGTCGTCGTGGACCCGGCCGGTAAGTTTGGCAAATCGCAGAAACATTCTTATAGCGACAAGGCATCGCTTAACGGAGCTTTCGGATTTGTTTTCAATTGTCAGGATTCGCAGATATTTCTGGATATGGACCGGCTTTATCTGCTCCAGCTGGCTGATTCTATTGGCCTTGCAGTATTTCAAAAAGCTCTTCAGGTCACGACCGTAAGCCAAAACAGTATTGTTGGATAACCCAGCTTCGACAGTAAGATAATCGAGAAATTCCCTGACGCTCTGCCCTATAGGTAAAGCCGCTATCTCTTCGTTAACAGTCTGTATCTGCGTCGAGGGCATTAAAATAGTCCGAAGGATAACATTTTGGTCTTCCTTAACAAAATGAAAAAACGGCAAATCCTTTTATGCCTGTGATAATATCCATATCGGCGTTATAACAAGCTAATCTTTACCCCGTTGGAGATTCCTCCTTGTTGTTTTATACGCTGGATACGCTTGTAAAAAATCCACCTATGCCTGATATTCATACAGAACTTCTAACGGGGTTTAGTTGCCACCCATACAGCTCCAGACCCGAAAAAAATAGAAATAGAAGCATTTTTCACTTGACCTTATACCACTATATGTGGTAAACAATAGTTAGGCGCGAATATCCAAGGAGAATATTAAAATGAGGAAGCTAATTTTAGCTTTTACTTGCCTTTTTTTAGCCATTCATTCTCAGGCAAATCCGATACCAGTGCCCCCGCCAGCAAGTATGCCCTTAGAAGATATGCACGTGGAGATTATAGCAGTTGAAAATACGCTCCATGCTACGTTTACAGGGGATTTCACTTTCGATTACATCCCTGAAGATGTTCTTTCGATGTTGTTTCCGGTCCCCCCTGATGCGGATAACATCGGCGTCTGGCAGGATGGTATCGAGCTACCGTGGGCTTGGAGCAGCGGCACATATCCAACTATCCTGCCGGAGATGCCAACGATACCTATGATAGAATGGCTGGGACCGTTTCCTATTTATGGTGCTGTCTTTCGCGTTGATTATGAACACGACCTCATCAAACGGCCGGAAGAGTTCATTTTTTTCTATGCAGTAGGTACGGGCAAATATTTTCCCACATACGAGAAAACAACCACCGCTTATTTTGACATTCTGCTACCCCCCGGCTTTGCTGTGACAGGTGTTTGGCTGGACTATACTGCTCACGAATATGAAGTAATCGATGGACATTTGTACATAACCGTGCAGTCTTATTTTGGCCCGATTATAAATGACCTTATAGTTTCACTTGTGCAGACACCAATCTATGTAGCGACCGACGGCAATGATACCACCGGTGACGGTTCACCCGAAAATCCTTTTGCCTCGATTCAAAAGGGTATTAACTGTGCAGTTGACGGGCAATCGGTTATCGTTCGACCCGGAGTATATACAGGCCCCGGCAACAGGGATATCGACTTCGGCGGCAGGGCTATAACGCTGCGAAGTGAAAGCGGGCCGGAGAACTGCATCATCGATTGTCAAGGCAGCCAGGGAAATCATCATCGCGGCTTTTATTTTCACAGCGGTGAAGATGAAAATAGCATCGTTCACGGATTTACCATAACCAACGGCTACGTTTCCACAAAAGGGGGTGGAATTTATTGTATCAGTTCTTCTCCGACAATTAATAATTGTATTATAACTAATAATAAAGTCGGCAGTATCTGGTGTTCAGGTTCATCAAGCTATGGTGCGGGAATATACTGCGATTCGAACAGCAATGCCAGAATTATTGATTGCACCATTAGTTACAACAGGGCTGAAGGTGATGAGGGAATAGAGGGCGATGAGATTGAAGAGGATGGTGGTCCTGGAGGGGATGGTTATGGTGCGGGCATATATGGCAATGCGATTATTGAAAATTGCATAATCACTGGCAATACAGCACAAGGCGGCAATGGCGGTTCAGCGTGTTGTATACATAGTATACTTGGTGAATGTCTCGGCGGCCGCGGTGGAAACGGCTTTGGCGGGGGAATATATGGCAATGTAACAGTTCGCAATAGCACAATTAGCGGCAATACCAGCTCTGGTGGCGATGGAGGTTGGGGTGCTGTCACGTGGTGGCCCGATCCTGTTGATGTGCAGAGCGAAGGGGGCAATGGTTATGGTGGAGCAGTATATTTCTACAACAACGCATGTACGATAGAAAACTGCACTATTACAGATAATACCAGCTCTGGTGGTAATGGAGGTGGTTTGCCGCTCGAGCCCGTGGAAGGTGGCAATAGTAGTTATGGTGGAGCAGTATATTGTTACAACAACGAATGTATGATAGAAAACTGCACTATTGTAGGTAATACAGTATCACCGGGACATGGGCCTGGCTACTACGGGGAGGCTTACGCAGGTGTATGCTACAGCATAGACAGCACAACGACTATCACCAATAGCATCATCTGGGATAGTGTATTCCATGGCCCACAAATCTTTTTGGATAGCAGTGAATCTTATTCTTTTATGGTTATATCTTTCAGTGATGTCCAGGGCGGCAATGAACAGATACTTCCTATCGGTGTGTGTGTTCTTGCTTCGCATTGTAGCATCGCGGCTGACCCCTGCTTTGCCGATATGAGTAATGGCGATTATCATTTGCAATCCGAAGTTGGACGGTGGGACCCAAATATAAACGGCTGGGTTATGGATGCCCATACAAGTCCCTGCATCGATGCAGGTCCCCCAAGTTCGGACTGGACTGCAGAACTATGGCCCCATGGAAAATGCATTAATATGGGGGCTTACGGCGGCACACCACAGGCAAGTATGTCATTGTCAGATGCAGGTAATATCGCTGATTTGAATAATGATGGTATTGTTAACTTCCAGGATTTTACTCACTTCGCAGACGGCTGGCAGAGTTTGCAAATCCTTTTGTCTGAAGACTTTGATAGGAATGGTATGGTCGATTTCAACGACCTTGTTGATCTCGCTGACAATTGGCTCTGGCAATAGCTTTTCTTTCTACATACAGTTTCCTTATTCTGAAAGAAGCAATTCCTTCTTGACCCCGTTAGAGACATACCTTAGTACACCGGACGGCCTGATAAAAAAGTCTCTAACGGGGTTGAGCTAAAAGCACATTGCATATATAATCAGCTAAAACCTGTCTGCCCCGCTGCCAGACGCAGGGGCATGCGACAGGCAAGATTCAGGAGAACGTAAAATGAATGGCAAAAAGCTCACTCGTCTGGGCGAAGGCGCCAGCCGTAGTCTGAAAACCAACTCGCTCTTCAATGCACTTATGGCTTGTGTGTTTTTATTGGCAGGATGTGCCAAACAACAGCAATATGAAACAGTCGAGCAACTCCGTCTGGATAACATTGAAAAGTTCCACGCTATGCAGACAGCCGAAGACGTCCTTGCCAAAATGCACTTTATCATCGAAAAATCCGATGTCGAGACCGGCTTTATAAGAACCAGGCCATTGCCGGGAGCTCAATTCTTCGAATTCTGGCGAAGCGACAACGTCGGCCCCTTCAATTCTTCCGAGGCGAACCTGCACAGTATTCGCAGAATTGCAGAATTGAATATCAGCCAGGATAGTGAAAAACTGTATATTGACTGTAATGTGAAAACACAGAGATTGAATCTGCCCGAGCGCCAAATCACCAGTAGTGCACACGCATACGAGATGTTTTCAAAAAGCAGCCCATCGATGCAAAAGCTAAGACTAAACAAGCAACAAAAAATAGATGTAGTATGGGTTGATTTGGAGCAGGACAAACAACTGGCAACAGAAATTTTAAAGCGAATCGAAGAACGCATCGAATAAAGGTGAAGAAAGTCACGGGATTCGCTTCACGAGATACGAGATACGAACTATGAGAGTACTTATTTGCGGCGGTGCAGGATACATCGGCAGCAATATGACGGCTATGCTAACTGCCGAAGGACACGAGCCGATTGTCTTTGATAATCTCAGCAAAGGCCATAGAGCAGCGGTTAAAACAGCTGAGTTTATCGAAGGTGATTTAGCTGATTACAAATTACTCGTCGGCACACTTAAAAAATTCAAAATCGAAGCGGCAATGCACTTCGCCGCTCTTATTGAAGTCGGCGAATCGGTTCAGGAACCGCTTAAATACTATCGTAACAATGTATCCTGCACGCAGAACCTATTAAGTGCGATGGAGGCAGCCGGTGTAGAGAAATTTATTTTCAGCAGCAGCGCCGCCGTATACGGCATCCCCAAAAAAGTGCCAATCACAGAAGACTCACCGAAAGAGCCAATCAATCCTTACGGCCAAACCAAGCTGGCGGTTGAAAATATGTGTCATTACCAGAGTCAGGCAGGCAAACTACGGTATGCATCTCTCCGCTACTTCAATGCCGCTGGTGCCGGTAGTAACTGCACACTCGGTGAGGACCATCACCCAGAATCGCACCTGATTCCGCGGATTATTATGGCAGCGATGGGGAAATTACCACAAGTCAACATCTATGGAACTGATTATGCCACGCCAGATGGCACCTGTATTCGAGACTACATCCATATAAAAGATTTGTGCAGGGCACACCTGCTGGCCCTGGATAAACTTAACCAATACAGCGAACTTATCTACAACTTAGGCAACGGAAAAGGCTATTCAGTCAGAGAGGTAATTGACACAGTCAAAAAGGTCTCGGGCAAGGACTTTAAGGTCGTAGAATCGGACCGTCGGCCGGGCGACCCGCCTATTCTTACATCGGACGCCACAAAGGCAACGAATGAGCTCGGCTGGAAAACTAAATTTCCGGAGCTGGAAAAAATAGTCGCTACCGCCTGGCAGTGGCATAACAAATACCCAAACGGCTATCCGGATTAAATTTGAAAATATCAGAAAATAGTATGAGCGAGATTTTTGTTGGCATTGATTTAGGCGGGACGTTTATAAAGGTCGGCTGTTTTGACTCGCAGTTAAAATCTTTATCCAAAATATCAGCCCCTACAGAAGCCGAGAAAAAGGCCAAGGTAGTCATAGAGAATATGGCCAGAGCAGCCGAGAAGTGCGTAGCCGATGCAGGTTTTACTATGGATGATGTACCTGCAGTCGGCCTTGGCTGTCCCGGACCCGCCAGATACAACGAAGGAATCATCGAGGCAGCGACAAATTTCCCAACCTTCAGGAACATCCCTATCCGAAAAATGCTCAATGACAGATTAGGCGGAAAAACAATCGTGTTTGAGAACGATGCCAACGTCGCCTGCTTCGGCGAATTCGCCGCCGGCGCCGGAAAAGACGTTGATGATATGGTCTTTTTCACACTCGGCACCGGAATCGGCGGCGGCATCATCAATAAAGGAAAACTTTTGTCGGGGGCAGGTGACAATGCTGCTGAGCTTGGCCATATTATAATCTATCCGGATGGCCGACTGTGCAATTGCGGCCAGAGGGGCTGCGTTGAGGCCTATGCCTCGGCGACAAACACCGCTAAAAGAGCTACCGAGGCCGTCGAAAAGAACCAGCCATCGAGCTTGAAAAAAGTCCTCGATGAAAAAGGCGAAATCACTTGTAAGGATGTCTACGACCATCTCAAAGCCGGCGACAAATTAGCCAAGCAGATAACCGATGAGACAGCGAAAGCCCTTTCACTTGTCTGTATCAATATGCTGCACGCCACTGAGCCGAAACGCATTGTCTTTGCAGGGGGTATGATTGCTGCAGGTAACATACTATTAAACAGGATAAAAGATTATTTCAATGAGCATATCTGGAATCTGAAAAAAGAAACGGTCGATATCTGTTTCGCCACGCTGGGTGAAGACGCCGGCATAATCGGCGCCGCCGCCTTGGCAATGCAGGCTGCAGAAGGCAAATCAAAATCTGCTTAAAGGTTCTTTTGTTTTTCCTCTTCGGAGAGCGGCTCGTTTAGCGAACCGCTGCGGTATCCTTGCAGGTCAACGGTAACAAACTTAAAGCCGAGCGATTTTAATTTCTCTGTTACTTTTGAGCGGATCGGTTCCGCCATAGCTTTCTCGATATCCCGCGGGTTGACTTCAATTCGAGCGATGGTGTCGTGATGGCGGACGCGAAACTCAACAAAGCCCAGAGACCGCAGGAATTCTTCCGCTTCATCGACCTGTCTTAACCGCTGCTCAGTAACCTCCAGGCCGTAAGCAATTCTCGAAGCCAGGCAGGGCGATGAGGGCAAATCTGCCGTAGGTAAGTTCATTTCTCTACTTAATTGACGAATGTCATTTTTTGTCAACTTTGCCTCTGCCAGGGGTGAGCGGATTCCAAAGACTTTCATAGCTCGATTGCCGGGCCGAAAATCATCGAGGTCATCGAAGTTTGTGCCGAAGACGACGTTGTCGAAGCCCTGCTCTTTTGCGATGTCCACAAGGATTCTGCATATCCGCGATTTGCAATGAAAACAGCGGTCGGCTTTATTAGCGGTAAAGTTAGGGTCGCCAAGCTCATCTGTTTCGATTGTCTTTAATTTAACGCCAATACTTCGTGCGAACTCTTTTGCCCTTTGTAATTGGCCGCTCGGCTCAGCAGGCCCGACGTTGATACAGGCCAAAACATTTTCAGCTCCGAGCGTATCGACAGCCGCTTTCAAAAGGAATGTGCTATCCACCCCGCCGGAATATGCGACAACTACCTTACCCAGCTCCTTGAGGATTTGCTGAAGCGATTTATATTTCTCCTGCGGATTCACACAGCCGATGGTGGGAATCGGACCCACAACCCCGGCTTTACGAAAGCCGTGCTCTACCGTTGAGCTACATCGGCATATATCCTTAAATATAATACAAACTGCTCACCATGCTGTAAACAGCTCGATTTCTCGTAATCTTCGTCATTGACTCTCGTGCTTCGTAGCGAAGCGCTACTTCGCAGAGTAGCATTTGCGAACTGGCCGTTGCCCAACGGTATCTCTTTCATTATTCTCTATTACCTTTGCTCTTGTTGCCGGCGTCCCTGCTTGCCTATCAGAACTCAATAGGGTGCCGAACAACTTTAATTCTCCCTTTAATTCTCGTGTACGATATTAAGTTATTTCTTACTTTTTGATGACAATAATTTACATAGAGATTTATCAATAATATCACCCCTTGAGGAAACTAGCTTTGTCCAAGGTTCCATTTCATCTCTTGATAGAATGCCTGAAGAATATAAAATAGCTCTTTTGTCCCAAGGACCTAATACATCGATACCATCTTTATAGTCTTTAACCCAAACCCTATCTTTTCTTCTCCTTGCCAAAAGAGCTTTGTCTCTGATTTGAGAGATTTTTTCATAATTAATCGGCAAGTCAACAGCGTCGAAATGTTTGTTATGTAATAGGTGTGAAATCCACATGTTTATAAAAGGAAGACGCATTATGGAGCTATCCAGAATGATCTCAAAATACTTTTTATGATGTTCTATCGATTTGGCACTCAGTACCTTGTTTAAGTAAATTATGACTTCTCTGATAACCGGAATTAAAAATTCAAAATTCTTTAAGACAATTGGCACAATGCTTCTTATTCTGTACCTTGTGGCATTTCTCAAAATACGCCTCAATAGCGGAACGTCTAATTTGTTTGATTCAACAGATTTATTTAGAATTTCCTTGTATGCTTTTGAAAGGATTTTAAACTGTTCGTTTTCTGCAACTTCGTTGTAAATGCGTTCATATTCTTCTTCTAAATCTTCTTCGTCATATGATCCATAAAGAGAAATATCGATATCCAATTCTTCAAATTTTTCTTTCGCCAACTCTTCTGTTTTTCTCAATATCACAATTTCTTCTTCTTTTTCTTCGTCCTTAAAGTGATACTTTAAAAACCTTTTAACGGTTCTTATCCTAGACTTTTCTCCTGAAAAAACAAGCCTATGGATACTATGCAAGTACTTCGTCAATTCATGAAAAACAAAGACCGCGTCTTCTTTTTTCTTAAAAAAAATGATTATGTCATCTACCCACCTAGTAAAGTCACGAGTATAACTTATGATTTTTTTATCTATGTCAGACATTATTGCTTCAGCTAAAACAATACTTGCGGCTGGGCCAATAGGGATACCACGAGAAGTCTTTGTGTTTAATTTTAGGAGAAATTCATGTAAAATTTTTGCTTGTTCATCAAACTCTCCGCCACCTGCTTCTGAAATGATATTTTGAATACGATGAGTATATATTTGATTGTAAAAGTCTGTTATATCACAACTAATTACATATCCATCTTTGTATTTTTTTGAGAGCTTTTTTATTCGTCTCTTGTAATTCTTCCAACCGTTTTTGTCTCTATCGAAGAAGGAACCATTAACATCAGGCTTTATTCTGTATGAACATGCAATATTTTCTGAGGCAGGAATACGATAGTCTTCAATTATTTGGTGCAACTCGTAAACAAGTGCTGTGTAAATTAATGAATCTATAGGGTCGAGTTTTTGGACAATACGGTAAGTTCCGTTTGCTTTAGGGGCGAGGCTGATGACAGGTGATTTAGGAGTATACTCTAGCAACTCTAAAGAGAGTATGTAATCTTTAACGGAAGGCCAATTGCAAGCAATTGCTTCAAACTCAAATGATTTTGGATAGAAGTCGCTGTCATAGTATCTGGTTAAGTGCTTCAAGGCCCACTCAAGAGCATTTTCTTTGACAGTTGCCATGACCAATCTAAATCCTTGTTCTTAGTGTATGCCTAACATAATAATAACTGTGGCAGTCCTAGGAACCCCTTACGGGGAACTGTACACCACATACTAATAGTCCCACCTGCGTCTTGTAAATCGGACTACGGCGGATAAATGTTAGTTAATTTTGTTGGGCTACAAGCCCACCCTACATTCTAATTCAGGGCGGAATCCGTGAGGTTTAGATTAGCATGGGTGGGTCTGTTTGTCAACAACTTAATCAATAGACTTAGTCAAAGTACTCGTCTTTCGGGTCGAATGCGGGAACGGAGACATTAATAATTCGCATCCTGCCCACGGCCCGATGACGGCAGCCGGGCTTGATAAGAACCGCAGTCAACGGCCTCACCGGCACGCGTTCGTCGTCAAGCTCCAGAAAACCATCGCCCTCAAGGACAAGGTAAATCTCGGTGAGCTTTTTATGGTAATGCACACGGGCATCTTCAGTAATATCAACTATGTGCAGCGTTGCCACGGGATTATCCGGGCTGACAAAGGCCCGCCGGGTAAAGCCGCAGGGGCACCTTGCCGCATCAATCTCGTCAATCTGTGCTATCATATAATTTGCCATATTCTGCTCCAAAAACAGCCTTAACCGCAGGGTTTTGAATACAAAAGGAAAATTTATTGAAATCGCAGCCGGCCTTTTGTATATTCTGCCGAAGTGTAGTGATTTCGTCAATCCCGAGAGGTCGGGGTAAATATTATAAAAGGAGAAATTGTGATGGGTTCTCAACCAAATGCTATCGTGGCCCAGTCCGGCGGGCCTACCGCGGTAATCAATTCAAGTGCCTGCGGTGTAATCCAGGAAGCAATGAAATCGGGCAAAATTGGCTGTGTAATAGGAGCAACCAACGGCATATTGGGCGTTCTTAAAGAAGAGCTATTCGATATCTCTGCTGAAAAACCGGATACCATTGAAGCACTAAAGCAAACACCCGCAGCAGCTATCGGTTCGTGCAGATACAAACTAAAATCGCTCGAAGACTCCAAAGCAGATTTCGACAGAATCCTCGATGTCTTCAAGGCCCATAACATTCATTACTTTTTCTATGCAGGCGGTAACGACTCGATGGATACTGCAGACAAAGTTAATAAGCTCGCCGCCGATGCCGGCTATGAGCTGGTTTGTATGGGCATACCGAAGACGGTTGATAACGATTTGGCCTTTACCGACCACTGCCCGGGGTATCCGAGCGTGGCAAAATACGTTGCTACCTGTGCAATGGAAGCTGGTCGAGATACAGAAGCACTTTATACCACAGACACCTGCACGATTCTTGAGGTGATGGGAAGAAATGCCGGCTGGATAGCAGCGGCAACAGGCCTGGCACATCGCTGCGAAGAGGACGCACCGCATCTTGTATATATACCTGAAGCAGCTTTTTCTTTCGATAAACTCGTCAACGATGTAAACGAGGTGCTAAAAAAATACAGCAGGGTATTTATCGTTGCAGGCGAAGGACTCAAGGATGACAAGGGCCAGTATATCACCGCCGATTCAGGGACTTTCGCCAAAGATAGTTTCGGCCATGTTCAGCTTGGCGGCGTAGCTGAGATGCTAAAGGCCGTAATTGAAAGCCAAGTAAAGATAAAAGCCCGCTTCAACAAGCTCGGCACAAATCAGCGTAGCGCTATGCATTTTGCGTCGCTCACCGATGTTAATGAGGCATATATGTGCGGGCAGATGGCTGTAAAGTCCGCTTTAGAAGGCGTGAACGGCAAAATGGTTACGCTGGTCCGCGAAGAAGGGCCAAAATATAAATGCACAACAGGTCTGGCAGAGTTAAGAGATGTGGCCAACGGCGAAAAGAAAGTGCCAAAAGAATTTATCAATGACAAAGGCAATCACATCACCGATGCAATGCGCGATTATGTAAGGCCCTTGGTTCAGGGTGAAGTGCCAGTCACAATTGACAAAGACGGCCTGCCTGTATTTATGAGATTCGAACGCAAACCATTGGAAAAGAAACTGCCAAAATATATGTAGCGGATGAGTAAATGAGTGGATGCGTGAATAAGTAAATGAGTTTACGCTTCCACGAGAAAGGATAACGATGGAAGAGCTATTCGATATTAAAGGTAAGGTTATTGTTATTACCGGTGCCGGCGGTGTCCTTTGCGGCACGATGGCCAAGGCGCTCGCCGCTGTCGGAGCAAAGATAGCCGTTTGGGACATTATCGAAGAGGCAGCAGAAAAAATTGCAGATGAAATCAAATCCAGCGGCGGCCAGGCATTGGCCGTTAAATGCAATGTGCTGGACAAGAAAAGTCTCGAGACAGCCCGCGACAAAACCATTGCCGAGCTTGGCGAAATCGATGTTTTGATTAACGGAGCCGGCGGCAATAAAAAAGAGGCCACCACCTCTGTAGATTTATCGTTCTTCGATATGCCGGCTGATGCGGTGCGGTTCGTATTCGATTTGAATTTTCTCGGCACATTTCTTACGACACAGGTCGTAGTTAAGGATATGGCCAATAAAGGCAAAGGCATAATACTAAATATATCGAGTATGAACGCATTTCGTCCACTGACGAAAATCCCTGCTTACTCAGCCGCCAAAGCAGCCGTTAGCAACTTTACACAATGGCTGGCGGTGCATCTATGCCAGAACTATTCCAAGGACATTCGCGTCAATGCTATTGCACCGGGCTTTTTCCTGACCGAACAGAACCGGTTCATGTTAACCGATGAAAAGACCGGCAAGCTAACCGACCGCGGTAAGCAGATTATAGACCATACTCCGATGGGAAGATTCGGCGAAGCCGAGGAGCTAATCGGGACGGTTATATGGCTATTAAGCGATGCAGCGAAATTCGTGACCGGCATCGTCGTCCCCGTTGACGGCGGATTCTCGGCCTTTAGCGGAGTTTAAGAGATTCATTTGTAAAATAATGATTTTACAGGAGAGCAAAATGACAGTTGACCCGGCAAAACCATTAAAAGATTTCAAACCAAAAAAGAAATTCTTCGTTGGCATCGATTCGGACGGCTGTGCATTCGATACGATGGGAATCAAGCAGCGTGAATGTTTCTGTCCCTGGCTGATTGCATTCTTCAGCCTGCAGCCGGTAGCCCAGGCGGCACGCGAATGCAAGGAATTTGCAGATTTGTTTTCCAAAACGCGAGGTTTTAACCGGCATAAAACAGCCAAGCGTATCATCGCAGAGCTGCTGCCGTCCCATCCGATGGTCAAGGCCAGAAAATTTAAGGTTCCACAATACCCCCACTATTTTGCCTGGGTCGATGACCCCAACAGTTTGTTAAGCAACGATGGTCTTAAGCAGGCCATAGAAAAGGCTTCAGACCCGCAAGCAAAAGCCGAACTGGAACATGCACTCGCCTGGAGTGAGCGAGTAAACTGGGCTATAGGAGAAACCGTCAAGGGCATGCCGCCTTTTCCTTATGTGCGGGAAAGCTTAGAGAAGATTCAACCTTTAGCCGACGTTATCGTGGTCTCAGCCACACCCAATGAGGCGCTGCGACGGGAGTGGGAAGAACACGATATCGCTAAATACGTAGAAGTTATAGCCGGACAGGAAATGGGTAAAAAGGCCCAGCACTTAGAACTTGCCACAAAGGGCAGGTATGAAAAGAATCACGTCCTGATGATTGGCGACGCACCGGGGGATATGAAGGCCGCCAGAGCAAACGATGCTTTGTTCTATCCGGTTAATCCGGGAAGCGAAACTGAATCCTGGAAGAGATTTCACGATGAGGCGTTTGATAGATTCGTAAAAGGCCAATATGCCGGTGAATATGAGAAGAAGCTAATACAGGAATTTGACGCCTGTCTGCCCGAAAAACCACCCTGGCAAAAATAGAAGTTCGTTTTTTTGCGCAGGACGAAATACTCAATACGCACGACGAGTTATAATGATAATTGAGCGACAAGATAAAGACGGTTTCATTGATAATAAGGAAGCTGGTAAAGCAATAGGTGAGTTCTTTGCGAAAAATGACTATACCGGCAAACGGCTTCTATTGATAATCCCCGACAATACCCGTTCAGGGCCGATAGGTGACATATTCAAAAGCATTTACGATTGTATAGGCCAAAAGGCAAAGGCGCTCGATTGCCTTGTTGCGCTCGGGACTCATCAGCCGCTAACAGAGGAGCAAATCTGCACCAGATTATCGATTACGCTCCAGCAGCGTAAAAACAAATACTCATCAGTAAAACTCTTCAACCACGAATGGGAAAAGCCGCAAACTTTTACTTCTATCGGTAAAATTTCCGCCGACGACATCGAACAGATAAGTGGCGGCCTGTTTCGCGAAGAAGTTGACATCGCAATTAACAAGCTGATTTTCCAATACGATGAGTTCTTCATCTTAGGCCCTGTTTTCCCTCACGAAGTTGTGGGCTTTTCCGGCGGGCATAAGTATATCTTTCCCGGAATCGCAGGGGACGAAATTATAAACTTCTTTCACTGGCTCGGTGCCGTGATAACAAATCCGGTTATAAATGGAAATATCTGGACACCGACACGGGAGGTTGTTGAAAAGGCAGCCTCTTTTATAAAAATGCCGCACAAATTATTTGCCATAGTAACCGTGGAAAATAAGCTCAAAGGAATATTTATCGGCGACTGCAGGCAGGCGTGGGAAAAAGCGGCTGACTTGTCCAAGGTCACCAATATCGCTTATAAAGATAAACCATACAAGACCATTCTCGGCATTGCACCGAAGATGTATGACGACATCTGGACGTCCGGCAAGGTAATGTATAAGCTCGAACCGATAGCAGCAGACGGCTGCACGCTGATTATATATGCTCCGCACATCACCGAGATTTCTTATACACACGGCAAATTCATCGATAAAATCGGCTACCACACGCGCGATTATTTCCTCAAGCGAATGGATAAATTCAGTGATATTCCAAGAGCGGTTATCGCCCACTCAACGCACGTCAAAGGCATCGGCACATATATTAACGGCGTCGAAAAGCCGAGAATCAACGTAGTTCTCGCCACGGGAATCAGCAGGCAGCGATGCGAAAAAGTAAACTTGAAATATATGAATCCTGATGATATAAATATAGCTGACTACGAAAACAAAGAAGACCAAGGGATATTGGTTGTTCACCACGCAGGTGAGACGCTGTACAGATTATCAAATGGACAAATACCAACTATCCCAGACGAATAATCAATAATAAATACTCAATTAGAAAGGAAGCGACACAAAATGGCACAAGCAGATTCGATAAACTCACCGCAGGCAGATATCGGCCTGATTGGTTTGGCAGTTATGGGCGAAAATCTAATTCTTAATATGGAAAGCAAGGGCTTTACCGTCGCCTGTTTTAATAGAACCGTCTCAAAAGTGGATGTTTTTATAAACGGCAGGGCCAAAGGCAAAAACATAATTGGCTGCCACTCCATCGAAGAATTTGCAGCTAATCTAAAAAAACCACGCAAGATAATGCTGATGGTAAAGGCCGGCGAAGCGGTCGATGCCTTCATCGACAAGCTCCTGCCGCATCTCGAAGACGGTGACATCATCGTCGACGGCGGCAACAGCCATTTTCCCGATACCATTCGCCGCACAGAGTATGTCGAAAGCAAAGGCAAGCTCTACATCGGCACAGGTGTCTCCGGCGGTGAAGAAGGGGCGCTTCAAGGCCCGTCGATGATGCCCGGCGGCTCACCTGCCGCCTGGCAGCACGTCAAACCCATCTTCCAGGCCATCTGCGCAAAGACACCTGAAGGTGAACCCTGCTGCGACTGGGTCGGCGAAAATGGGGCAGGACACTTCGTCAAAATGACGCACAACGGTATCGAATATGGTGATATGCAAATGATATGCGAGACCTATCAGATGATGAAGCAGGGCATAGGAATGACAAACCAGGAAATGTACGAGGTCCTCAGCAAGTGGGATAAGGGTGAGCTTAATTCATACCTCATCGAGATTACGCGGGACATTTTGGCCTACAAAGATGAAGATGGCAACGAAGTAATCGACCTCATTCTCGATACAGCCGGCCAGAAGGGCACCGGCAAATGGACCGCCATTGAGGCCTTAAATCTCGGCCAGCCGCTAACGCTGATAGGCGAAGCCGTCTTTGCTCGATGTCTCTCGGCTTTAAAAGAAGAGCGCGTCGCAGCATCCAAAATCCTCAAAGGACCAAGGGCCAAGTTCAAGGGCGACAAAGAAAAATTCATCGAGGATTTACGAAAAGCACTTTACGCCTCCAAAATCGTAAGCTATGCCCAGGGCTATCAGCTGATGCGGGCAGCGGCAAAAAAGCACGACTGGAATTTAAACTACGGCGGAATCGCCCTGATGTGGCGAGGCGGCTGCATCATTCGCTCGGC
>CAYTTK010000030.1:0-8795 GCA_964440735.1 uncultured Pirellulales bacterium
AATCTTGGGGCCGATGATTATGTCACCAAACCTTTCAGCATAAAAGAGCTTTTGGCACGGTCGGCGGCATTTTTGCGACGAAGAAAACTGGCAGAACAAGACGTTTATGAGTTTGGAGATTTTAAACTTGATATTCCAGCCAGGAAACTCACACGTAAAGGTAAGGAAATTAAACTGTCGCCGAAAGAATTTAGACTTCTGGAGTTGTTTGCCAGGATGCCGGGTAGAGCTCTTACACGTAATGAAATACTCAATAAGGTGTGGGGTTATGACTCTTATACAGGTCAGCGCAGCATCGACCGTTTTGTCACCACACTTAGAAATAAGATAGAAGATAATCCACAGAATCCGATTTTTATACACACAATAAGGGAGATAGGTTATAAATTTGAACCGCCCGACTGAGGTGTTGTGACGTCTTAGACCTTCCACTTTGGTCGTTCGTAAGATTTTATATACAGTTATCTTTATTGATCTCGTGTAAGATTTGTGGTAATTGTCCCACATTTAGTGCGCATTTACATTTTTTCACTTTGGAAGAGCCCCATAAAAGCTGCAAGGACAGGATTGCAGTAGAAAACACACCAAAATGATTTTTGAGCGAAAAACTGCTTCCCACCGCTACAAAATCGAGAGCAACCGCTAAATAACGTTTTTTTCTTGAAATACAGTTAGAAAAATGATAAAATTATATTTGTTTAAGTTAGCTTTAGCAAAGGTTGTGGGAATGATGAAAAAATGTAAGTTACATATTTTTGTTCCGATGGTTTTTCTTTTTGGTTTACCTAAATATGCTTTAGCTACCGGTGCCATCGCTACCCAAATTGTAGCGGTTAGAGCGGAGCCCCTGGCTGTTATCTCTTTTGTAGATACTGGCGGGAAAAATTGGACCTGGTTGACTGTTGACAGAACAGGCATAACCACCGGAAGTCAAGAGCTCAAGTGGACGACGAACCTCGAAGGGATGAAAGTCACGGTTCAGTCCAACCTGGCAACAGATGAACAGGATTATATTCTTAGCGTTCGGGCTGTAAATTCAAACAGCAAAGGCGCATTAAAAGGTTGGGTGGTTATTAATGAGAAAGCTTCAACCCTTATAACTGGTATTGCCCGGGAGGTTGGCGGTTGTTCTCTGAAGTACAAGGCCTTGCATAAGATTGGAAAAAAGGCAGGGCGTGATGAGCATATCATTACCTATACTATCACGGAATGATATGTTTGTTACTAAAAGGCTGTTTTGTTTTTGCCCCGAACTGGCACGCTATATGTCGTGTTTGTGTTGACCCCTCAATGTAGTAACCATCAAGAACAGCAAAGTAGTGGTCTTCAATAAGATAAGTCTGCTGCTTCATTCATCTGTGTTACGGCATAGGCAATCTGTTGTTCTGTAAATCTGGTCTTTTTCATTCCAAAATCCTTTCCAAAATTGAGATTGAAAAAATTTTCTCTCATTTGGAATGGACCAGTTTTCAGGGCGAAGGTCAGGTCAAATTTATAGGATGTGTATTACCAGTGGGTGCAATTTTTTTTTGACAAGGTATGAGTTTGGCGTTATTGTATGGTCATAGAAGGGGGTGTGGTATGTCAGATGCAGGACATAACTAAGGCAAGGAAAGTTGCTGGGAGACAAACCTATGTTTGGTTCCAAGAAAAGCAAGAAAGAGCTTGTTGAAAAGGTTGACGTATCGCCTTTGAACCTGAAAAAACTCGATCAGCTCACCCATATGAAGACAAACAAGGCGCTTCGGAAATCAAAAGAGCGTTTCAAACAGATAGCAGAGGTTGCACAGGAGTGGATCTGGGAAATGGACGCTAATGGCTTATACACCTACACAAGTCCAGCAGTGGAAAAGAATCTTGGTTACAAACCAGAAGAGATCACTGGGAGAAAATATTTTTATGACCTATTCTACCCTCAAGAAAAGCAAGGACTGACGAAAAAAGCATTTGAAGTTTTCGCTAAAAAGCAGTCCTTCCGTGAAATCATAAAGGTAAATGTGCACAAGAATGGTAAACCAGTATGGTTTTCGACAAGTGGAGTTCCTATACTCGATGACAAAGGAGGTCTTTTGGGATATAGAGGTGTAGATGCGAACATCACCGATCGCAAACAGTTAGAGGAGGCGTTGTGCGAAAGTGAGGGTAAGTATAGAATACTATTTGAAAACCTCCCACAAAAAATATTTTATAAGGATAAATATTTAGTTTATGTCTGTTGCAATGAAAACTTTGCTCGGGACTTGAAGATCAAGCCTGAAGAAATTGTTGGAAAGATAGATTATGATTTTTTCCCTAAGCAGTTGGCTGATAAATATAGAACAGACGATAAGAGAATCATGAAGTCTGGGAAGACAGAAAGCATAGAAGACAAATATATCCTAAACGGACATGAACAGATTATCCAAGCAGTCAAAACACCTATCAAAGATAAGCAAGATAACACCGTTGGACTATTAGGCATTTTTTGGGATATAACCGACCGCAAGGCCACCGAGAAGGTGTTGCAGAAAGCTCACGACGAGTTGGAAAGGAGGGTTGAGGAACGAACGACAGAGCTGGCAAAAGCCAACGAGCAACTGCAACTGGACATGGTCGTGCGAAAGCGGATAGAGCAGTGTGAACAGGAACATAGAGCACAGCTTACCCATGCTTCAAGACTTAGCACTATTGGCGAGATGGCTTCTGGTTTAGCGCATGAACTCAATCAACCGCTCTGCGCCATTGCAAATTACACCCAAGCATCCTTGCGAATGATGAGGTCAGGAGCGTGGGCCTCCAATGAGCTTTTGGACGCAATGGAAGAAACTGCAGCACAGACTATACGAGCAGGCGACATCATCCGCCGCATAGGAAAACTGGTTCGCAAACACGAACCACAACGGACTACTGTCGACATCAATAATATTATTCGGGAAGTCATCAGCTTTGTGGAGGCCGAAGCACGACTTAAAGGAATCACGATTCTACAAGTTGAACCGTCAAAAGAGATCCTGACATTCTTGGCAGACCCAATCGAAATTGAACAGGTTTTGCTGAATTTGCTGTTCAATGCTTTAGAGGCAATAAGTGACATACCTGATGGTCGGCGCGAAATAACTATCCGAGTCGCCATAGAGAAAGATGATTCGGTTCAGGTCACGGTAAGTGATACAGGTAAAGGCTTACCTCCTGAAATTATCGACAAAGTTTTCGACCCGTTTTTTACGACTAAACCTAAGGGACTGGGGATCGGCTTATCAATCAGCCGGTCGATAATTAAGGCGCACGGAGGGCAGCTCTGGGCAGCGCCAGGATCCCCTAATGGCGCAACATTCGGATTTACATTACCTTTGAAAGGAGTTTGTTATGACTCAATCTGAACCAACAGTATTCGTCGTGGACGATGATTCGGCTGTGCTTAAAGGATTGCAACTACTAATAAAATCAGTAGGAATGAACGTAGAGATATATCTGAGCGCGCAAGAGTTTTTAGATAGTTATGACCCAGTCAGGCCAGGATGTTTAGTTCTCGACATACGAATGCCGGCTATGAGCGGTCTTGAACTTCAAGAAATGCTCCAGAAAAAAAAGATACGTATCCCCATTATTATCATTACTGGCTACGGTGACGTTCCAGTGGCCGTGCAGGCAATGAAAAAAGGTGCAGTGGACTTAATAGAAAAGCCGTTTAGTGACCAAGTTCTATTAGACCGGATCCAAAATTCCATTGCTGAGGACATCCAAGCCAGGCAAAAAGAGGCTGAGCGGAAGGAACTGGAATCGCGACTTGCGCTTCTTACACCCAGAGAGCGGCAAGTGATGCAACGGACTACTGTCGACATCAATAATACTATTCGGGAAGCCATCAGCTTTGTGGAGGCCGAAGCACGACTTAAAGGAATCACGATTCTACAAGTTGAACCGTCAAAAGAGATCCTGACATTCTTGGCAGACCCAATCGAAATTGAACAGGTTTTGCTGAATTTGCTGTTCAATGCTTTAGAGGCAATAAGTGACATACCTGATGGTCGGCGCGAAATAACTATCCGAGTCGCCATAGAGAAAGATGATTCGGTTCAGGTCACGGTAAGTGATACAGGTAAAGGCTTACCTCCTGAAATTATCGACAAAGTTTTCGACCCGTTTTTTACGACTAAACCTAAGGGACTGGGGATCGGCTTATCAATCAGCCGGTCGATAATTAAGGCGCACGGAGGGCAGCTCTGGGCAGCGCCAGGATCCCCTAATGGCGCAACATTCGGATTTACATTACCTTTGAAAGGAGTTTGTTATGACTCAATCTGAACCAACAGTATTCGTCGTGGACGATGATTCGGCTGTGCTTAAAGGATTGCAACTACTAATAAAATCAGTAGGAATGAACGTAGAGATATATCTGAGCGCGCAAGAGTTTTTAGATAGTTATGACCCAGTCAGGCCAGGATGTTTAGTTCTCGACATACGAATGCCGGCTATGAGCGGTCTTGAACTTCAAGAAATGCTCCAGAAAAAAAAGATACGTATCCCCATTATTATCATTACTGGCTACGGTGACGTTCCAGTGGCCGTGCAGGCAATGAAAAAAGGTGCAGTGGACTTAATAGAAAAGCCGTTTAGTGACCAAGTTCTATTAGACCGGATCCAAAATTCCATTGCTGAGGACATCCAAGCCAGGCAAAAAGAGGCTGAGCGGAAGGAACTGGAATCGCGACTTGCGCTTCTTACACCCAGAGAGCGGCAAGTGATGGATCTTGTGACTGCTGGTAAACTTAACAAGGTTATTGCCAGCAAACTGGGGCTTAGCCAAAAGACAGTTGAGTTCCATCGCAATCATATTATGGAGAAGATGAAAGTTGATTCTGTGGCCGAGCTTGTGAGGTTGGTAACTATAGTTAGCAGAGAATAGCGTTTTATAATCATTGTTGTTTCGTAATGACGGTTTTAATTGCTCTTGTGTTAATTCAAGCAATCATGTAGCTTCTGAATCTCAGGCACATATATAGCAGCTTTCTAAAAATATCTACATTTTTGACATACAGAAGCTTGCGGCGTCTGTTTTACGGATCCGTGAGTCGCATCGGATGCAATATACACGAAAGAGACACAAGATGAAATTGAGCGTTACCCTCGCAATTTGTATTGTGTAACGTCTATCCTATTGTCTTTGTAGGAAGCTGTAACCTTATCATGTGCAAAACTCATATATATGTCTATAGTGTTCTGATTAAACATTGCTTTATCACTAACCAACCTTTGAATCTCGCTTAAAGGAATCAGCAAAACACCATCTCGCGATACAAGAAGGCAACCATCGCCTTTTTCAAGCGAATTAAGGAACCGATCTCTGAAAGTTATCTGCCAACCTTTTGACTTTATACTTCCAGGACGAATATAAGACTTTTGTCCATCAATTACAGCTTCGTACGCAGACCATTTTTGAATGTGTTTTCCACAAGCTGTTAACAGCTTTTTTAGCTCATCCCCAAATATTTCTTGAAGACCTTCATCCTCAAGAACTTTGGTGAT
Source organism: uncultured Pirellulales bacterium (assembly GCA_964440735.1). Taxonomy (GTDB): domain Bacteria; phylum Planctomycetota; class Phycisphaerae; order Sedimentisphaerales; family Anaerobacaceae; genus CAZBWE01. The sequence goes on from CAYTTK010000030.1 coordinate 5,506, forward strand.
TATGTTTTTCTTAAGGAGAAAGTGGTCTAATTCATATATGAGCGATGTAACGATATAATTTTGTGTTGCAGTACGAGCTGGTTGGCGTCCTTGAGAAACAACACGATATTTATTAGCCTTGAATAGTGAAATAAGGTGAAATTCCAAGGCACATCTCACCACAGGGTCATTGAAATCAGATTGAGTGGCTGGGCGACCATCATTGAGAATAAGAGCAGAGTCCCAATTTTTTATTTTGGCGTCAGGGGTTTTCATGTGGGTCTTTAATCTATCGTAAACACTTCCTGCTTCACCAATATACACTTTCATCTGGTCGAACAATATATAATTACCCGGGAATATTACCTTGCCCATTTCACTGTTTAATTTTTCCAAGGCTTTCATAGCACGAGGTATGTGCCAAGAGCGGAGTTGTCCAGTTGTGCGCGCCCTCGTTATGCCATTAGAGTTTTTGGGGTCTTCTTGGTACCCGATTTCGATGTCAGGCATAATCCTTACCTTTTCAGAAGAGTAATTATTGATTCTCTTAGTTTGTAACTTCTTATTTGGCCGGAGCGTCTTTCTCTTGCCTTTTCTATCCTTTCTATTTTCAAACCCAAATCTAATCCAATTTTTGCTATCAATAGATCTGTAGGGACATAAACATCTGCGATAAGGCTATCGCCAACCACGAGTATAAATCTGCCACCATGCTTAAGAGAATATGCGACATTCTTTATAACCTTATAGAGATCATCAAAGTATTTGTGAACGATGTACGGCATATCTTGCCTTCTATAAGCACCTCTTCTGGTGATGCTTTTCTGGATATCGGTTTTTATTGCTTCTATCCAAGGATTAGTGTAGGTTGTGGGAGAGCCATAGAATTTTCTAACCAGTCCTTTGGAAACGTTGTCACAAACGACCATTGCATCCTTAATACTTTTTAGGTCCTTCTGGCTCTGGACGAAACCCAGCCAACCCATTTCTATCTTGTAATTCATTACGTAATCTAACCCATTCATATATGGGGGTGATGTAACGGCCAAGTCAAACTTATCAGTATGCTCAAAAGTCATTGCATTGGAGCAAATAACTTTGCTTTCAGTATCAATAAAATCATTGTATTGAGACTGGATAATCCGTAAATCCTCTGCGATCTCTCGCATCTTTTTGTCAAATAACACGAAAGGGGCTGAATCTTCGACAAATTTATTTTTGACGTATCCAAGACAGGGACTTCTTTTCAAATTACTGCAATCGACCAAAATTGCAGAAAAAGCAAGTTTAAAAAGGTTCTTGATTTTTTCCTGCTTCTCGGTACGAGTTTCTATCGAAGCTATCCCGCCGTTAATAAGCTCCAAATTACGCAAAACAGGTTTTCTGAATTGTGAAGCAGATTTCAGAAATGCTGGCGCATCTAACGGCTTGTCTTTCGAAATTTCGTTATATACCTTAAGCAAGTAGTTAGGAGAAACCTCCCAAGAATTTAGTTTTGTATTGGCAATAAATTGCAGAAGAGGATTTATCTCGGTTCCCACCGACTTGTAGCCATTAAGCTTGGCTTGAACCAAAACCGTTCCACAACCTGCAAATGGGTCGAGGATAACGGGTTCTCTGTAGATTTTCCTGTATTGGTTCAGTATGCTCTGGACAAAGGTGGCGGAGAATCCCTGTACGTAAGGAGCCCAGCGATGTATGTGCTCATTCACGTTTGATGCAAACTGCATAGGTTGGGTGTTTTCGACTATTTCGACGTTGAGTTCACTGATGTAAGGGATGGAATCAACAGCAGAAGACCCTCCTTTTTTCGGAGACCGCTGTATATTAAGCTTTCTCGCATCAAGCTCTATTTCGTCAAGTTCCGGAAAAAGTCTTTTCATTTGTGATCATCCTGATCCTGAGTGATAAGCGTTGTTAACCGATCTACGCTAATGAAATTATCGGTTCTCCCACACTGCTTGTCAATAATCTACTCAATTAATTTTGAGATTGGAAGGGAATTTTGGAAATTTCGTATTGTGAACACAGAGCAGACTGAGCGCCTTGGCACTTTCAAAAATAGATAAGTAAAAGCTAGAGGTAAGAGGTCAAATTATTCCATGTGAATGACCCGGTTTTGTCGGTCAGCATCAAGACTAGCTTTTTTGATAACGTCGTAGAGCCTACGGGGACTCCGCACCTTTTCAAAAACAAACTCCGGGTCGGTTAATTGAGGATTCAAGTAACCAGCCACCACGATTTTATTACAAGAGCCGCCAAGATAATAAAAAACAGCCCTTAACTACCGTGCCTGCCATTCCAAACAAAGACGGCCTGCCTACAAACATAACCGCATCATCTGTTGTTTCATCTTCGTTATCATGAGAATCCTGCTCTAATCTGGCCTCCAAGGCTTTTCCCAGCGTCTTCAAGGGAAAACCCTTGTTAATACACCTACTTTTATCGACGATATTACCTTTGGTTCAACAACTGTTGTTGGTATCTCTTTCGTAGAGGTCAATGCTGATATGAAAAATATCAGATTATTACAACAAGGTAGAACTTTATATGACAAAATTGATGTGTAAGGTCAACAGAGCAATTGAGGATTATAACTTTGCGTAAGAATGGAATATTGAGATAAACGAAGGGTTCTTTTAAAAATGAATAAAGGAGGTTAAATTATGAAAAGTTCAGTTAAAGTTTTGTTGCTGGCAATGCTTTTAGTCCTAAGTGTAATTGGATATGCCCAGGCAGCTGACAACGACAGCCACACAGTCACTGTAACTGTAAGTCCTATCAATGAACTCGCTATTACTGGTGCTAGTGTTACCCTCACATGTAATACTGCTACTGCCGGTCAGGAGCCCGACGATGCCGTGGACAATCTCACTGCTGATCTGGATTGGACCACAAACGAAGCAAGTAAAAAGGTCACAGTTGCAACTAATCTGGGCTCACCAACTTTTACACTCAAAGTTGTAGCACAAAACGTCACGGGTGGTACAGCAGAATCTGAGATAACTCTCAGCACCACTGCCACAAATTTTGTCACTGGAGTGGCAATGACAACTGGTGGCTGTGACTTACAGTACACAGCAAGTGCCACGGCAGCCCAGGGAACGGGAAGCGATGTTCACACGGTTACCTATACCCTTACGGATGATTCGTAATTGAGGTTGTTCTTAATCAATCTCGGTAGAAACGTAGAATGTTTAAGTGGGTTTTGCGCAACAATGTCGCGATACCATCAGGTGCTGGATTCAATAACGCCTTAATTCGCAAGGGCTCATGATGTTTCTCTTGAGAACTTTGATCCAACGAATCTT